>NZ_JAUSXL010000001.1:0-300000 GCF_030815975.1 Variovorax paradoxus
ATGCCTCGGAGCCTCCCACAACTGAAATGAACACAATGTATGTTATGTTAAATTGAACGAGCGATTTGCCACTGGGCATCCGTCACATCCGAACCCGCCCCTACACGCCCAAGGCCAACGGCAAAGCCGAGCGCTTCGTTCAGACGTCCCAGGGAGTGGGCCTATGCCAGACCTTATGAGAGTTCAGAGCAACGCCTGGCCGCCCTGCACGACGCATGGCAAGACTGTCACCGTCATCTCGACACGCTTCAGGACCCCAGGCGGGCGTCGCGCCTGAGTGACTGAGGCGGCTTGTTGAAGCCCCGCACGAACGCCTCGCGAAGATGGCGCCGATCGCGAAAACCCGTTTCGCGTGCGACCACCTCCAGCGGATGGCGGCTGCGCTCGATCATCAAGCGCGCTGCCTCCACGCGCAGACGCTCTACCGCCCTGGCTGGCGACTGGCCGGTCTCGGCCGTGAACACACGGCTGAACTGGCGCGGGCTGAGATTCGCGGCCGCAGCGAGTTCTTCCACGCTCAGCGACTGCGCCAAGTGGCGGCGGGCATGCTCCAGCGCCCGCGCGATGCGGTCCGAGCGCGGCGCGAGATTCAGGATCTCCGAATGCTGCGACTGGCCGCCCGAACGGCGCTGATGCATGACCAGCCTGTGTGCCACCGATCGCGCGACGTCGTCGCCGAGGTCCTTTTCGACGAGGCCGAGCGCCAGGTCCAGTTCCGCCGTCATGCCGGCCGAGGTCCAGATCGGGTCATCGGCGATGAAGATGCGGTCCGGCTCGACCTGGACGTCGGGATGCCGCCGTTGCAGTGCGTCCGCATAAGCCCAGTGCGTCGTGGCGCGTCGCCCTGCCAGCAAGCCGGCCTCGGCCAGAACGAAAGCTCCGGTGCACAGCCCCACGGTCCGACGCGCGCGAGCGCTGCACTTTCGCAACGCATGCAGCAGCTCGGGTGGCGAGGGGGTGGCCAACGGGTCGAGCACGCCCACCACCATCCAGGTGTCGGCCGTGCTGCGTGCGGTGAAGGGACGCGTCTGCAGGGCCATGCCCAGCGAAGCCTTCACGCTGCCGCCAGGCATCGAGTGGCAAGTCACCTCGTAGAAGGGCTCGCCCGCCACGACGTTGGCGAACTCGAAGACCGCCTGCGTGGCCAGCGCCATCACCTGAAAGCCGGCCGGCAGGACGTAGCCGATTTTGTGCATTTTTTATCTCCAGGGGTATGGCATAAAAAGTGACTATACGCGTCATTTACGCCATTCGCCAGACGGCGCAACATACGCTCCATCGCAATCACGAACGGAACACCACCATGACGCAGACGAACCCAGGCACCGCCCTCATCACCGGAGCCTCCTCCGGCATCGGCGCCCTCTACGCCGACCGCCTGGCGAGTCGCGGCTACGACCTCATCCTCGTTGCCCGCAGCCGCGAGCGTTTGAACCCGTTGGCCGGGGAGATCAGCAACCGCCACGGCCGCGCGGTGGAGGTCTTTCCCGCCGACCTGAACGACCCGGTGGCGCTGCGCAGCGTGGAAAACAAGCTCAAGGACGATGCGAGCATCACCCTGCTGGTCAACAACGCCGGCATGGGCACACACACGTCGCTGCTGGAGAGCGACGTGGACCAGATGGTGCGCATGATCGACCTCAACGTGACGGCGCTCACCCGGCTGAGCTACGCGGCGGTGCCAGGCTTCGTGGCACGCGGCAACGGTGCGTTGATCAACATCGCCTCCATCGCGGCCGTCTCGCCGGAAACCTTGAATGGCGTGTATGGCGGCAGCAAGGCTTTCGTGCTGGCCTTCAGTCAATCGCTGCAGCACGAACTGGCCGGCAAGGGCGTACGGGTGCAAGCCGTGCTGCCGGGTGCGACGGCCACCGAGTTCTGGGCACGCGGCGGCCTTCCCGTGGAGCACCTGCCGGCGCAGATCGTGATGCGTGCCGAAGACCTGGTGGACGCCGCCTTGCAGGGCTTCGAGCGCGGCGAGTCGGTGACGCTTCCTGCGCTGCATGACGGCGCCCTCTGGGACGCCTACGAAGGCGCGCGCAAGGCGATGGCGCCCCACCTCTCCAGCAACGAAGCGGCATCGCGCTACCAGCCCTTGCGCTGAGTGGCCGTATCGCATTCGAACCGCGCCCGCTCTGGCATCAGCATGAAGGCGCGTTGAGTGCGCCAGTAAGCATGCATCCATCCATGGCCCCGGGGCCACGCCCTCTGAAAATTCAAGGAAATCCCACCGTGCCACCAACCAGCAATGATCCACTTTCCTCCGACATCAGGATTCCCGGAACCGGGGAACACTTTCTGGATCTGCTCGGATCAAACGGGGGAAGCCTGGGGCGATTGCGCTATCTCTCGGGCGGAATGGGGCCACCATTGGTCCTGCTGCACACCGTGCGCACCCAGGCCGAGCACTTCCGTCACCTCATCCCGCTGGTCCGGGAGCGGTACACGGTGTATGCGCTCGATCTCCCAGGCATGGGCTACTCGCAGATCGTGCCGGGCGCCTCCTATGAGGAGCCGGCCATGCGCGAGGCGGTCAAGAGCCTCATCACTCGACTCGACCTGCGCGACGTAACACTGCTCGGCGAGTCGATGGGCGCGACGCTCGCCCTCACCACCGCGGCCGATCTGCCCGAGAGAGTGCGGCGTGTCGTGGCGATCAATGCCTACGACTACGCGGGCGGCATCGCGCGGTCCAGCCTGCTGGCCCGGTTCATCGTGACCGGCGCGCTGGCGCCGGGTATCGGCCAGACCATCGCGGGCGTCGAACCCAAGCCGATCGTACGCGCCGTGCTCCGCGGGGGCCTCGGCAACACGGCCGCCCTGCGAGATGACTACCTCGATGAACTGTTGAAGGTCGGACGTCGGTCCGGCTATCCGGTCGTCGCCCGCGCGGTGTACGGCAACCTGCCCAGCCTCATCGCGGCCCGCGCCCGCTACCCCGAGGTCAGCGCACCCGTTCATCTCATCTACGGAGAGAAGGATTGGTCACGACCTTCCGACCGACAAGCCAACAAGCATCTCCTCCCCGCGGCCGGCTTTGTCCAGGTGCCTGGCGCCGGTCACTTCATTGTTCTCGAGAGGCCGGACGTGCCCGCCAAGGTGTTGAACGACGCGATGCGACTCGAGAGCGTTCCGAAGGCCGCAGCCTGATGCCGCTCGACGCGAAATCCCCTTCCTCAACCCGAGGCGCAACATGCTCGACACTCGGCCTCGGGCAGTTCATCGACATCGACATCGGCAGTCGGGTGACGAGCGAGTGGACCGCAATCGCACAGCCCCATTTAGTGCAGTCGCCGTAAAGAAGCGCAAGGCCGCTACGAGCGGCTGAGCGGGCCGGCTGTAGTCGGCAGCCGCCCAGTGTTCGATCACCCCTCCCCCTCTTCCTCCGTCGCCGCAAATATCGGCCGCCACGACCAGTTGGTGCTCCGGTCCGTGTTGCTCGCCAACTTGTATGTGATGCGCACGAGACCTGTGTATGGCCTCAGCGCACCATGCAGGGACGCTTGTTATCGAATGCCCACCCCGGGATCAGGTATTGCATCGCCTGCGCATCGTTGCGCGCGCCCAGGCCATGCTTCAGGTACAGCTGGTGCGCCTTCTCGACCTCGTCCATGTCGAGCTCCACGCCCAGGCCGCCGCGCGTCGGCACCTTCACGAAGCCGCCCTCGATCTGCAGCGGCGCCTTGGTCAGGCGCTGGCCGTCCTGCCAGATCCAGTGGGTGTCGATGGCCGTGACCTTGCCGGGTGCCGCAGCGGCCACATGCGTGAACATGGCCAGCGACACGTCGAAGTGGTTGTTCGAATGCGAGCCCCAGGTCAGGCCCCAGGCCTGGCACAGCTGCGCCACGCGCACCGAGCCCTGCATCGTCCAGAAGTGCGGATCGGCCAGCGGAATGTCGACCGACTGCAGTGAAAGGCTGTGCACCATCTCGCGCCAGTCGGTCGCGACCATGTTGGTGGCGGTCGGAAGACCCGTGGCGCGGCGGAACTCGGCCATCACCCTCGCGGCCCGAGAACACGCCTTCGGCGCCGCAGGGGTCTTCGGCATAGGCCATGACGCCATGCAGGTCGCGGCAGAGACGGATGGCGTCCTGCAGCAGCCAGCCGCCGTTCGGGTCGAGCGTGACACGCGCCTTGGGAAAGCGCTCGTGCAGCGCACGGATGGCTTCGACCTCTTCCTCGCCGCGCAGCACGCCGCCCTTGAGCTTGAAGTCGGTAAAACCGTAGCGCGCATGCGTGGCCTCGGCCAGGCGCACGATGGCCTCGGGCGTCATGGCTTCTTCATGGCGCAGGCGAAACCAGTCGTCGCCGGCGCCCGGATCGCTCTCGTAGGGCAGATCGGTCTTGGTGCGGTCGCCCACATAGAACAGGTAGCCGAGCATCTGCACCGCATCGCGCTGCTGGCCTTCGCCGAGCAGGGCCGCCACCGGCACCTCGAGATGCTGGCCCAGCAGGTCGAGCAGCGCCGCCTCGACGGCGGTGACCGCATGGATGGTCACGCGCAGGTCGAAGGTCTGCTGGCCGCGGCCGCCGCTGTCGCGGTTGGCAAACGCGCTGCGCAGGCTGTTGAGCACGGCGTTGTGGCGGCCGATGGGCTGGCCCACGATGAGGCCGCGCGCATCTTCGAGCGTCTGGCGGATCTTCTCGCCGCCCGGCACTTCGCCGACACCGGTGTGGCCCGCGCTGTCGGTCAGGATCAGCAGGTTGCGCGTGAAGAACGGGCCGTGCGCGCCGCTGAGGTTCATCAGCATGCTGTCGTGGCCCGCGACGGGCACCACGCGCATGCCGGTGACGACGGGGCTGGAGAACGAAAGAGAGGAGGACTGAAGTGTCGTCATGGGTTCAGTGAAGGAGAAGGGTCCGCAGCGTGGACCCGTGGCTGTCAATCGGCGGTGATCTTGCGTGTCTCGATGAGCGTCTTCCAGCGGGTCCATTCCCGGGCCTGGAAGGCCGTGAACTCGGCCGGCGTGCTGGCGACGATCTCCAGGCCCTGCTCCACCATGCGCTTCTTCACCTCCGGGTCGTTGATGGCGGCAATGGCGGCCGCGGCGAGCTTCTCCTTGACGGCCGGCGGCAAGCCCTTCGGCGCCGCGAGACCTTGCCAGGAATAGACCTCGGCCCCCTTTACACCGGCCTCGGCCAGCGTCGGCACATTGGGCAGGACGGGGGAGCGCTTGTCGCCTGTCACGGCGATCGCGTGGAGTTTGCCGGCCTTGATGTGCTGGAGCACGGCATTGACGTTCTGGAACGAGAAGTTCACCTGGTTGCCCAGCAGGTCGTTGATCGCAGGCGCGCCGCCCTTGTAGGGAATGTGGAGTCCCTCGGTCTGGGTCTGCTGCCAGAAGACCTCGGCCGACAGATGGTCCGACGAACCGTTGCCCGAACTCGCGAAGCTCACCTTGCCCGGGTTCGCCTTCAACTCGGCAATCACTTCGGCCACGGTGCGCGCCTTCTGTCCGGGGCTGGCGACCAGCACGTTCGGCGCCTGGACCGGGACGCTGATGTAGTCGAAATCCTTGGTCGCGTCGTATGGCACGCTCTTTTGCAGGTGCGGCGTCACGACGAAGGCACCGAGCGAAGAGACCAGCAAGGTGTAGCCGTCCGGCGCCGCGCGCTTCACGAAACCGGCGCCGATCGTGCCCGTGGCGCCCGGCTTGTTGTCGACAAGGAAGGTCTGCCCGAACTTGGTCTGCATCTGCAATGCCATCGCGCGCGCCACCATGTCGGTCGATCCGCCGGCCGGGAATGGCACGACGATGGTCACGGGCTTTTCAGGCCAGTTCGCCGTCTGCGCAAAAGCGGCCATCGAAACCGAGCAGGCCAATGCAATCAAGAGTTTTTTCATGATGTCTCCGTTGGATGGATGGAGGGGAATTACTGCGGGCCGAGCGCGTCGATCAGCGCCTTGAGCTGTTCCATCTCGGCGGGCTTCAGATCGGTCAGCGGTGCGCGCACCGGGCCGGCGTCGTGGCCGACGATCTTGGCGCCGGCCTTGACGATGCTCACGGCATAGCCGGGCACGCGGTTGCGCAGTTCGAGGTAGGGCATGAAGAAGTTCTTCAGCAGGCGGTGCTGCGTGGGCAGGTCGTCGTTCGCGACCGCATGATAGAAGTCCATCGCCGTCTTCGGAATGAAGTTGAAGACCGCCGACGAGTACACGGGCGTGCCCATCGCCTTGTAGGCCGCGGCATAGACCTCGGCCGTGGGCAGGCCGCCCAGGTAGGCGAAGCGCTCGCCCATGCGCTGGTAGATGGCCACCATGGCCTCGATGTCGCCCACGCCGTCCTTGAAGCCCACCAGGTTGGGGTTGCGCTCGGCCAGGCCGGCCAGCGTGTCGGGCTGGAGGCGGCTGCTGGCGCGGTTGTAGACGATCACGCCGAACTTCACGCTCTTGCACACGGCTTCCACGTGCGCGGCCAGGCCTTCCTGGCCGGCTTCGGTCAGGTAGTGCGGCAGCAGCAGGATGCCGTGGGCGCCGGCCTTCTCGGCCGCCTGTGCGCACTGGATCGCAAAGCGCGTGGGGCCGCCGGCGCCGGCAATGATCGGCACCACGCCGCGGCAGGTGTCGACCGCGGTCTGGATGATGCCGGGGTATTCGTCGCCGGTCAGCGAGAAGAATTCACCGGTGCCGCCGGCCGCGAACAGCGCGCTCGCGCCGTAGGGAGCAAGCCACTCGAGACGCTGCTCGTAGCCCTTCTTGTGGAAGTCGCCGTTCGCGTTGAAGTCGGTCAACGGGAACGAGAGCAGGCCGGAGCCCATGATGGATTTGAGTTCTTGAGGGTTCATGAGGATGGCTCCAAACGGAGCTGAATGTGCCTGACAGGAGAACCTCGCGCGGCGGTTGCCATGCGATCTGCACGCCACATGTTAACGTTAACATTCAAATTTCTTCTTGGGGCTAACCCCAATCTGCCTGGCGAGCGCCAAGTGGGCGCCCTGCCCTCGCTTCCCGCTGGGAAAAGAATTCCTCGCTGCCGGGTTTATCCGAATGAACGCCCAATTTGGTTGCGCTAACAATTCAATTTGTTAACGATAACTTCCCCGCATCGGCGGCGGGCAATCAACAGGAGACAAGGAATGAAGAAATTCACGATGCTTGCGGCTGCATCGGTCGTGCTCTCAGGATGCGGTGGTGGCGGGTCGAACGGATACGCCTTCATTCCTGCCCCTGCGGCACCTCCGCCAGCCCAGGCGACGGTGACCGACGACTGCGCCGCCTTGCCGGGCGCGACAGCCGCCCCTTCCTCAGCAGCACTTCCACTGGTCCTGCAGACAATCAACGTCAATGGCGAGGATCGGCAGTATTACGAGTACGCGCCCCGCGACGTCGCCGCCCTTCGCGACCAGGATGCCAGAGGTGTGGAAGTGGTCGTCTCGTTGCATCGGGCGGGGCAATCCGCGGAAGACAACGCCCGTCTCACCGGCTGGCCCACGCTCGCCGAAGAGAAGGGCTTCGTCGCGATCTTTCCGGTGGCCAAGCCAACAGGCTGGAACACGGCCAAGGACACGGCCCGATCCGACGACCACGCGTTCATCGTCGCAGCGGCCGCAGCCGTGCGCACGCGCCACGGGCTTCCGTCGACGATGTCCACTTTCCTGACCGGCGCAGGATCCGGCGGCGCGATGGCGCAAGAGCTTGCCATGCGCGAGCTCGGCGTCATGGCCACCGGCGTCGCGTCGTTCGGCGCCGCCGCCGAACCGGCAACGCTCAATCTCTCCGCGGAAAGTCTGCCCAAGACCGCCATGGCCGTCTGGCAGTTCCAGTGCGGCGCCGACCCATTTGCCAAGCAGACGGGCTTCTGGCGGCAGGCGAATGCGACGGATGCACAAAACCAGCAGGCAGTTGGCGACCTTCCGACGGTGACGGATTTCGTGAAGGACAACCCGGTCCAGCAAGTCAGGCTGTCACGGCTCGACCGTCCGGCGGAGTCGGCCGCGATCTCGAGGCTGGTCTGGGAAGAGCTGTTCGGCAAGGTGGTGCGCTTCCCGGACAACAAGTCCTACAACGGAACGCTGCATGCGGAAAAAAGCATCGCGGACATGGGGCTCACGGAAACGATCAAGAGCCTGCGCCCGGGCGAGCCGCGGCGCTGGTTGACGTATGTCCCTCCGCAATATCAGAAGCTGGTGGCGGAAGGAAAGAAGCTTCCGCTGCTGTTCTCGTTTCACGGCCGCAATGGGTCGGCTCGCTTCCAGGCGCAGATCTCGGAGTGGCACGACGTTGCGCGCGACGAAGGCTTCATCGTTGTGTATCCGCATGGTCTCAAGGCGACCTGGACGACATCGATCGATGCAGACAATCCCGACGTCCAGTTCTTCCTCGACCTGCTCGCGGAGATGAAGAAGACCTACCAGATCGACGATGGCCGTGTCTTCCTGAACGGATCGTCGCAGGGTACCGCGCTCACGAACCGCATCGCGGTCCAACACCCGCAACTGTTCGCAGCGATCGCGCCTTGCTACTCGGGGCACCTCTCGGCCGCCAGCTATGCGAACGCCATTGTGCGAACCGACATCGCGCTGCCGGTGTGGCAATGCCGGGGGGAGCAGGAACTGCCGACCGAATTCCCCGGGGGCACCGCGGGCGAAACGGCCGCGAGGACGTTCTGGCGTGAAACCGTCAACCAGAACTTCTCCTCGCCGGCCATTGCGATCGACGGGCGGCGCACGACCGAGATCTGGAACAGCGGGCGCGCGGAGTACCGCTGGCAGATCACGTCGGACATCGGCCATGCGTGGCATCCGGGCCAGGCCCGAAAGATGTGGGACGAGATGCTCAAGCGCTATCGACGCAACCCCGATGGCTCCTTGCAACACCTTTGAAGCCCGTGGCATTGGAGATCCATCATGAAGACAGTCCTGAATCACCGGCGCATCTTTCCTGCGCTGCTCGCATCCATGCTGGTGCTCGGCTGCGGAGGAGACGACTCGAGCGGCAGCGGAGGGTTTTGGGTCCCTGGCGCAGGCGGCAGCCCGGAGGCTCCGCCTGTGCAACCCGCCGCACCGGTCTTCAGGGCCGCGGGCCTGGTGTACGGGACGCCGGCTGCAATCTCGGACGACAAGGGCAACGACACCGTGAGCATCCCGGTGCTCACGCAGAGCGGCGCAAGGAGCTTGTCGCTCGCCGTTCCCACTGCGAAGACGGCCGCCCTCCTCGCCAACCTTGTGCCGGGCAACCTGGTGGATTGGATACCCGGCAGCGATGCCGGCACGGTGGCCGTTCCGGTCGACGCCGCGCCAATCTTCAACGTCATCCTCGCCAAGGGCAAATCGACCGCCGCCCAGTTCAACCTCAAGAAGTACGGCGCGGCCGTGAGCCGGAACGACAACGCGCCCGGCCCGATGGTCGCGGCGGGCTGGGTCTACGACAAGACGGGGGCCACCATCACCGTGGGTGACGGCCACAACCTGACGGCGGACCAAGCCGGTCGGCCCTATGCGCAGCCGATCAGGCGCTACGAGGAAACCTATGCGGTCTCGCCCGATGTGAAGGTGTTCAACGTCAACACCGCCGACTATGCGAAGAGCGCCGCTTCCGACTTCGCGTCGATTCCGGTCACCGCCAGCTACGACCACAGCACCACATCGCGCCAAAGCGCCTATCTGCTTTTCGACAACAACTACCTCGCGGCCGACAAAGCCAAGGTGGTCGCGATCTGGTACTTCACGCCGCAATCGACCACCGACGGCAAGCCGGTGTGGGACGTGCCGACGCTCAGCACCATGCTGGACGACAAGGGCAGCGATCCTGTCTCCGGCCAGCCCTACAACAAGATCAACGCGACCTCGCCCTCGTCGGCGCCGTACTCCCGCAGCACCGAGCCGTTCGAGATGGTGAAGAACACGATGTACTACGTGGGCGACAACGAAGTTGCCTCGTATCTGCTCAAGGCCGACATGGGGACGCCCAACGATCCGTCGGACGACAAAGTGATCAAGGTCGATGCCGGATGGCCCAGCAGCGGCTACCAGTACTGGAGGAACCTGGAGCTCGTCGGCGCCGACCCGCGATCGGTCACCGATATCTGGCTGACGCATGGCCACAGCGACCATTACGGCACGGTCGTCGAGCAACTCAGGATGATGGACAACGCCGGCAAGCCGATCGCGCTCTGGGCGTCGAAGGAAGACGCCACGGGCGTCACGTCCGACCTGCAGGGCAACGTCTGGAACATCACGGGTGCGCTCCCGGCCAGCGAGACCGTGATCCGCGAGCGCGTCTCGCATTCGTACGAATACGACAAGTGGTACGACTACGGCAACGTGAAGATCATGGTGATCTGGTCGCCGGGCCACACACCCGGCAGCACCAACATGCTGTTCAAGGTGAAGAATCCGGACGACGGCAAGTTCTACACCTTCGGCTATCACGGGGGCTACGGCTTCAATGGCCTCAACAGCCCGACCGCCGCCAACGGCTGGCTGCGCCTGTCGTTCCAGCATGGCTTCAGCTATCTGCAGAACACGCTCGATGTGGACTTCGTGGCACCGCAGCACACCAACCAGTTTCCCATCGTCGAGGTCTACCAGGCGCTGAAGGCCTACAACCGCGACCCGGCGAACGCGGGTGTCCCGCTGACCATGCTCGATGCGATGCGCTCGAAGGTGTTCGACTCGCCGGCCGTCGGCGGCGTGAACATCACCGGCGAGTTCTCCAACCAGTTGGAGAAGCGCCGCTCGGTGGCATCCTACGCAGCGAGCGACGCTGCGAATGCGACGTACAAGAGCATCGCGACCTCCGGTCCCTTCAAGCCTGGGCGCGAAGCCGGCCTGACCTCCGTGTCAGCCAGGATCCTGGACGACGGGAAAATCATCCAGGGCTTCGTGGGTCCGCAGAACAAGAACCCGAAGCTCCCCCTGCTGGCGAACGGCATCACGACGTCGACGGACCAGTACGTGAACGATCCGGGCGGCTACTACGTGCAGGTCGCCATCGACGTGCAGGACACGGTCTACAAGGGCTACATCCCCGAGGGCTTCACGCAGTTCAGTCCGGGCCTGGGCGCCACCATCACCTACAAGGGCGGCCCCGTCGAGTCCGTCCATGCGGACAAAGGCACCTTCCATCCGCCGGAGTACCTGCGCACGCAGCGCCTGGGCTCGCTGGCCGATGCGCAGGCCGTGCTCGCCACCATCGCCAAGGGGCAGACCAAGACCATCTCGCTCACCCGGGCGAGCGAGATCGTCGTGCCGGCCATCGTGACCCAGACCTTCCAATGAGGTGGGGCCGCTGTGCGAGGAAATCCTTCGATGGCGCAAGATCATCCAAAGGCCGCTCGCCTTCTTCCTGCCCTCCTCGCGCTCTGCCTCGCCGTTCCTGGTTCTTCCGCGGCGGCGCAATCGGATGATCCCGAAGCGCAATACGAGCTGGCACGGCGATACAGCAGCGGCGCGGGGGTGCCGATGGACAGGGGACAGGCATTCAAGCTCTACGCCGCGTCCGCCGCCCAGGGCTTTGCGAAGGCGGAATATGAGCTCGCCAACCACTACCGCGGCCGGACGGGCCGGGCGCTGGACCTGGACGTGGCATCCAGCCATCTCGAAAGGTCGGCGCGGCACGGGTACGCACCAGCCCAGGCCGACATGGGCTTCGTTTACTTCAACGGAGACGGCAGCACGCCCAAGGACCTCGCGAAATCATTCCACTGGTTCAAGCGCGCCGCGGACGGCGGCGAGGTGATCGCGCAATGCATGGTGGCCGACTTCTACAAGCAAGGGCTGGGCGGCGTCGAGCGTAACCCTCGCGAGGCATTCAAGTGGTACCGGCTGACCGCGACCCGCGCCGACCGATGCGCCGCGAAGTCTCAATATGAGCTGTACGCAAGCTATGCGTCGGGCAGCGGTGTCCGCAAGGACCTGCCGACGGCCATGGCCTGGTTGAAGCGCGCAGCGAAAGCCGACAATCCCCAGGCTCAACGCGCCCTGGGCCTGGCTTATGAGAACGGTGTTGGCCTCGAGCGCAACCCGGTGCTCGCGCGCACGTGGCTCAAAAAATCCCGCGAAGGGGTCGCACCGCACGATGACCACGAGCACGACCATGAGCACGAGGACGAACCGAAGCCAGGGCGCGTCCCCGTCCCGGGGCACGCCCACTGACGCGCGCCAGGAAGGCCCAGCACGCTAGGCGCTCGCCCGACGAACGATCGTGAAGCCCACATCGACGATCAGCTCCGGCGGACGCCGTCCTGCGGCCCGCTCGACGATGCAGTCGGCCGCGATCTGGCCGATGCGCCGCCCATCGATCCGCACGGTGGTCAGCGCCGGGTCCAGGTCCGCCGCAAAGTTCAGGTCGCCGAAACCGACGACCGAAAGATCGGCGGGAACGCCGAGGCCGGCGGCACGCGCTTCGGTCAGCACGCCCAGCGCCAGCATGTCGGAACTGCAGAAGACCCCGTCGACCGGCAGGTTGGACTGCAGGATCGAGCGCAGGGCGCGCCGCCCGTCGCTGAGCTTGGTCGGCGCGGGGACGAGATGCACGATCGGGGCCACGGCACCCTGTGCCTGCGCCATGGCGGTGAACGCTTCGGCCCGGCGCACCGACCGGGGATCGTCGCCGCCGATCAGGGCGAGCCGCCTGCGGCCCTTCTGGAGCAGGTATTCCGCGACGCTGCGGCCGACGGCCTCGTGCGAGAAGCCGACCAGCATGTCGATCGGATCGAGCGCCACATCCCAGGTCTCGACGATCGGAATGCCCGCCGCAAGGAGCCGCTGGCGCCCGAGCTCGCTGTGCACGACGCCGGTGAGCACGATGCCGTCGGGCCGACGCCCGATGATGTCGCGCACGAGGTCGTCCTCCGTCGACGTGCTGTATCCGCTCTGCCCCACCATGAGTTGGTAGCCGTGCTGCTGGAGCCGGGAATTCAGCGCCTCGATGGTGTCCAGGAAGACGGGCCCCGACAGGGTCGGCACCACCGCCGACACCAGGCGTGTCTTGGCGGAGCGCAGCCCCCCCGCGCCACGATTCGGCACGTAGCCCGTGGCCGCCACGGCCGCCTGCACCTTGGCGAGCGTCTTGGCGTTGACCGAGTGGGGCGCATTGAAGACCCGCGACACCGTCATCGCCGACACGCCCGCGAGCTTGGCGACGTCCATCACGGTGACGCTCAGATGGCGAGGCTGCAAAGGACGATCTGTCATGGTTGGAAGCGGACTATAACGGCCGGGGCCGGCGCCTTCCGAGGCCCGCACCGCGAATCCGGTTAAGCTTTTCGCGCCCCTTGCCACCGTCCATGCCGACCTCTTCGAACAAACAACCTGCCGCAGCAGGACGTTCCGCGCCCTCGCCTCTGCCGCCGCGCCGCGGAAGAGTTGCCGGCGGCATCACCCTGCTCGAAGTCGCTCGCCTGGCGGGGGTTTCCGCGATGAGCGTGTCGCGCGCGCTGAACACGCCCGAGCAGGTTTCGGCCGCCATCCTCGCGAAGGTTCGCGCGGCGGTCGAGTCGACGGGCTACGTCGCCAACCGGGTGGCCGGAAGCCTGGCCTCCCAGCGAAGCCGCCTGGTCGCGGCTGTCGTTCCTTCGATTGCCGGGCCGGTGTTCCAGGAAATGGTGCAGTCCCTCATCGCCGAACTCGCGGCCCGCGACCACCAGTTGATGCTGGGCCAGAGCGGCTATGGCACGCAGAAGGAGGACGCGCTGCTCGAAGCCATCATCGGACGTCGGCCCGACGGCATCGTGCTGGGCGGGGTCGTGCCCTCTCCGGCCGGCCGGCGGCAACTTGTGGCCTCGGGCATTCCCGTGGTGGAGACGTGGGACATGGTGCAGGACCCGATCGACATGCTGGTCGGCTTCTCGCACGAGGCCATCGCGACCGCCGTGGCCACGTTCCTGATCGAGCGCGGCCGTCGCCACCTGGGGTTCATCGGCGGCAATCACGAGCGCGCGGCCCGTCGGGCCAGTGCTTTCGTCGACTCCGCGCTCCACGGCCCGGCGCGCGAGCGCGCGGTCGCTGTGCAGGTCGAGACCGTGGTTGCACCGGCAACCGTGCGCAGCGGCCGCCAGGCGCTGGGCGAGATGCTGCGGCATCAGCCCGAGACCGACGCCATCTTCTGCAGCTCGGACGTGCTGGCGCTCGGCGTCGTCACCGAGGCCGCGGCGCGCGGCCTGCGCGTGCCGCAGGACATCGCCGTGGTCGGCTTCGGCGACCTCGATTTCGCGGCGGACGTCTCGCCTTCGCTCACCACCGTGCGCATCGACAGCACGCGCATCGGCCAGCTCGCGGCTCGGTTCATCGTGAGCCGAAGCGAAGGCCTCGAGGTCGAAGAAGCAAAGGTCGACGTCGGCTTCTCCATCGTTTCGCGCGAGAGCGCCTAGATAGAAACCCGCACACGCGGGCCCGCATATGGCCGTAACATGGGCTTTTGGTAGCGCTACCAAATCATCGCAGAAAGCCAGATGTCCACCACCATTCGATCGATCGACTGCCTCCAGCTTCGATTGCCCTTCGACCACGGCGCGCCGGCACCCCTGTTCGCCGGACGGCCGAGAACCACGCTGGACAGCGGCCTTGTCCGCGTCGAGCTCGATAACGGCCTGGTCGGCTGGGGCGAATCGTATGGCGCCGAACTCGACGCTCTCTCGGCGATCTTTCGCAGCCGGGTCGCCCCCCTCGCGGCTGGCCGGGACGCGGCCGACCCCGAGCTCATGGCTTCGCTTGAACGCACGCTGCACAACATGGGCCGCTCGGGGCCGGTGCTGCATGCGTTGAGCGGCCTGGACATCGCGATCTGGGACCTGAGGGCGAAGATCGCCGGCGTGCCGCTGCATGTCCTGCTCGGCGGAGCGAGACGCACCCGCCTGCCCGCGTACGCGTCGCTGCTTCAGTACTACGGCGACACGGCGCTGGTGGAAAGGAATGTGGAGCGTGCGCTGGCAGCCGGCTTCACACAGGTGAAGCTGCACGAGAAGACTCCCGAGGCCGTGGCCGCCGCGCGCAGCGTGATGGGCCCGGACATGCCGCTGATGGTCGACGCGAACTGCGCCTGGACGGTCGATCAGGCCGACGAGGTCGTGGCCAGGATGGCGGCCTTCGGCCTGCACTGGATCGAGGAGCCGCTCTGGCCGCCGGAGGACATCGAGGCACTTGGTGCATTGCGCGTGCGAACCGGCGTGCCGACCGCAGCCGGCGAGAACGCCAGCAGCGTGCATGAACTGAGCGCCATGGCGAGAGCCCAGGCCGTCGATTACCTGCAGCCGAGCGCGATCAAATCGGGCGGCGTCACCACGCTGCTGCGGCTCTCGCGCGAGTGCGCCGGCAGCGCCGTGCATTGCGCCCCGCAGTCGGCCTTCTTCGGCCCCGGGTTGCTGGCCACGCTGCATGTGCTGGCAGCGCAGGAAGACGAAGTGCATGTGGAGCGACTCTTCTGCGATCTCGGCTTCACGCCTTACGGCGACGCGGTGCCCTGCGTCGACGGCGCCTTTCAGCTGACGGACCGGCCCGGGCTGGGCGCCGACCCGGAAGCAGCGCTGCTCGACAGCGGCTTCGTGCGCTGCATCTAGACCTTATTTTCAGGAGACAAAAAATGCCCATGCACAAAAGGCGATCGCTGATCCTCGGAGGCGCCGCGCTTTCCTTGGTGGGGTCTCTCGGCGCGGGGCGCCTCGCGCTCGCGGACACGAAGACGGCGGTCCGCCTCATCGTGCCCTACCCCCCGGGTGCCGCCACGGACACGCTCGGCCGCCTGATGGCGCAGGCATTGGAGCCCGCCGTCGCGGCGCCGGTGATTGTCGACAACCGGGGAGGTGCCGGCACGCAGATCGGCACGCGCGCCGTCGCCACGGCGGCACCGGACGGCCGCACGCTCGGCTTCGTCGACACGGCATTCGTGATCAACCCCGGGCTTTTCGGCAGCGCGCTGCCGTACGACACGGAGAAGGACTTCGCGCCAATTTCGCTCATGGCATCGGCGCCGCTGGTGCTGATCGTGCACAGCGCGGTTCCCGCAGCGACGCTGAAGGAGTTCGTCGCCCTTGCCAAGGCAAAGCCGGGCAGTCTCAACTACGGATCGGCCGGCGTCGGCAGTGCGCCACATCTGGCCGGCGAGCAGTTGCGCACGGCCGCCGCGATCGACATCAACCACGTGCCGTACCGCGGCGGCGGCACCGTACTGAACGACCTGCTCGCGGGCCACGTCCAGTTCGGGTTCACCACGGTCCCCACGATGATCGACCACATCCGCGCGGGCACCGTCCGCGCCTTGGCAGTCACCGGGACGCGCCGGGCCGCGCAACTGCCCGACACGCCGACGATGCAAGAGGCTGGGCTGCCCAGCGTCGACGCCACGCCGATCTTCGGTTTGATCGGCCCTGCCAGATTGGCGCCGGACACCGTGTCCCGGCTGTCGTCCACCGCCGCGCAAGCCGTGCGGGCGGGCCCGCTGCATCAGAAGCTCGTCGAACTCGGCTTCGTGCCGGTCGGCAGCAGCGCCGAGGAGTTCAGGACCCGCATCCGCCAGGAGATCGAGAAATGGGCGGCGGTCGTCAAGGCTGGCAACATCAAGCCCAATGCCTGAGACGACGCCCGCAAGCCCACATGCAGCCACTCGTTTCCCTGCGACGGCCGAGGCCTTGCGCTCCGCAGAACAGCGCGCGGCCTACGACCTGATCGCACGGCGGCGCGGCCGCGTGCCGGCCCCCTACCTGCCCCTGCTGGGGAGCCCCCGAATCGCCGATCTTCTGGAACAACTCTCGACCGAGCTTTGGACCGGCACACTGCCGCAGCGGGTGCTGGAAGCCGTCTTCCTCATGGCTGCGCACAGGCAGCAATGCCGCCACCAATGGAAGACTCACGCACCCAAGGCCTTGTCGGCCGGGCTTTCGCTGGAGATGGTTGAAGCAATTGCGGCCGGCAAGATTCCGGAGGATGGCGGATCGGTGGAAGCAGCCGGGCGGTTCTTCCTGGCGCTCACCGAACACCATTGCGTCGCGGACGACGTGTTCGAGCAAGTACAGCGGCACTTCGGAGAACGCGGCACGGCCGAACTGGTTGCATTCTGCGGACTGGCCGGAACCGTCGCCCTGCTCTTGAATGTGCAGTTGCCTCACGCACCGGCCAGCCCGACCTGAGATCCGTCAATGACTGACGGTCGTCCGCCGCAGAAGAGACTATTTCGCAGGCGAGAAAGAGGTTGGCGCCAAGAACGAGTTGTCCATCTTCGCAACAATCGGTCCGGCTGCCTCGCTCGCCTTTCTGATCTCGACCCATTCGGGATCGACGACAAACTTGCCCCACTTGACCTCACGATCGGCCAGGCTCTCCCAGACAAGCATGTAGGTAAGCGCGTTGCTGTCAGGTCCGACTGCAGTCGTCCAATATCCGAGTTGACGAATTCCCAGCCGGTTCCAGATGCCCACGGTGTGATCGCGAAATCTGGCAAGAACGTCGGGTAGCCGGCCAGGCATTGCGGTATAGACGCGTAGTTCGTAGATCATCGACATCAGTCCTGAAAGATTGTTGCGAGTTGACGGGGTGGCGGGCGTGACCGCCAGGCTCACATTGTGCTAGGACGCGGCTGCGTCCTTGGCGGCCACCTCGATCTCGACCAGCACACGGCCGGCCGCGACCTGGTCGCCGGTCTTCACGTGCAGCGCGATCACCTTGCCGGCCACCGGCGCTGCGTGGATGTGTTCCATCTTCATGGCCTCGAGCGTGACGAGCGGCTGGCCCGCCTGGACCATGTCGCCGACCGCTGCCATCACCGCGACCACACGGCCGTTCATCGAGGCGCGCACCTTGCCGTCGCCGCCGGCCTCGCCCTGGCGCGCGGTGGCGGCCCGGGTCTTGTCCTCGATGCGCACCGGAACTCCGCGGTAATGCAGCAGCAGCGTGGCGCCGTCCCGGTGGAAGGCCGCGCTTTCGTAGAGGCCGTCGCACACGAAGCGCGCGGCGTGCTCGCCGATCTCGGCCAGCTCGACACCATAGGCGGCATCGCCGATCGACACCTCGAAATGGCGCTGCTGCTGCAGCACGACGCTTGCGCTCACCGCGGTGTCCTCGACCTCGAAGCGCAGCGAGATCGGCAGGTTGTGCGTCATGCGCCGGCCGGTCGACGGCGCGCGGCGCGCACCGGTGGTCTCGTAGAGCAGCACGGCCGCGATGGCGGCGGCGCGCGCGCGCGCCTCGGTGTCGGGCGCGAGCAGCGCCTCCTGGTTCTGCGCGATGAAGGCGGTGGTGGCGCCGCCGGCCGCGAAGACCGCATGGCCCAGGCAGCGGTGCAGGAAGGCCTGGTTGGTGGTCACGCCCAGCGCCACCGCATCCTCGAGGCCGGCCATCAGTTGCCGCCGCGCGGCCTCGCGCGTGTCGCCGTGGCTGATGACCTTGGCGATCATCGAGTCGTAGTACGACGGAATTTCGCCGCCGGAGCGCAAGGCGTGCTCCACCCGCAGCTGGGCCGGCATCTCCCACAGCGCCATGGTGCCGCTCTGCGGCATGAAGCCCTTGTCGGCGTCTTCGGCGCACAGCCGCACTTCGATCGCATGGCCTTGGAAGTTCACCTGCTCCTGCGTGATCGGCAGCGCTTCGCCGCCGGCCACACGCAGTTGCAGCGCGACGAGGTCGAGGCCGGTGATGGCTTCGGTCACCGGATGCTCGACCTGCAGCCGGGTGTTCATTTCCATGAAGTAGTAGTTGCCCTCGGCGTCGAGCAGGAACTCGAGCGTGCCAGCGCCTTCGTAGCGGATGGCCTTGACCGCGGCCACCGCGGTGGCGCCCATGCGTGCGCGCAGCTCGGCGTCGACGGCTGGCGATGGCGCTTCCTCGATCAGCTTCTGGTGGCGGCGCTGCACCGAGCAGTCGCGCTCGCCCAGGTGGATCGCATTGCCATGGCGGTCGGCGAAGACCTGGATCTCGATGTGGCGCGGCTCGACGATGGCGCGCTCCAGGATCACCTCGGGGTCGCCGAAGGCGCTCTGCGCCTCGGAGCGCGCGCTGCGCAGCAGCTCGGGGAATTCCTTGGCCGAAGGCACCAGCCGCATGCCGCGCCCGCCACCGCCGCCCGTGGCCTTGATCATCACCGGGAAGCCGATGCGCACGGCCTCGGCCGCGAGCCGCTCCTCGCTCTGGTCGCCGCCCTGGTAGCCGGGGATGCAGGGCACGCCGGCCGCCTGCATCAGCGTCTTGGCGCCGGCCTTGTTGCCCATCGACACGATGGCTTCGGCCGACGGACCGATGAACACCAGGCCCGCGTCCTGGCAGGCCCGCGCGAAGTCCTCGTTCTCGGCAAGGAAGCCATAGCCCGGGTGCACCGCGTCGGCACCGCTGAGCTTCGCCGCCTCGATGATCGCGGGAATGCGCAGGTAGGACTGCGCGGGCAGCGGTTCGCCGATGCACACGGCCTGGTCGGCCTCGCGCACGTGGCGCGCGCCGGCATCGGCCGTGGAGTACACGGCGACCGTGCGGTAGCCGAGCGCACGCGCGCTGCGGATGATGCGCAAGGCGATCTCGCCGCGGTTGGCGATCAGGATCTTGCGGAAGGGAGTGAGGGGGGAGGCCGAGGCGGCCATGGAGCGTGCGTCTCGCTTCTTTTTCTTCGGCTCAGGGCCGCGCCACGGAGAACTGCATCTTCTGCGGCGCGCGCTGTTCGGCATCGCGGCAGATCGACAGCACCTTGCTCAGCACCGCACGCGTGTCGCGCGGGTCGATCACGCCGTCGTCGAGCAGGTGCGCGCTGGTGGTGAAGACGCTCATCTGGCTGTCGAAGCGGTCGATGATGCGGCGCTCCATCTCGGCGAGCTTCTCGCGGTCGACCTCGCCGCCCTTGCGCTTCATCGCGGCCTCGGTCACGTTGATCATGGTCTGCGCGGCCTGCTCGCCGCCCATCACCGCTGTCTTGGCGTTGGGCCAGGAGAAGCAGAAGCGCGGATGGAAACCGCGTCCGCACATGCCGTAGTTGCCGGCCCCGAAGGAGGCGCCGCAGTAGATGGTGATCTGCGGCACGGTGGCATTGGTCACGGCCTGGATCATCTTGGAGCCGTGCTTGATGATGCCGGCCTCCTCGTGATCCTTGCCGACCATGAAGCCGGTCGTGTTGTTGAGGTAGAGGATCGGTGTCTTCGACTGGCAGCAGGCCTGGATGAAGTGCGTGGCCTTGGTCGCGCCGGCCGGGTCGATCGGCCCGTTGTTGGTGATCACGCCCAGCGGCATGCCTTCGATCTTGATGTGGCCGACCACGGTCGCGCCGCCGTAGTTCTCGCCGAACTCGAGGAACTCGGAGTCATCGGCAATGCGCGCGATGACCTGCTTCATGTCGACCGGGCGCTTGTGATCCATGGGCATCACGCCCAGCAGCTCTTCCGCGTCGTAGCGCGGCGGCTTGAAGCTGCGTTCGGGCTCGGCGGGCATGCCGCGCTGCCAGTCGATGTTGGCCAGGATCTCGCGCGCCAGCCGGATCGCGTCGCGGTCGTCCTCGGCCAGGTAGTCGCCAAGGCCCGAGATCGAGGTATGCATCAGCGCGCCGCCCAGCTCCTCTTCGGTCGCGATCTCGCCGGTCGCGGCCTTGAGCAGCGGCGGTCCCGCGAGGAAGGCCCGTGAGCGGCCCCGCACCATGATGATGTAGTCGGACAGGCCCGTCTGGTAGGCGCCGCCCGCAGTGGACGAGCCGTGCGTGACCGTGACCACGGGCAAGCCCGCGGCCGAGATGCGCGCAATGTTGCGGAACAGGTTGCCGCCGGTGACGAATTCCTCGACCTTGTAGGTCATGAGGTTCGCGCCCGCGCTCTCGACCAGTTGCACATAGGGCAGCTTGTTCTCCAGCGCCAGCTCCTGCATGCGCAGTTGCTTGGGAATGCCCATGGGCTGCAGCGCGCCGGCATCGATGCCCGAGTCGGAGGCGTTGACCATCACGCGCACGCCCGAGACCCAGCCGATGCCGCCGATCACCCCGCCGCCCGGCACGCTCTTCTCCAGGTCGGGATTGTCCAGCCCGAGCCCGGCCAGCGAGCCGATCTCGAGGAAGGGCGTACCCGGGTCGAGCAGCAGCGACAGCCGCTCACGCGGCAGCAGCTGCCCGCGCTTCTCGAAACGCTCGCGGGACTTGCCCGATGTGGCAATGCTGCGCTTCTCGTAGCCGCGTACGCGGTCGATCAGGGCCAGCATGCCGGCGCGATTGGCCTCGAAGGCCTCGCTGCCAGGGACAACGTTCGACTCGATGATTGCCATCGCTGTGGTGCTGCAGGTGCCGGTTGGCGTTGGGTTCGCGGACTGTCGTATGGGTGCCAGCTTAGGAAAAGCTCCAGGACCGGTCTTGCGCGAACTGGCTGCGGCCCGCGCTTCATTCCGGCGGCCGTGCAGCCACTCGACACAAGCGCCGCGGCGAAGGCTTCGCTAAGCTGGCCCGAGCAGAGGACACCCAATGACAGGCACTCCCGGCACAACGGCCCGCACCGTCCGCATCGGTGGCGCATCCGGCTTCTGGGGCGACAGCATGGTCGCGGCGCCGCAACTGGTGCAGAGCGGACGGCTCGATTATCTGGTCTTCGACTACTTGGCCGAGACGACGATGGCCATCTTGGCCTCGGCACGCGCCAAGAACCCTGACATGGGCTACGCGACGGACTTTGTGGACATCGCGATGAAGTCCGTCCTGGCAGAGGTCAAGCAACAGGGCATCAAGGTTGTGAGCAATGCGGGCGGCATCAATCCGCACGGTTGCGCTGCCGCCCTGAAGGCGCTGGCAGATGCGCAGGGCATCATGCTGCGCATCGCCGTGGTCGAAGGCGACGACGTGAGCGCCCTGATGCCGGGACTGCGCAAGCGCGGCACGCGTGACATGTTCACCAACGAGGCGCTGCCGGACAAGGTACTCAGTGCCAACGCCTATCTGGGCGCAGCTCCGATCGCCGCCGCACTGGCAGCCGGTGCGGAGGTGGTGATCACTGGCCGTTGTGTGGACAGCGCTGTAACGCTGGGGCCGCTGATGCACGAGTTCGGATGGCAGGTCGACGACTACGACCTGCTGGCCTCGGGAAGCCTGGCAGGCCACATCATCGAATGCGGTTGCCAGGCCACGGGTGGCCTGCACACCGATTGGGAAGACATTCCCGACTGGGCACACATCGGTTACCCCATCGTGGAGTGCCATGCCGATGGCAGCTTCATCGTGACCAAGCCTGAAGGCACGGGCGGGAAAGTGATCCGCGCCAATGTGGCGGAACAGATGCTCTACGAGATCGGCGATCCCGGAGCCTACCTGCTGCCCGACGTGAGTTGCGATTTCCGGGACGTGACGATCGAACAGCAAGAAGAGAATCGCGTGCGCGTGAGCGCCGCCAAGGGCCGCGCGCCGACATCGCAATACAAGGTATCGGCCACTCAGCTGGATGGCTTCCGCTGCGCCGGGAGCATGGTGATCATCGGCATCGATGCCGAGAAGAAGGCTCGCCGCACAGCCGAAGCCATCATCGAGCGAACCAGCGAAATCCTGCGTCAGAGCAACCTGCCCCCCTTCACCTCGACCTACATTGAAGTCATTGGCTCCGAAACTCTGTACGGGCCGCATGCGCGCACCCGCCAGGTGCGTGAAGTCATGATGCGCGTGGTGGCCAACCACCCGCAGAAGGCGGCCCTGGCGATGTTCGGACGCGAGATTGCGCCCGCGGGCACATCCTGGGCTCCAGGAACCACCAGCCCGGGCGGAGGGCGCCCTTCGGTGTCACCGCTGATCAAGCCGTTTTCCCTCCTCCTGGACAAGACAGCGGTGCAGCCGACCTTCGTTCTCGATGGCTCGCGGCATGCGGTCGATATCGCGGCCGGTACAAGAGATCCGCAGTCGCCGCCGCCCCGCTTCCCCGAAGACTGGGTCGATGCCAACGAGCCACAAGAGGAGGTCCGCCTCATCGAATTGGCCTACGGCCGTAGCGGCGACAAGGGAAACATCTCCAACATCGGGCTCATTGCCCGGCGTGCGGAATGGCTGCCATTGCTCTGGAAAAGGCTGCAACCCGAAGTCGTCGAGGGCTACTTCAAGCATCTTCCAGCAGGCAAGGTCAGTCGCTTCTATCTGCCCGGAACCGCTTCGATGAACCTTCTCGTCCACGATGCACTGGATGGTGGCGGCCCATCTTCGATGCGGATGGATCCCTTGGGCAAGGGCATGGCGCAGATGCTGCTGGACATCGGGATCCTTGTCCCGCGACGCATCGCAGTACAGGCAAGAAAAGGCCATCCGCGCGGCTGATCGGGGAACTTTTCGATGGAGGGCACAGCCCGATCTCCTCGCGCATGTCGGCGAAGCTTCAACCGTTTGCGCCTTCCCCGTGGAGCTCGATGATCAAGGCCCGCAGCCAGGCGACGGCGGGGTCCCGGTGATACCGGCCGTGCCAGAACAGGCTGATCGCAATCTCGGGCAGCCTGGCCGGATGGCGGACATAGGACAGGCCGAACGGCCCGGCCAGGGCCTGGGCAAGCCGCTCGGGCACTGTCGCCACCAGGTCGGAGCCGTGCAGGATATGGCCGACCGCCACATAGTGCGGCACCGTCAGGACAACCTTGCGCACGATCTTCTTGCGGCCGAGCAGCTCGTCCGCCTTGCCGTGGCCGGTTCCCTCGGAGATCACGACCACGTGCTCGGCCTTTGAGAACTCAGCCAGGGAGATCTGCCGCTTGTCCAGCGCGTGCCCCTGGCGAAACATGCAGACGTAGTGCTGCTTGAACAGCCGCCGCTGGAAATAGCCGCTCTTGAGCTGCGGCAGCAGGCCGATGGCCAGGCTGACGTGGCCGGATTCCATCTCGTCCTGAAGATTGACCGCCGTGTTGCGAACGGTGCTGATCGAGAGGCCGGGCGCCACGCGCGCCAGCGCCTTCATCAGCTTGGGCAGGAAATAGATCTCGCCGATGTCGGTCATGCCGATGGTGAAGGCGCGCGTCGACGTGGCCGCGTCGAACGAGGTCCGCTGGTTGATGGCGGCATGGATCGTCTGCAGCGCGCTCGCGGTCGGCCCGGCCAGTTGCTCGGCGAAAGGCGTGGGCTCCATGCCCTTGGGTGTTCGAAGAAACAGCGGGTCGTCGGTCAGCTTGCGCAGGCGCGCCAGCGCATTGCTCACGCCCGGCTGCGAAAGGCCGAGATTCGCCGCCACCTTCGACACCCGCCGGTCGATGAGCAGCTGGTTGAACACCACCAGCAGGTTGAGGTCGATGTCCTTGAGCTCCACGGCGTCCCCATTCGCGAAATCTATATGAACTATTTCGCACATTCTATTGAACGATAGGCCTGAACTGCCGATCATCGGGAACCACGAGACGAGCGGCCCACGCGACGCAGCCGCACAGGAGACAAAAATGGATGACACATCAGCAGCAGTCTTTCCGCAGCAGATCCGCTGGGAAGACAAAGGCACGAGCCGCATCCCCTTCATGGCCTACACCGATGCCGACCAGCACCGGCGTGAACTCGAGCGCCTTTTCTACCGGGGCCACTGGTGCTACGTGGGCCTGGAGGCCGAGGTTCCGGAGGTTGGCGATTTCAAGCGCACGGTGATCGGCGAGCGCTCGGTGATCATGATGCGCGATGCGGAAGCTTCCATCAGCGTCGTGGAAAACGTGTGCGCACACCGGGGCATGCAGTTCTGCCGCGAGCGGCACGGCAACCGCAAGGCCGGCGGGTTCACCTGTCCCTACCACCAGTGGAACTACTCGCTGGGCGGCGACCTGCAGGGGGTGCCCTTTCGCCGCGGCGTGAAGCAGGACGGCAAGGTCAACGGCGGGATGCCGGCCGACTTCAAGCCGGCCGACCACGGCCTCAACAAGCTCAAGGTCGCCACGCGCGGCGGCGTCGTGTTCGCGTCCTTTGATGCGCAGGTGGAATCGCTCGAGGACTTCATGGGCCCGGAAATCCTGGGCTACTTCGACCGGCTCTTCAACGGCCGCAAGCTGACGATCCTCGGCTACAACCGGCAGCGCATTCCCGGCAACTGGAAGCTGATGCAGGAGAACATCAAGGACCCGTACCACCCGGGCCTGCTGCACACCTGGTTCGTCACCTTCGGGCTCTGGCGTGCGGACAACAAGTCGGAGCTGAAGATGGACCGCCATCACCGGCATGCCGCGATGATCTCGACGCGCGGCGCCAGCGGCAAGGCGGACCAGGTCACCCAGGTGTCGAGCTTCAAGGAAAGCATGAAGCTCAACGACGACCGCTTCCTGGACATCGTGCCCGAGCCATGGTGGCACGGCCCGACGGCGGTGATGATGACGCTGTTCCCGAGCGTGATCTTCCAGCAGCAGGTCAACAGCGTGTCGACCCGGCACATCCAGCCGAGCGGGCCCGGCGCCTTCGATTTCGTCTGGACGCACTTCGGCTTCGAGGACGACGACGAGGCGATGACGCTGCGGCGGCTGCGCCAGGCCAACCTCTTCGGGCCGGCAGGCTTTGTTTCGGCCGACGACGGCGAGGTGATCGAGCTTTCGCAGAAGGGCTTCGAGCAGAAGCCCTTCCACCGCACGCTCGCCGAGCTCGGCGGACGCGAGGTCGGCGACACGGACCACATGGTCACGGAGACACTGATCCGGGGCATGTACGAATACTGGCGCAAGGTCATGGAGGCTTGAGATGAACTTCCAGGACTACTTCGACCTGACCCAGCTCTACGCCCGCTACGCCCAGGCAGTGAGCTCCGGCCAATGGGAACTCTGGCCGGAATTCTTCACGGACGACTGCAGCTACCGCCTGCAGCCGCGCGAGAACCACGAACGCGGCTTTCCGCTCGCGACGCTGTCGTTCGAGAGCAAGGGCATGCTGAAGGACCGCGTCTACGGCATCCGCGAGACCCTGTTCCACGACCCCTACTACCAGCGCCACGTCGTCGGCACGCCGCTCGTGCTGAAGGCCGAAGCGGACCGCTTCGAGTGCGAGGCCAACTACGCGGTGTTCCGCACCAAGCTCTCGGAACTCTCGAGCGTGTTCAGCGTAGGCCGCACCATCGATGTGGTCGTGCGCACCGCCGAGGGGCTGAAGTTCGCCTCGCGCCAGGTCATCTACGACAGCGAGATGATCCCCAACTCCGTCATCTATCCCCTCTGAGGCCAGCCATGAGCGATTTCCAATGGACCGATGCCGCACCCGTCGACGAGGTGCCCATCGACGATGTCGTCGGCATGCAGGTCGGCGGGCGCGACATCGCGCTGTACAACGTGGACGGCCAGATCTACGCGACCGACAACGTGTGCACCCACGGCCATGCGCGCCTGTGCGATGGCTTCCTCGAAGGACACGAGATCGAGTGTCCGCTGCACCAGGGCAAGTTCGACGTGCGCGACGGAAAGCCGACCTGCGCGCCGGTGACCGAGGCAATCCGCTCGTATCCCGTGAAGATCGATGCGGGCCGGGTGTTTCTCTCGCTCGGTTGAAGCCATGAGCCGCCGGGCCGCTCCCAAGGCGAATACCGCAGCGCGCAGCGCGGAGGTTGCCGCCCTATGAGCATCGAAACCATCGCCATCGTGGGCGCCGGCCAGGCCGGCGGCTGGGCCGCGCAGACGCTGCGCAGCGAGGGTTTCGCGGGCCGCATCATTCTGATCGGCGACGAGCCCCATCGCCCCTACGAACGCCCGCCGCTGTCCAAGGCGGTGCTCTCCGGGGACGCCCATGCGGACACGACCCAGCTGCTGAAGCCGGAAGCCTTCGATGCGCTCGGCATCGATTGGCGGCCGAACGTCGGCGCGACCTTCATCGACCGCGCGGCGAAGCAACTCCACCTGACGCAGGGAGCGCAGGTTTCATACGACAAGCTGATTCTCTGCAACGGCGGCCGGGCACGCCGCCTGAATATTCCAGGTGCCGATCTGCCTGGCGTCTTCAGCCTGCGCAGCATCGAGGATGCGGCGGCACTCGGTGCCGCGCTGTCTTCCGGCAAGCGGCTGCTCGTTGCCGGGGGCGGCTGGATCGGGCTCGAGGTGGCCGCGACGGCCCGGACGAAGGGCCTGGACGTGACCGTCGTTGAAGCGATGGGCCGGCTGTGCGAGCGCACCGTGCCACCGGAAATTTCCGGCTACCTGCTGCAGCTCCACGCCGCCCATGGCGTCGATGTCCGGCTCGGCACCGGCATCGAACGCCTGGCGCAGAACGCGCGAGGCGGCCTCACGGCCTCGCTCGGCGATGGGCGCGCGCTCGACTGCGACGCGGTCCTCGTCGGTATCGGCCTGGTCCCCAACGACGAGCTCGCACGCGAGGCGGGTCTGGCGTGCGAGGGTGGCGTGCTGGTCGATTCGCAATGCCGCTCGTCCGATCCCGACATCCTGGCCGCGGGCGACGTGGCCACATGGCATTGCGAATGGGCGGGCCGGCGGATGCGGCTCGAATCGTGGCAGAACGCCCAGGAACAAGGGATCGCCGCCGCGCGCGCCGCGCTCGGTATCGCGGTGAACCATCAGCCGCTGCCCTGGTTCTGGTCGGACCAGTACGGCGTCAACCTGCAGATCTTCGGCATGCCCACGCCCGCGCACCGCGTGGTGTTGCGCGGCGACCGAAGCGCCAACAGCTTCGTGATGTTCTTCCTCGACGCCGACAAGGTCGTTGCGGCGCTGGGCCCCAACGCCGCGCGCGACCTGCGCCTTGCGCGGCGCCTGATCGAGCGCCGCACCAGCGTCGACGCGGCGCAGCTCGTCGACCTCCAGGTGCCGCTCGCCAAGCTTTGAGACAGCGGTTGCGGGACCTTTGCCAAGCGATCGAGCTTGTCAAAGCACGAGCCCGCCTGCGGGTCACTGGGACTTGAATTCTTCCGCTGCAATGCCGAGCTTGCGTAGCTTGTCGTGCAGCGTCTGCCGCGCGATGGCGAGCGCGGCGGCCGTGGCCGGCTGGTCGCCCTGGTGCTTGCGTAGCGCCTCGACGATCACCGCGCGCTCGAAGGATTCGACCTGCTGCGGCAGCGCGCGCGGCAGGGCTGGCGAGCCCTCGCCGGTGCCGCGCGTCTGCGTCAGGCGCTCGCCGAGCAGGCCCAGCACGAAGCGGTCGGCCACGTTGCGCAGCTCGCGCACGTTGCCCGGCCATGCGTAAGCCATCAGGTCGGCCAGCTGGGCATTGGTGGGCAGCGGTGCCGCACGCTCGTAGCGGCTCGCGGCCAGCAGCGAGAAGTGCTCGAACAGCAGCGGAATGTCTTCGCGCCGCTCGCGCAGCGGCGGCAGCTCGATGAAGGCGACGCCCAGCCGGTAGTACAGGTCGGCCCTGAACTTCTGGCGGTCACTCATCTCCTTCAGGTCGTCCTTGCTTGCCGCCACCACGCGGCAGTCGAAGGGAATGGCCTTGTTGGAGCCGATGCGCTCGATGCTGCGCTCCTGCAGCGCGCGCAAAAGCTTGATCTGCACGGCCATCGGCATGCTCTCGATCTCGTCGAGAAAGAGCGTGCCGCCGTTGGCGTACTCGAACTTGCCCACGCGCACGCGGTTGGCGCTGGTGAAGGCGCCGGCCTCGTGGCCGAACAGCTCGCTCTCGGCCAGCGCCTCGGGCAAGCCGCCGCAGTTGAGCGGAACGAAATGCTGGCGGCGGCGCTCGCTGTGGTCGTGCAGGCAGCGCGCGACGAGTTCCTTGCCGGTGCCGGTCTCGCCGTAGATCAGCACGTCGGCCGAGGTCTCGGCCAGCGTCATCACGGTGCGGCGCACCAGCTGCATCTGGGCCGAGCGGCCGATCAGCACCGACTGGATGCCGTGCCAGTTTTCCAGCGCATCGCGCAGCGCGCGCACCTGCAGCGACAGCTGCCGGCGCTCGACGGCGTGGCGCACGATGGCCACCAGCCGCTCGGAGCTGAAGGGTTTCTCGATGAAGTCGTAGGCGCCTTCGCGCATGGCCTGCACCGCCATCGCGATATGGCCGTGGCCGGTGACCAGGATCACGGGCAGCTCAGTGTCGATGCCGTGCAGTTCGGGCAGCCATTCGGCGCCGCTCAGGCCCGGCAGGCGCACGTCGCAGATCACGATGGCCGGCACGCCGAAGTTGATGTGGCCGCGTGCGCGCTCGACGTTCGCGAAGGCTTCGACCTCGAAACCGGCCAGGGTCAGCACCTGGGTCGTGCTGAGGCGGACGTCTTCGTCGTCCTCGACCAGCATCACCCGGATGGCAGGGGCTTCGCTCACTTGTTGATCACTCCTGTGGGGGTGGAAATAAGAATGGCCTGGACGGCGGCCGGCAGGTCGGCGACGAACGAGGCGCCGCCTTGCGGAAGGTTGGCCGCATGCAGCGTGCCGTCCATGGCCCGCACCAATTGTGCCGAGATCGCGAGCCCGAGCCCGAGGCCGGTGCCCGCCGGCTTGCTGGAGACGAAGGGCTCGAACAGGCGCGGCAGGATGTCGGGTGGAATGCCAGGGCCGGTGTCGCTCACGCGCAGGATCACCCTGCCCTCTTGCGGCCGCGCCTCGAGCCGCAGCGTGCGCCGGGGCGAGGCCTGCATGGCGTCGATGGCATTGCGCATCAGGTTGACGAGCACGCTGCCCAGCGCGGCCTCTTCGGCCATGGCGCTCAGGTTTGGGGGCTGCACGTCGACCTCGACGGCAACACCGTTCTTCTTCGTGGCCTCGGCCACGATGGCCTGCGCGTCGGCCACGGCGCGCGCCATCGGCACCGCCGCGAGCGGAAGTTCGCTCTTGTGCGCGAAGGTCTTGAGTTGCGAGGTCAGGCGCGCCAGGCGGTCGACCATGCCCCGGATGCGCTGCAGGTTGCCGCGCACGTCGTCGAATCGATTCTTGTCGAGCAGGATGGCGGCGCTCTCCGAGAGCGTGCGCATCGCGGTGAGCGGCTGGTTCAGTTCGTGTGCCACGCCGGCCGACATCTGGCCCAGTGCCGCCATCTTGCCTGCATGCACCAGCTCGCCCTGGGCAGCGCGCAGCTGCGCGGTGCGCGCCACCACGGTCGACTCGAGGGTGTCGTGCGCGGCCTGCAGCGCAGCCTGGTTGGCCAGCTTCTGCCGCACGGCGCGGCGGCGCTGCCACAGCGCGACGGCGATCAGCAGCAGCACCGCCATGGCGAGGCTCGCGGTGATGGCGGCATTGCGCGCGGCCACGCGCACCGGCGCCAGGCCGTCGAGCGCCATCAGCTGCCATGGCGCGCCGCGCAGCGAGCGCGTGGAGGCCAGCTGGTCGACGCCGTCGAGCGCGATGATCCTTGCGTCGCGCGCCAGCGTCTCCTTCAGCGTCCACTGCAGCGGCTGCAGGCCGGCCTCGCCGTAGGGGCGCGAGCGCTGCACCTCGGCCCGCTGCGAAACGTCGAGCGGCAGCATCGGCCGGAACTTCAGGTCTTCGCGGGTGGAGAGGATCACCACGCCGCGCTGGTCGACCAGCGCCACGTCGCCCGGCAGCTTGCGCCAGGCGCGTTCGGTCTCCTCCAGGTTGACTTTGACGGCCACCACGCCGCGCGTGGGCTGGCCGCGGCGCAAGGCGTACGAGAGGTAGTAGCCTGGCTTGCGGCTGGTGATGCCGACGCCGTAGAAGCGGCCCCTGCCCTGCCCCAGCGCATCGATCACGTAGGGCCGGAACGACAGGTCCTGGCCGACAGTGGTGCCGGGCCGGTTCCAGTCGGAAGCCGCGAGCGAGGTGCCGGTGGCGTCCAGCACATAGAGCATCTCGGCGCCCGCGGTGGCGTTCACGCCGTCGAGGTAGCGGTTGACCGCATCGCGCAGCGGCGCATCCGAGGGCGCACCGAGCAGCGCGGGGACGATGGGCGTCATCTCCAGCAGCGCGGGCAAATACTCGAAACGGGCCAGGTCGGCATCGAGCCCCGTGGCGAGCATGTCGAGCCGGTGGTCGGCCGCCTCGCGCAGCCGCGCGAGGCCGTTCTGCATGGCGAAGTGATGGCCGGCGAAGGCGGCCGCGGCCACCAGCGCCAGTGCGCCGCACCAGCGCAGCAGGCCGCGCCATCGCCTGGAGCGTTGAGAAGGCAGATCGAAGCGCCGGGCCGGCTCCCGTGAAATCATGAACCCGTTATTGCACAAGGCCGTGAACGCCGCATCAGTGGCTGCCCGGTGGCGTGCGTCCTGCAACATTTCGTTCAGAGTAGGCGTCCAGTCAGGCATGGCGCAGTTCGCCGGCCCTGCCGCGAATGACCCGACAGGAGAACACGGTGCGGGCCATGATCGCCGGCGAGGGTCATCGCTTCGCCGGTCCGCCCTGCTTCAGGGCTTCGGACATGCCGATCAGCACGCCGCTCACCAGCGTGGCATAGCTGTCAAGCATCGCCTGCGAGGCGCGCAGGCTCAGCGCACGGCCATCGCGCAGGTTCTTGTGCGTGTCTTCCATGAGCTGTTCGAGCGCCACGGTGGCGCGCGCGCCGGTGCCGGTGCCCTTGCCCTGCATGGCCTGGAAGACTCCACGCCAAGGGCCGTCGGCCGGCGCCGCCTTGCGCACCGCGGCCAACAGCGTGTCTTCCATCTTCTCGACGTCGGCGAGCGCTTTCTTGAGCTGCGTCTCGCGCAGGCTCACGCCCTGGTCGACCAGCTGCTGCAGCGCACGCTGGTTGGCCAGCACCGCCTGCTCCAGCGCGCCGTCCATGCCGGCGAAGGCCTTGGCCAGCAGCGCCTCCACGTCTGGCGCGGGCAGCTTGCTGCCCTCCGCGCCGGCCGAGGCTGCCTTGGTGACCGTGCCCAGCACCTGCCGGATATTCGCGAGCGTGAGCTCGCGGCCCTGCAGCGCCTTGAGCGTGGCCTCGTGCACGGCACGGCGGATGGTTTCGCCCTGCCTGGCGGAGGCGTCGGTGAACTTGTTGATCAGCGCGGCCTGATCGATGCCATTTTTGAGAATCATGATCGTGCGTTCATTGCATGTGCTGGCCGCCATTGATGGCGATGTTGGCGCCCGTCACGAACGCCGCCTCTTCCGAGGCGAGGTAGATGATCAGGCCCGCCACTTCCTCGGGCTTGCCGAGACGGCCCACGGGGATGTGCGGCAGGATCTTGCTGTCGAGCACTTCCTTCGGGATGGCCGTGACCATCTTCGTGCCGATGTAGCCGGGCGAGATGGTGTTGACCGTCACGCCCTTCTTCGCTACCTCCAGCGCCAGCGCCTTGGTGAAGCCGTGCACGCCGGCCTTGGCGGCCGAGTAGTTGGTCTGGCCGAACGCGCCCTTCGAGCCGTTCACCGACGACACATTGATGATGCGGCCCCAGCCCCGGTCCACCATGCCGTCGGCCACCTGCTTGCTCATGTTGAACAGGCTGTCGAGGTTGGTGCGCAGCACGGCGTTCCAGTTGATCTGGTCCATCTTCTTGAAGGTCATGTCGCGCGTGATGCCGGCGTTGTTGACCAGCACATCGACCGGACCCAGGGCCTCCTGCACCTGGCTCACGGCGCGCGCGCAGGAGTCGTAGTCGGCCACGTCGCAGGGCACGGCCAGGATCTCGTAGCCGCGCTGCGCCATCTGCGCCACCCAGTCCGCATGCGACTTGTTGCCCGGCGAATAGGTCACCGCGAGCTTGTAGCCCGCATCGACCATCTTGGTGGAGATCGTCTCGCCCAAGCCGCCCATGCCGCCGGTGACCAGGACCACGTGTTGCTGCTTGCTTTCGCTCATCTGCTTTCTCCTTGGTGCGTTGTGTGACAAAGAAAATCGGTCAGGCGCGTTCAACCGCGAGCGCCACGCCCATGCCGCCGCCGATGCACAGCGAGGCCAGGCCCTTGTTGGCGCCGCGGCGGCGCATCTCGTGCAGCAGCGTCACCAGCACGCGGCAGCCCGAAGCGCCGATGGGGTGGCCGATGGCGATGGCGCCGCCGTTCACGTTGATGCGGCTCGTGTCCCATTCCATCTCGCGGTTGACCGCGCAGGCCTGCGCCGCGAAGGCTTCGTTGATCTCCATCAGGTCGAGGTCCTGCGCCTTCCAGCCCGCCTTCTTCAGTGCCAGCTGCGAAGCGGGCACCGGGCCCATGCCCATGAGCGACGGGTCCAGGCCCGCGCTCGCATAGGCGCGGATCACGGCCAGCGGTTGCAGGCCGAGCGCGGCGGCGCGAGAGGCCGACATCACCAGCACCGCGGCCGCGCCGTCGTTCAGGCCCGAGGCGTTGCCGGCGGTCACCGAGCCGGCCTTGTCGAAGGCCGGGCGCAGGCTGGCGAGTGCATCGGCACTGGTCTTGCGGTTCACGAACTCGTCGGCCGAGAACACGACCGGGTCGCCCTTCTTCTGCGCAATGCTGAAGGGCAGGATTTCGTCATTGAAACGCCCCGCGTCCTGCGCGGCCGCGGCCTTCTGCTGCGAGGCGAGCGCCAGCGCGTCCTGCATCTCGCGCGTGATGCCGTACTTCTTGGCCACGTTCTCGGCCGTGGTGCCCATGTGGTACTGGTTGTAGACGTCCCACAGGCCGTCCACGATCATCGTGTCGACCAGCTTCCAGTCGCCCATGCGCTGGCCGTTGCGCGAGTTGGGCAGCACGTGCGGCGCGGCGCTCATGTTCTCCTGGCCGCCGGCCACCACGATCTCGGCATCGCCGCACTTCACGGCCTGCGCCGCGAGCATCACGGCTTTCAGGCCCGAGCCGCAGACCTTGTTGATGGTGAGGCCCGGCACGCCGATCGGCAGGCCGGCCTTGATGACCGTCTGCCGAGCCGGGTTCTGGCCCGCGCCGGCCGCAAGCACCTGGCCCATGATGACCTCGGACACCGCATCGCCCGGCACGCCGGCCTTTTCGAGCAGCCCCTTCACCACATGCGCGCCCAGCTCCGGCGCAGGCGTGCCGGCCAGCGCGCCGCCGAATTTGCCGACCGCCGTGCGTTGCGCGGCCACGATCACGATATCGTCTGACATGAGAATCTCCTTGAGGTTGGTGCGAAAGAAGGTCGAGTCATTGCCCTTGGCTGCTCAATGCAGCTTGACGTGGGGTTCGGTGCGCCGCGTGATGAGGCGCGCGAGCGTGTCGAGCGAGACCTTGACGACGCCGTGCAGCGCCAGCTCGTGCATCTTGTAGAGCGACACGTACATGAGCCGCGCGAAGCGGCCTTCGATCATCAGGCTGCCGCCGCCCCGCCCGCCCATCATGTTGCCGACGGTGCTGAATTCGCCCAGCGACACCAGAGAGCCGAAGTCGCGGTAGCGGTAGGGCTCGAGCGTCTTTCCGCCCAGGCGGCGGCGGATCTGCGCCGCGACGTGCGAGGCCTGCTGGTGCGCCGCCTGCGCGCGCGGCGGCACCAGGCCGCCCTTGCCGCCGTTGGCCTCGGGCCAGTCGCAGGCCGCGCAGTCGCCGATGGCGAAGATGTGCTCATCGCGCGTGGTCTGCAAGGTCGGCAGCACCTCGAGCTGGTTGCTGCGGTTGGTCTCCAGCCCCGCGATGTCCTTCATGAAATCGGCCGCCTTCACGCCCGCCGCCCACACCACCAGCTCGGCCGGCAATACGCGGCCATCGGCCAGCCGCACGCCCTCGGGCAGCACCTCGGCCACCTTGGCCGAGGTGTGCACGTCCACGCCCAGCTTGCGCAGCAGCGCTTCGGTGGCGGCCGACATGCGCGCAGGCAATGCGGGCAGCACGCGATCGGCGGCTTCGATCACGCTGACCTGGATGTCCTTCTCGGCATCGACGCGGTCCAGCCCGTAGGCCACCACTTCGCGCGTGGTGCGATGCAGCTCGGCCGCCAACTCCACGCCCGTGGCGCCCGCGCCGATGATCGCCACATGCAGCTGCTCGGGCCGCAGCGGCGTGGCCTGCGCATGCGCGCGGATGCAGGCGTTGACCATGCGCTGGTGAAAGCGCTGCGCATCCGTCTTCGATTCGAGCCGCAGCGCATGCTCGCGCACGCCGGGCGTGCCGAAGTCGTTGCTGAGGCTGCCGATGGCGACCACCAGCGTGTCGTAGCCGAAGGCGCGTTCGGGCGTGACCAGCCGGCCTTCGTCGTCAAGATACGGCGCGACCTGCACCTCGCGCCGCTCGCGGTCGATGCCGGTGAGCTCGCCGAGCCGGAAGCGGAAGCCGTGCCAGTGCGCCTGCGCGAGGTAGTCGACCTCGTGCGCGCTCATGTCCATGCTGCCGGAGGCAATCTCGTGCAGCTTGGGCTTCCACACATGGGTGCGGTGCTTGTCGACCAGCGTGATGTCCGCCATGCCGCGTTTGCCCAGGGTGTCGCCGAGCCGCGTGGCCAGCTCCAGGCCACCGGCACCGCCGCCGACGACGACGACGCGGTGCTTCGATTCAGGGGTGCTCATGGGGCGGCGGTGCGGGGTGGACTCGGCGGACTCGCTCAGCGGCCCGAACCCGCGGGCACGTGCGCCTCGGTGGCATCGAGCACGCGTTCGGGCTCGTCGGCTTCTGCCGCGCTTTCCTGGTTCAGGTGCTGGTGCATGCGCACGGTGTCCAGGTCACCGGTCCACTTGGCCACCACCAGCGTGGCCACGCCGTTGCCGATCAGGTTGGTGAGCGCGCGGGCTTCCGACATGAAACGATCGATGCCCAGGATCAGCGCCAGGCCGGCCACCGGCACGTGCCCCACGGCCGACAGCGTGGCCGCCAGCACGATGAAGCCGCTGCCCGTGACGCCTGCCGCGCCCTTCGAGGTGAGCAGCAGCACGGCCAGCAGCGTGAATTGCTGGGTGAGCGTCATGTCGGTGTTGGTCGCCTGCGCGATGAACACCGCCGCCATCGTCAGGTAGATCGAGGTGCCGTCGAGGTTGAACGAGTAGCCCGTGGGCACCACCAGGCCGACCACCGACTTCTTCGCGCCCAGGTTCTCCAGCTTGGCCATCATGCGCGGCAGCACCGATTCGCTCGACGACGTGCCCAGCACGATCAGCAGCTCTTCCTTGATGTACTTGATGAACTTCCAGATGCTGAAGCCGTGGAACCGCGCGATCCCTCCCAGCACCACGAAGATGAACAGCAGGCAGGTCAGGTAGAACGTGGCCATCAGCTGGCCCAGCTGCAGCAGCGAGCTCACGCCGTACTTGCCGATGGTGAAGGCCATCGCGCCGAAGGCGCCGATGGGTGCGACCTTCATGATGTAGCCCACGATCACGAACAGCACGTGCGAGCCCTTCTCGATCACGTCGAACACCAGCGTGCCGCGCCCGCCGAACTTGTGCAGCGCAAAGCCGAACATCACCGCGATCAGCAGCACCTGCAGGATCTCGCCCTTGGCGAAGGCATCGACCACCGTGTTCGGGATCACGTTGAGCAGGAAGTCGGTGGTGCTCTGCATCTTTCCGGGACCGGTGTAGGCCGCGATGCCCTTGGTGTCGAGCTGGCTCACGTCGACGTTCATGCCGGCGCCGGGCCGCACGATGTTGATGATGACGAGGCCCACCACCAGCGCGATGCTGCTCACGATCTCGAAGTACAACAGCGCCAGGCCACCGGTCTTGCCGACCTTCTTCATGTCTTCCATGCCGGCGATGCCGACCACCACCGTGCAGAAGATGATCGGCGCGATGATCATCTTGATGAGCTTGATGAAGCCGTCGCCCAGCGGCTTCATCGACGCGCCGGTGTCGGGATAGAAATGCCCCAGCAGCACCCCGAGCACGATGGCGGTGATGACCTGGAAGTAGAGCGATTTGTAAAAGGGCTTGGGTGTGACGGATGGTTGGTCCACGGGAATCTCCTGGAAAATTTCAGACGCCGGCGGCATGCGCCCGCCGGTCTTGGGCAAGGTCATGGCCGCACCCTCGTCAGGCCGCGTTGCGGTGCGAGTTGGCATCGACCACCGCCAGCGCCGTCATGTTGACGATGCGGCGTACCGTGGACGACGGCGTGAGGATGTGCACCGAGCGCGCCGCGCCCAGCAGGATGCCGCCCACCGTGATGCCGCTGCCGGCCGCCATGCGCAGCAGGTTGTACGAGATGTTGGCCGCATCGACGTTGGGCATGACGAGCACGTTGGCTTCGGTCTGGAGCGCCGAGTCCGGAAACTCGTGGTCGAGGATGGTCTTCGACAGCGCCGCGTCGCCGCGCATCTCGCCTTCCACCGCGAGCTGCGGATCGGCCGCCTTGATGAGCGCGAGCGCCTCGCGCATCTTCACGGCCGAGGCCGCGTCCGAGCCGCCGAAGTTCGAGTGCGACAAGAGCGCCACGCTCGGCGTCACGCCGAAGCGGCGCACCTCCTCGGCCGCGAGCAGCGCGATCTCGGCGATCTGCGCCGCGTCGGGGTCGCGGTTGACGTGCGTGTCGCAGATGAAGAGCTGGCGCCCCGGCAGCATCAGCATCTGCATGGCGGCCATGGTCTTGGTGCCCGCGCGCAGGCCGATCACGTCGCGCACATGGCGCAGGTGGTCGCCGTAGCCGCCCAGCGTGCCGCACAGCATGGCGTCGGCGCGTCCCTGGCGCACCAGCATGGCCGCGAGCAGCGTGCCGCGGCTGCGCATCTCGGTCTGCGCCACCAGGCGCGAGACGCCCTCGCGGCGCTTGAGCTGGTAGTAGGCCTCGGCCGCGTCGCCGTGCACGGCCGGATCGAGCAGGTCGACCACTTCGCAGTCGGTGCCCAGCGAAAGGCGCAGGCCGTACTGCGCGATGCGCTCGGCAATCACCTCGGGGCGGCCCAGCAGCAGCGGACGCGCCAGGCCTTCATCGACCACCACCTGCGCGGCGCGCAGCACGCGCTCATCCTCGCCCTCGGCGTAGACCACGCGCTTGGGCGACTGCTTGGCGGCGGCGAACAGCGGCTGCATGCTGCTGCCCGACTGGTAGACGAACTGCGACAGGCGCTGGCGGTAGGCCTTCATGTCGGCGATCGGCCGCGTCGCCACGCCGCTGTCGACCGCGGCCTGTGCCACCGCGGGCGCAACCGCCTCGATCAGGCGCGGGTCGAAGGGCTTGGGGATCAGGTAGTCGCGGCCGAAGCGCAGGCCGACGGCGCCATAGGCCTGCGCCACCACCTCGGGAATCTCGGCATGCGCGAGTTCGGCGATGGCGCGCACCGCGGCGAGCTTCATCTCCTCGTTGATCGTGGTCGCGCCCACGTCGAGCGCGCCGCGGAAGATGAACGGGAAACACAGCACGTTGTTGACCTGGTTCGGATAGTCCGACCGGCCGGTGCCCAGGATCGCATCGGGGCGCACGGCCAGCGCGTCCTCCGGCAGGATCTCCGGTGCCGGGTTGGCCATGGCAAGGATGATCGGATCGCGCGCCATCTCCTTGACCATCTCGGGCTTGAGCACGCCGCCGGCCGAGAGGCCGAGGAAGATGTCCGCGCCGGCTATCACGTCGGCCAGCTTGCGCGCCGAGGTGTCCTGCGCATAGCGGGCCTTGTTCGGGTCCATCTGCTCCTTGCGGCCGGTGTAGACCACGCCCGCGCTGTCGGACACGTGGATGTTCTTCATCGGCAGGCCCAGGCTCACGATCAAATCGAGGCAGGCCAGCGCCGCCGCGCCGGCGCCCGAGGCCACCAGCTTCACTTCGCGGATGTCCTTCTTCACATGCCGCAGCGCATTGAGGATGGCGGCGGCCGCGACGATGGCGGTGCCGTGCTGGTCGTCGTGGAACACCGGGATCTTCATGCGTTCGCGCAGCTTCTTCTCGATGTAGAAGCACTCGGGCGCCTTGATGTCCTCCAGGTTGATGCCGCCGAAGGTGGGCTCCATGCGCGCGATGGTGTCGATCAGCGCGTCGGGGTCGTTCTCGTCGAGCTCGATGTCGAACACGTCGATGCCGGCGAACTTCTTGAACAGGCAGGCCTTGCCTTCCATCACCGGTTTGCCGGCCAGCGCACCGATGTTGCCCAGGCCCAGCACGGCCGTGCCGTTGGTGATGACGGCCACGAGGTTCGCGCGCGAGGTGAGGTTCATCGCCTCGGCCGGGTCGCGCACGATTTCCATGCAGGCCTCGGCCACGCCGGGCGAGTAGGCGAGCGCGAGGTCGCGCTGCGTGGCCATCGGCTTGGTCGGGTTCACCGAGATCTTGCCGGGCGTGGGGAAGCGGTGGTAGTCGAGGGCGGCTTCGCGCAGTTTGTCGTCGGACATGGTGTCTCCGTGGAATGTCAAAGAGGGGCCGTGGGCGTACCCGCACCGGCCAGCCAGTGCCGCAGGCCGTACAGCAGCGCCGCGGGCTGGTCGGCGTGCACCCAGTGGCCGGCGTCGGCGATGCGCTCGGTCTGCGCGTGCGGGAACAGCGCGCGGATGCCCGCGAGCGACGAAGGCGGCACGTAGGCGGACTCCGCGCCGTGGACAAAGAGCGCCGGGCCGTCGTAGCGCGCGTCGCGCAGCGCGTCGGGAAAGCCGCAGAGCTCGTGCATGCACAGCCCGGTGGCGAGCAGGTTGAGCCGCCAGTCGAAGCGGTCGTGCTGCCGGCGCAGGTTCTGCATCACGAAGTCGACCGGGGCCTCCGCGCCGAGACTGTCGGCCAGCGCCTGATGGATCTCGCGGCGGCTGGCCGCACTGGCCGCGTCGAAGCTGCGCATGGTCGACACGTACGACGAGAACTGGTCGGCGTAGCTCTCGGGAGCGATGTCGATCACCGCCACGCCGCCGATGGCCAGCGGGTGCGACAGCGCGAGGGCCATCGCCGTCTTGCCGCCCATGCTGTGGCCGATCACGAACGGCCGCTGCAGCTGCTCGCGCGCGATCAGCGCCAGCACGTCGTCCGCCATCTCGGCGTACGACATGGACTCGGCCCAGGGCGAGGCGCCATGGTTGCGGGCATCGGGCAGGTAGACGCGGTGGTCCGCGGCCAGCACCTGCGCAACCTGCGTCCAGTTGCGCCCCGCGCCGAACAGGCCGTGCAGGATCACCACCGGGGGCCCCGATCCCAGCGCCTCGAAAGCCAGTGCGAGCGGCATGGCGGCGCCTACTTCTTCTTCACCGGGGGCAGGTCGGTGCAATGCCCTTCGAAGACCTCGGCCGCCATGCCGATGGATTCGCCGAGCGTCGGATGCGGGTGGATGGTCTTTCCGATGTCGGCGGGCTCGCAGCCCATCTCGATAGCCAGGCACAGCTCGCTGATCAGGTCGCCCGCATGCGTGCCGACGATGCCGCCACCGACGATGCGATGCGTGGCCTCGTCGAACAGCAGCTTGGTGAAGCCCTCGTCGCGCCCGTTGGCAATGGCGCGGCCCGATGCGGCCCAGGGGAACACCGCCTTGCCGACCTTCAGGCCTTCGGCCTTGCACTGCTCCTCGGTCTTGCCGGCCCAGGCCACCTCGGGGTCGGTATAGGCCACCGAGGGGATCTGCCGCGCGTCGAAGTACGACGCCTCGCCGTGCGCCACTTCGGCCGCCACGTGCGCTTCATGCACGGCCTTGTGCGCGAGCATCGGCTGACCGACGATGTCGCCGATGGCGAAGATGTGCGGCACATTGGTGCGCATCTGCTTGTCGACTTCGATGAAGCCGCGGTCGGTGACGGCCACGCCGGCCTTGTCGGCGCCGATCTTCTTGCCGTTCGGGCTGCGGCCCACGGCCACGAGCACGAGGTCGTAGACCTGCGGCCCCTTCGGTGCCTTCTCGCCCTCGAAGCTCACTTCGATGCCGGCCTGGGTGGCTTTGGCACCGACCGTCTTGGTCTTCAGCATGACGTTGTCGAAGCGCGGCGCGTTGAACTTCTCCCATACCTTCACGAGGTCGCGGTCGGCGCCCTGCATGAGGCCATCGAGCATCTCGACCACGTCGATGCGCGTGCCCAGCGTCGAGTACACCGTGGCCATCTCCAGGCCGATGATGCCGCCGCCGACGACCAGCATGCGCTTGGGAATGCTCTTGAGCAGCAGCGCGCCGGTGGAGTCGACGACGCGCTCGTCCTCGGGCATGAAGGGCAGCTTCACGGCCTGCGAGCCCGCGGCGATGATGGCCTTGGCGAACTTCACCACCTTCTTCGCACCGCCCTCGCCCGCCACCTCGACGTGGTGCGCATCGAGGAAGCTGCCGACGCCGGTGACCACCTCGACCTTGCGCGCCTTCGCCATGCCCGTGAGGCCGCCGGTGAGCTTCTTGATGACGCCGTCCTTGAAGCCGCGCAGCGCGTCGATGTCGACTTCGGGCGCGGTGTACTTGATGCCGTGCCTGGCGAGCAGCTTCACCTCGTCCATCACGCCGGCCGTGTGCAGCAGTGCCTTCGACGGGATGCAGCCGACGTTGAGGCACACACCGCCGAGCGTGGCGTAGCGTTCGACCAGCACGGTCTTCATGCCGAGGTCCGCGCTGCGGAAGGCGGCCGAGTAGCCGCCGGGGCCGGCGCCGAGCACGAGCACTTCGCACTCCAGATCTACTTTGCCGGCGTAGCCGGCCGCTTCACTCCCTCTCCCGCCTGCGGGAGAGGGCTGGGGTGAGGGTGGGGCCGTTGCCCTCACCCCCGGCCCCTCTCCCGCAGGCGGGAGAGGGGAGGCAGCGGCAGCCGTTTCGATGACCAGGATCACCGAGCCTTCGCTCACCTTGTCGCCGAGCGCGACCTTCAGCTCCTTCACGGTCCCCGCATGGCTAGACGGAATCTCCATCGAAGCCTTGTCCGACTCCACCATGATCAACCCGGTGTCGACCGCAATCACCTCGCCCGGCTTGGCCAGCAGTTCGATGACCGCGACATCCTTGAATTCGCCGATGTCCGGGACCTTGACTTCCACCATGTGTGCCATTTGGGGGCTTCCTTCAGAACAGCACGCGCCGCAGATCGGCGAGCACGTTGGCGAAATGGACGTTGAAGCGCGCGGCGGCAGCGCCGTCGATCACACGGTGGTCCCACGACAGCGAGAGCGGCAGCGTGAGGCGCGAGGCGTAGGTCTTGCCGTCGGAAGAGTGCTGCTTCCAGTAGCTCTTGCAGACGCCCATGATGGCGACCTCGGGCGCGTTGATGATCGGCGTGAAGTAGATGCCGCCGATGCCGCCCAGCGAGCTGATGGTGAAGGTGCCGCCCGACATCTGGTCGGGCTTGAGCTTGCCCTCGCGCGCGAGCTTGGCGAGCTCGCCCATCTCCTTCGCGATGTCGGGCACGGTCTTCTGGTCGACGTCGCGGATCACCGGCACCATGAGCCCGTTGGGCGTGTCGGCCGCGAAGCCGATGTGCCAGTAGTTCTTGAGCACCAGCGCGTCGCCGTCGAGGCTGGCGTTGAATTCGGGAAACTTCTTCAGCGCGGCCACGGCCGCCTTCATCATGAAAGGCAGCATGCTGATCTTCACGCCCGACTTCTCCAGCTCCTTGTTCATCTGCAAGCGGAACTGTTCGAGGTCGGTGATGTCGGCCTCGTCGTGCGTCGTCACATGCGGAATGACGACCCAGTTGCGGTGCAGGTTGGCGGCGCTGATCTTCTTGATGCGGGGCAGTTCCCGGCGTTCGGTCGGGCCGAACTTGGCGAAGTCGACCTTGGGCCAGGGCAGCAGGTCGATGCCGCCGACGCCACCGCCTGCAGGGGCGGCGGCAGCCTTGCCGACGGCCGGTGCAGCAGATGCACCGCCCCCCTTCGCGAAGGCCTCGACGTCCGCACGCACGATGCGCCCGTGGTCGCCGGTGCCCTTGACCTTGCCGAGGTCCACGCCGAGTTCGCGTGCGAGCTTGCGCACGGCAGGACCGGCGTAGGCGAGTGCAAAGCCCGCTTCGACCTCCGCATTGCCGGCAGGCAGCGCCACCGCCGCGGCTTCACTCCCTCTCCCGCTCGCGGGAGAGGGCTGGGGTGAGGGTGCGGCCCCCACCACGGGCGCATCGCCCGTAGAAAGCGACAGAATCACCGACCCTTCACTGACCTTGTCCCCGATCTTGATGCCGATGGCCGTCACCACGCCCGACAGCGGCGCGGGCACGTCCATCGTGGCCTTGTCCGATTCGAGCGAGACGATCGGGTCCTCGGCCTTCACCGTGTCGCCGACCTTCACGAAGATCTCGATGACCGGCACGTCCTTGAAGTCGCCGATGTCGGGCACGCGCACCTCGGCCACGCCGGCCGGCGCGCTGGTGGCCGACGGCGCGGCGCTCACGCTGGGCTTGGCGGCTTCGGCCGGTGCGGCCGCGGCAGCACCGATCTCCGCCTTGAACGTCATGATGACGCTGCCTTCACTGACCTTGTCGCCCAGCTTCACGGCGATGGACTCCACCACGCCACCGCGCGGCGCGGGCACGTCCATCGTCGCCTTGTCGGACTCGAGCGAAACCAGCGGGTCCTCGGCCTTCACCGTGTCGCCCGGCTTCACGAAGATCTCGATGACCGGCACATCGCTGAAGTCGCCGATGTCCGGAACCTGGATGTCGATTGCGTTGCTCATGCTATGCCTTGCCTCAGACGGTCCAGGGGGCGGCGCGCTCGGCATCGAGCCCATACTTCTCGATGGCCTCGGCCACCACGGCGTGCTTGATCACGCCGTCGTCGGCCAGCGCCTTGAGCGCGGCCACGGCCACGTGCCAGCGGTCGACCTCGAAGAAGCGGCGCAGCTTGCGGCGGTAGTCGCTGCGGCCGAACCCGTCGGTGCCCAGCACGGTGTAGCGCCGGCCCGCGGCCTGCACGTACTCGCGCACCTGGTCGGCGTAGTTGCGCATGTAGTCGGTGGCCGCGATGACCGGGCCGTCGTGGCCTTCGAGGCACTGCTCGACATGGCTCTTGCGCGCGGGCTCGGTCGGATGCAGCCGGCTCCAGCGCTCGGCGACCATGCCGTCGCGGCGCAGTTCGTTGTAGCTGGTGGCGCTCCACACGTCGGCGGCAATGCCGAAGTCGGCCTTCAGCAGCTCGGCCGCGAACATCACTTCGCGCAGGATGGTGCCGCTGCCCATCAGCTGCACGCGGTGGCCTTTCTTCGGGGTCTTGCCGCCGTCGCTGAGCTGGTAGAGCCCCTTGAGAATGCCCGCCTCGCTGCCCTCGGGCATGCCGGGGTGGGCGTAGTTCTCGTTCATGAGGGTGATGTAGTAATACACATCTTCCTGCTCGGCGTACATGCGGCGCATGCCATCGCGCACGATGGCCACCACCTCGTAGGCAAAGGTCGGGTCGTACGAAACGCAGTTGGGAATGGTGCCGGCCAGGATGTGGCTGTGGCCGTCCTCGTGCTGCAGGCCTTCGCCGTTGAGCGTGGTGCGCCCCGCGGTGCCGCCCAGCAGGAAGCCGCGCGCGCGCATGTCGCCGGCCAGCCAGGCCAGGTCGCCCACGCGCTGCAGGCCGAACATCGAGTAGTAGATGTAGAACGGGATCATCGGCACGTTGTTGGTGCTGTACGAGGTGGCCGCGACGATCCAGCTGGACATCGCGCCGCCCTCGTTGATGCCTTCCTGCAGCACCTGCCCGTCCTTCGACTCGCGGTAGTACATGAGCTGGTCGGCGTCCTGCGGCTTGTAGAGCTGGCCCAGCGAGGACCAGATGCCGAGCTGGCGGAACATGCCTTCCATGCCGAAGGTGCGCGACTCGTCGGGCACGATGGGCACCACGTGCTTGCCGATCTGCTTGTCGCGCACCAGCGTGCCGAGCATCTGCACGAAGGCCATGGTGGTGGAGATTTCGCGCTCGCCGGTGTCCTTGAGCAGGCGCTCGAAGGTGGCCAGCGGCGGAATCTCGAGCGCGGTCGACTTGCGGCGGCGCTGCGGCAGGTAGCCGCCGAGCGCGGCGCGGCGCTCGCGCAGGTACTTCATCTCGGGGCTGTCTTCGGCCAGCCGGATGAAGGGCACATTGGGCAGCTCTTCGTCCGACACCGGGATCTGGAAGCGATCGCGGAAACCGCGCAGCGCGTCCTGCGTCATCTTCTTGGCCTGGTGCGCGATCATCTGGCCTTCGCCCGATTCGCCCATGCCGTAGCCCTTCACGGTTTTCGGCAGGATCAGCGTGGGCTGGCCCTTGTGCTTGACGGCCGCGGCATAGGCGGCGAACACCTTCTCGGGGTCGTGGCCGCCGCGCGTGAGGCCCCAGATCTCGTCGTCGCTCATGCCGGCGACCAGCGCGCGGGTCTCGTCGTACTTGCCGAAGAAATGCTCGCGCACGTAGGCGCCGCTCTTGCTCTTGAAGTCCTGGTACTCGCCGTCCACGCACTCTTCCATGCGCTGCAGCAGCTTGCCGCTCTTGTCTTTGGCGAGCAGCTGGTCCCAGCCGCTGCCCCAGAGCACCTTGATGACGTTCCATCCGGCCCCGCGGAATACGCTCTCGAGCTCCTGCACGATCTTGCCGTTGCCGCGCACCGGGCCGTCCAGGCGCTGCAGGTTGCAGTTGATGACGAACACGAGGTTGTCCAGGCTCTCGCGGCCCGCGAGCGAGATGGCGCCCAGCGATTCGGGCTCGTCCATTTCGCCGTCGCCCATGAAGGCCCAGACCTTGCGCGGCGCCGTGTCGGCGAGGCCCCGGCCATGCAGGTACTTGAGAAAGCGCGCCTGGTAGATCGCCATCAGCGGGCCCAGGCCCATCGACACGGTGGGGAACTGCCAGAAGTCGGGCATGAGCCACGGATGCGGGTACGACGGGATGCCGTTGCCCTCGGACTCCTGGCGGTAGTTGAGCAGCTGCTGCTCGCTCAGGCGCCCTTCGAGGAAAGCGCGCGCATAGATGCCGGGCGAGCTGTGGCCCTGGATGAAGAGCAGGTCGCCGCCGTGGGTGTCGGTGGCCGCATGCCAGAAATGGCCGAAGCCGATGTCGTAGAGCGTGGCCGCCGACTGGAAGCTCGCGATGTGGCCGCCGAGTTCGGACGAGTCCTTGTTGGCGCGCAGGATGATCGCCATCGCGTTCCAGCGGATGATCGAGCGCAGGCGGTGCTCGATCTCGCGGTTGCCGGGAGACTTTTCTTCCTTCTCGGGCGGGATGGTGTTCTTGTAGGCCGTGTTCAGCGAGCGGGGCACGTACACGCCCTCGCGGCGGCCCTCGTCGACGAGGCGATTCAGCAGAAAGTTGGCGCGCTCGCTGCCGCGGTGTTGTTGAACCGCGCCGAACGCGTCCACCCACTCGCCGGTTTCCGTGGGGTCAAGATCACCCATGGTGCTCATCGGTTTGTCTCCTGTGTCATGGCCGGGACCTGCATCGGGCGATGCGGCCGGCCTTGGTACAGAGCAATCGATGTGCCACGCGGCGCGTGGCGCGCAAGGCACGCTAAGTCGTTGATTTCATGGGGAACGAGGCAAGCATGAAACGGATGGTCTGCCGACGATCCGGATGCGCGGCGATGAGGCCGTCCGAATCGCCGGACCGGTGATTGGGGTGAACCCTGACGCTACTTCAAAGCAGCGCCGCCCCGTGCGAGGTACTGCGCCGACAGGCGGGCGAACTGGCCGCCATCGGTGCTGATGGAGGTCTGGACGGACCCGCCCGCACTGAAGACGATCGCGAAGGCATAGGTGTCGCCGTACTCCTGGGCGTTGCGCAGCATGTAGTCGACATGGTTGTCGCGATAGTGCAGATCGGTGCCGCCCGGCGTGGCGGACGGCACGCCCATCGGCGTCTGCCACCACAGGATCGGCAGCCCGTTGCCCAGCGCCGCGCGGTAGTCCGAGATCTGGCGCTGGGACTCGTGGAAGTTCGGGCTGGCGACGTTGCTTTCGTCCCAGTAGAACGGGCCGCTTCGCCCCGTGCATTCCGCGGGCGGCGATGCAACTTCCCTGCAGCCCGCGTCGCGGTCGGTGGTCTGGGCGACGATGAAGTCCGCCTGCTGCGCCCCCACGGAACGCATCTGCGCGCCGACCTCGGCAGCGGTGCCGTTCCAGAACGCGGGCGGGAATCCCAGCAGCGCCTTGGGCGCGATCTGCCTGCCCATCTGCACCAGGCACTGGCCCAGGCCGGCGGCGGTGTTCGGCAAGCCGCTGCATTCGGACTGGCTGTTCACCAGGGCCACCACCCGCGTCGCGTCGCGAGACGGCGCCTGCGCCGCGACGAAGCCCCAGAAGTCCGGCTCCAGATTGACCAGGACGGGCGTGCCGAGGGCTGCAATGCGCTGGTACATCAGCCGCACCTGCGCCCAGTAGCTGTTCATGAAGGTCGCGTCGTTGAGGATGCTCAAGTTGCCCTCGCCGCTCGTTGCCATCTGGTAGAGCGTGAACATCGGGACCGCGCCGTAAGCCTGGATGTCCTGCGCGGTGTAGGTGATGTACGCACCTTCCGGGCTGTTCCAGGTGGGCCAGGCGCCTGCGCCAACGCCTACGAGGTAGGTGTCGACGATGTCGGGGTGGATGTCCTGGCTTTTCATCTGCGCGAGGGGGTTGCCCGCGCCGAGTCCGAGCAGCACCCGCGCGGGCTTGCCGAGCCTGGTCGCCAACGCGGTGGTCGCCGGGGTGGGTGAAACGCCTCCACCCGTGCCGCCCGTGCCACTTGTGCCACCCGTACCGCCGCCGCTTTGGCCATCGCCACCCTGGCTGCCGCCAGTACTGCCCTGGCTGGCGCTGTTGCTGCCGGCCAGGCCGATCGGCGCGGCCAAGCCGCCCCCTTGACTACCGCCACCGCCACCGCCACCGCAGCCGAACAGGAACGCCGAAAGCATCAGTGCGGAAACGCATCGCCGGGAAAACATGATCATGAAAAAACTATTTGAGATTGAAGGGGAATCAGACGCCGCGGCACCGGGTGCACGATTCATACCCACGCCCCCTGCCCGGAAAGGAGCGCATGAATCAACGCGGAAAGTGACATGAAGCGTCGCTTCGGGGATCGACCTGCGACAGCCATGGCCGGCCTTCGAGTTGCGGCTGACAAAAAAGGAATGTCGAAGCCGCCGCAAGCACCTACAGCTTGAATATCCGATCCATCTCCAGCCACTTTCTCGCCTTCCGGAGTCCACGGCGTAGGCGCCTGGAACTTCCACATCAGCTCTTCCCACGCGCGAATCTTCGGATCGCTGCGCGTCGCAGCCGCCATCGCCTCGGCGTCGTAGCGCGCGTCGTCCGTTTCCATCAGCATCACCATCCGCGTCCCGAGCCGATAGATCTCCATTCCCGTCACGCCATGCGCATGCAGATGCGCGCGCACCTCCGGCCAGATGTCGCGGTGGTAGGCCTCGTACTCGGCGATCAGCGCCGGGTCGTCTTTCAGGTCAAGGGCAAGGCAGTGGCGCATGGGGGAAGCGATCAGGTCAGCGCCCGGTCCAGGTGCGTGTAGCCGCCATCCACGAACACCCACTGCCCTGTCGTGTGGGAGGCCCGTTCGGAGAGCAGGAACACCGCGGTGTTCGCAATCTCCTGCGGCGTGGTCATGCGGCGGCCGAGGGGGATCTTGTCGGTGATGGCCGCGAGCTTGCGGTCGGGTTCGTCGAAGGCCGATATCCAGCGCTGGTACAGCGGCGTCATCACCTCGGCGGGAATCACCGCGTTGACGCGCACGCCCTCCTCCAGCAAGGAAGCCGCCCACTCGCGCGTCAGCGACAGCTGCGCGCCCTTGGCCGCGGTGTAGCCGCTGGTATTGCCCTGTCCCGTGAGCGCCGTCTTCGACGAGATGTTCACGATCGCGCCGCGGCTGGCCTTCAGGTGCGGCAGGCAGAAATGCGCCATCACATAGTAGTGAACGAGGTTCCGCTCCAGCGATGCGATAAATGCCTCGCGCCCCGCTTCGAGCCCCACGCTGTCGTTTACGCCCGCGTTGTTGACCAGTCCGTCGATGCGGCCGAACGCCGCGACCGTGCTCTCGACGGCCTTGCCGCAGGCGGCCTCTTCCATCAATTCGAACTGGAGAAACCGCGCCCGCGGCTGCAGCCCGCGCAGTTCCTGCTCGAACGCTGCATCCAGCGGGTTCTTGCCGCAGATCACCGGCACCGCCCCCTCGCGTGCCAGCGTGAGCGAAATGGCCGCGCCAATGCCGCTGCCGCCGCCGGTGACGAGCACCACCTTGTCTTTCAGATTCAGGTCCATGAGCGCACGATGCCTTTCTGTTGATCCATCTACCCGCGGAAGCGATAGCGCTCGAGCGACTCGGGTTTCATCGTGATCGAGAACCCCGGGGCCGTGGGCGGCATGTACGCCGCATCGCGGATCACGCAAGGCTCGGCGAAGTGTTCATGCAGATGGTCCACATACTCGATCACCCGCCCTTCCCGCGTCCCGGAGATGCACAGGTAGTCGATCATCGATAGATGCTGCACGTACTCGCACAGCCCCACGCCACCGGCATGCGGGCACACGGGCAGCTGGTACTTTGCGGCCATCAGCATCACCGCCAGGATCTCGTTCACGCCGCCGAGCCGGCATGAATCGATCTGCACCACATCGATGGCGCCGCGCATGATGAACTGCTTGAACATGATGCGGTTCTGGCACATTTCGCCCGTGGCCACCTTCACCGCCGGCGCGATGCCTTCGCGGATCTTGCGATGGCCTTCGACGTCGTCGGGGCTCGTCGGCTCCTCGATGAACCAGGGCTTGGCGAACGCGAGCTGCCGCACCCAGTCGATGGCCTGGTCGACCTCCCAGACCTGGTTGGCGTCGATCATCAGGTGGCGATCGGGCCCGAGCACTTCGCGCGCCACGGTCAGCCGGCGGATGTCGTCCTGCAGGTCGCGCCCCACCTTGAGCTTGATGTGATTGAAGCCCGCATCGACCGCCTCCTGCGCGAGCCGCCGCAGCTTCTCGTCGGAGTAGCCGAGCCAGCCGGCCGAGGTGGTGTAGCAGGGGTAGCCTTCGGCCTGCAGCGTGGCGATGCGTTCGGCCTTGCCGGCGGCTGCATTGCGTAGCATCGCGAGCGCGTCCTCGGGCGTGATGCAGTCCGTGAGGTAGCGAAAGTCGATGCAGCGCACCAGCTCCTCGGGGCTCATGTCCGCCACCAGCTGCCCACACCGGCTTGCCTTCGGACTTGGCCCACAGGTCCCACATCGCATTGACCACCGCGCCGGTCGCGAGGTGGATGGCGCCCTTGTCGGGTCCGATCCAGCGCAGCTGGCTGTCGGACGTGACATGCCGCCAGAAGCGGCCCATGTCCTCGGCCACCCACTGCAGGTCGAGCCCGACGACCAGGTGGCGCATCGCCTCGATGGCCGCGCAGCAGATCTCGTTGCCGCGGCCGATGGTGAAGGTCAGGCCGTGGCCTTCGAGCCCCGGCTGGTCGGTCTCCAGCACGACGTACGCCGCGGAATAGTCCGGGTCGGGGTTCATCGCATCGGAGCCGTCGAGCTGCTGCGACGTGGGAAAGCGCACGTCCAGGACGCGCATGGATCGAACGATGGTCATGAGCGAGGCCTTCGAAGAAGAATCAGTCGTACAGAACCGATGCGATCTTCGGGTCTGCGATGTTGGTCTTGTCGTACCAGAAGAAGCCCGTATCGACCACCTTGGGCAGCTTCTCGCCCTTGATCGCCTTCACCGCCATCTCCACCGTCTTGTAGCCCATGCCCACGGGGTTCTGCGTGATGGCGCCGGCCATGCTGCCGTCGATGATGGCGTTCTTCTGCTGCTTGCCGGAGTCGTAGCCGATGATCACGACCTTGCGGTTGCGCTTCATCTCCTTCACGCCGTTGACCACGCCGATGGCGGAGCCCTCGTTGGCGCCGAAGATGCCCTTGAGGTTGGGCGAGGCCTGCAGGATCGACTTGGTGATTTCGGTCGACTTCAGCTGGTCGCCGCCGCCGTACTGCACGCTCACGATCTTGATGTTCGGGTAGGTCGACTTGATGCGGTTCACGAAACCGTCGCGCCGGTCCACGCCGGTGCGGCTGGTCTGGTCGTGCACCACCAGCGCGACCTCGCCCGACTTGCCGATCATCTCGGCCATCTTGTCGGCGGCGAGCGCCGCGGCCGCCTTGTTGTCGGTGGTGGTGGTGGTCACGGGAATGTCGCTGTCCACGCCCGAGTCGAAGGCCACCACGGGAATCTTCGCGGCCTGCGCCTTCTTCAGCAGCGGAATGGCGGCCTGGCTGTCGAGTGCGGCAAAGCCGATGGCCTGCGGCTTCTTGGCGAGCGCGGCCGAGAGCATGTCGATCTGCTTGTCGACCATCGCCTCGGTTTCAGGGCCTTCGAAAGTGACCTTCACCTTGAGGTCCTTCGCGGCCTGCTCGGCACCGGACTTCACCGCCTGCCAGAACTGGTGCTGAAAGCCCTTGGACACGAGCGGAATGTAGATCTCTTGCTGTGCCTGGGCGAAAGCCGGCAGGCCGATGAGGGCCGCGGCCAGCGCGGTGGTGGCTGCTCTTCTTTGAATCATGCAAAGTCTCCTTGGGTTGTGGAAATCGGCTCAATGCGTACTGCTGCTGCGGCGCCGCAGGATGTCCGCGTACACGGCCAGGATGATGATCACGCCCGTGACCACCGTCTGCCATTCCTGCGCCACCGAGAGAATGCGCAGGCCGTTGGTCAGCACGCTCATGATGAAGGCGCCGATGATCGTGCCCACGATGGTGCCGGTGCCGCCGCTGAGCGAGGTGCCGCCGATGACCACCGCGGCAATCGCGTCGAGTTCGTACCCTTGTCCCAGTGCCGGCTGCGCGGAGTTCAGGCGCGAGGCAATCAGGAGGCCCGCGATGCCGCAGATGCCGCCGCTCACCGTGTAGACCACGATCTTCCAGAAATCGGTGTTCACGCCCGACAGGCGCACGGCCTCCTCGTTGCTGCCGAGCGCGAAGGTGTAGCGCCCGAGAATGGTCTTGTTGAGCACGATGCTCGCGGCCACCGCCACCAGGAAGAGGATCAGCACCGCGTTGGGAATCGGCAGCGACGGAACGAAGTAGCCGATCAGCGAATCCTGCGAGATGGCCGAAAAGTCCGGCGTGTCGTTGAAGTAGATCGGCTTGGTGCCCGAGATCACGAGCGACAGGCCCTTGAGCAGCATCATCATGCCCAGCGTGGCGATGAAGGGCGGTATCTTGAGCTTGGCAATCAGCACGCCCGACACGAACCCGGCCAGTGCACCGAAGAAGATCGCCGCCGCGATGCCCAGCGCGAGCGGCATGCCCATGTAGGTGAGCACCACGCCGGCCATGACGGCGCAGAAGGTCATCAGCGTGCCCACCGAAAGATCGATGCCCGCGGTGATGATCACGAAGGTGCAGGCAATGGCCAGCACGCCGTTCACGGCGGTGGACTGCAGGATGCTCACGAGGTTGTCGGCCTGCAGGAACTGCGGCGACGCGAAGCTGAAGAACACCAGCAGCGCGATCAGGCTGGCAAAGGCCAGCAGCTTCTGCCGCGTGGCGGGACGAAAGAGCCGCGCCTTCAGCGAGAAGCCCGGTGCGGCGGAGGCGGTGGTAGCGGTGGGGGTTGTCAAGGCGTTGTCTCCAGTCGTCAGGCGGCGGCGGCAGCTTCGCGTAGGGTGGCGAGCTGCATGATCTTTTCCTGCGAGGCTTCGCGCCCCGCCAGTTCGCCGGTGATGCGGCCTTCGCACATCACCAGCACGCGATGGCTCACGCGCAATATCTCGGGCAGCTCCGAAGAGATGATCACGATGGCCTTGCCCTGCGCGGCCAGTTCGTTGAGCAGGCGGTAGATCTCGGCCTTGGCGCCCACGTCGATGCCGCGCGTGGGCTCGTCGAAGAAAAGCACGCTGCAGTCGCGCAGCAGCCACTTGGCGATGACGATCTTCTGCTGGTTGCCGCCCGAGAGCAGCCGCACCTGCTGGCGCACCGAAGGCGTCTTGATGCCGAGCTGCTTCACATAGCGCTCGCCCGCGGCCTCGATGGCGGCCTGGTCGATGAAGACGCCCATCGACAGGAACTTCTTCATGCTCGGCAGCGCGATGTTGGTCTCCACGTCCATGCCGGTGGCCAGGCCGAAGTGCTTGCGGTCTTCGGAGAGGTAGCCGATGCCGCGCGACACCGCATCTTCGGGCGACCGGATCGACACCTTCTTTCCGTGCACGCGGACCTCGCCCGCATCGATGGGATCGGCGCCGAACACCGCGCGCGCCAGCTCGGTGCGGCCCGCGCCCATGAGCCCCGCAAAGCCCAGGATCTCGCCCTTGCGCAGCACGAAGCTTGCGCCGCGAACCATCGAGCCGCGCGTGATGCCGCGGGCCTCGAGCACGATCTCGTTGCCCGAGGTGTCGGGAAAGTCGTTCTCCACCTCGATGAGCTGGCGGCCCACCATCATCGCGATCAGCATGTCCATCGGCGTGTCGGCCATCGGCACCGTGGCGATGTACTGGCCGTCGCGCATCACGGTCACGCGGTCGGCAATGCGCTTGAGTTCGTCCATCTTGTGCGAGATGTAGACGATGGCCACGCCCTGCGCCTTGAGCTGGCCGATGATGCGGAACAGGTCGGCCACCTCTTCGTTGTTGAGCGCGGCGGTGGGCTCGTCCATGATGAGCACGCGCGAGTCGAACGAGAGCGCCTTCGCGATCTCCACCATCTGCTGCTTGGCCACCGTGAGCTCGCCGACCGGTGTGTGCGGATCGAGCCGCAGGTTCATGCGCGCGAAGATGCGCTCGGCCTCGGCGCGCATCGCGTCTTCGTCGATGAAGAGGCCCAAGCGCCCGCGCGGCTCGCGGCCGACGAAGATGTTCTGCGCGGCGCTCAGGTGGTTCATCAGGTTCAGTTCCTGATGGATGATCCCGATGCCCAGCGCCTGCGCCGCGCGCGGGCTCGCGATGTCCACGGACTGGCCGTCGATCAGCACGTCACCGGAATCCTTTTCGTAGACGCCCGCGAGCACTTTCATGAGCGTGGACTTGCCCGCGCCGTTCTCGCCCATCAGGGCATGCACTTCGCCGGGCAGCAGGTCGAACTGCGCCTTGTCGAGTGCGCGCACGCCGGCGAAGGACTTGCAGAGGTCGCGGATGGTGACGATGGGTTGCATGCGTGGTCAGTCCGTCGAGATGCCGTAGAAGCGTTGCGCGGTGCCGCGCCAGATGTGCGATTGCTCGGTGGCCGACAGGCCGCCGACGCAGGCCTCGCTGACCGCGATCCAGCCCGCGTAGTCGCCGGCCAAGGTGAGCACCGGCCAGTCGCTGCCCCACATGAGGCGGGCGGGCCCGAAGCTATCGAGCAGCGGCTCCCACACCGGGCGCACGGCGCGCAGCGCCGCGTCGGCATCGCCATGCGTCGATGGCGGCGCTTCGCCCCAAAGCCCGGAGAACTTGCAGCACACCTGCGGCAGCGCGGCGAGCTCGGCCATGTCCTTGCGCCAGGCCGCGAAGGCCTCGCTGCCGTGCGCGCCCACGGGCGGCTTGGCGGCATGGTCGATCACCACGGGCAACTCCGGCCAGTGTTTCAGGAAGCGGATCAGCGAGGACAGGTGCCGCGGCTTCACCAGCGCATCGAAGCGCAGGCCCAGGCGCAGGAGCGCCTGAATGGCATCGGGGCGCGGGATGCGCGCGATCCAGTCGTCGTCGGGCAGGTCCTGCAGCATCGGCCGCACGCCCTTGAACTTGGGGTGTCGCGCCATGCGCTCGAGCGAGGCCGCGGCATGGGGACTGCCCAGGTCGACCCAGCCGACCACGCCGCCCACCACCTCGTGCGCGCTGGCCAGTTCGAGCATGAAGCCGGTTTCTGCTTCCGAGTCGGCGGCCTGCACCAGCACGGTCCGCTCCACGCCGTGCGCCTGCAGCAGGGGCGCGAGTTGCTCGGGAAGAAAGTCGCGCACCAGCGGCGCCAGGGCGGGCACATCGGCGCGCAGCCACGCGTAGTCGCCGCGCGCGAGCCGCCAGAAGTGCTGATGCGAGTCGATGCGTTGTCTCATGCTGTTTGGCACTCTCCAGTTTCGTCGAATGGAACACTGCCATCTCTTTTGGCCTTACCAATTTGGCGGAACCACTGTGCCATAGCGTCAAAAATGGCCCTACCGGAACAAACCCTTTCCGGGTTTTCCCGCAATATTCCGCTCATTAGTAGCAATCACTACATAGGGGATGGCAAACTGGCATGACCAGATCGCCAGCCTGCTCTTCTCATGTTTCCCCCCACCAAACCCGCCGACACCCGCCGGCTCTACCAGCAGATCGCCGACCAGATCCGGGCTTTCATCCGCAACGGCGATCTGCCCGCAGGCGCGCGCTTGCCGCCGGAGCGGGAACTGGCCCTGCAGCTGGGTGTGTCGCGGCCTTCGCTGCGCGAAGCGCTGATCGCCCTGGAGATCGACGGGCGCATCGAGATACGGATGGGCTCAGGCGTGTATGTCTGCGCGTCGCAGGATGCGCCGGAGCGCGCCACGCCGGCGGTGGGCGAAAGCCCGTCGGAAATGATCCAGGCGCGCGCGATGCTCGAAGGCTCGGTCGTCACGCTGGCCTCGGCCCGCGTGAACCCGCAGCACCTGGAGCGCGTGAAGGCCTCGCTCGAAAGCATGCGCCAGGACGGCCTGAACGGCCGCGCGCAGATCGAGAACGACCGGCGCTTTCACATCGCCATCGCCGAGATGACGGGCAACTCGGTGCTCGTGCGGCTGGTCGGGGAACTCTTCGATGGACGGCACAGCCCTATCTCCTCGCGCATGAGCGAGCGCACCGAGAATTCGCAGGCGTGGAAGGCGGCGTTCGCCGAGCATGAGGCGATCTACCGCGCGCTGGAAGCGCGGGATCCGCAGGCCGCGGTGGCAGCGATGCTGCATCACCTGAGCGCCTCGCATGCGCGGTGGACGGAGGAATCTGCGTTGCCTGCAGCCGACTGATTGGAAATTGCGCGGATGCGGCTTGCGCCGAGCCGCGGGCGCGCGCCTGTCGCTGCGACGACCTGGACATTCGGCCGATCGTCGGCAGTCCGTTGCTGGGCATCTTTGCGCTCGCGCACGAGGGCTTCGCGCCGTCGGTGCTCGGCAAGCGGATGGTCGAGCTGGTTGCCGCATCGTTGAAACAGGCCGGGCGCGGCTGAACGATGGCGTGTCAGGGAGAACGCGGCCGGCGTGCCGTCCCTGCGCGCACGGAAGCCCTTGATTCAAACAGCCGGAGGCCGCGCAAACTCGATCGGCAGATCCTTGAACTGCTTGCGCAAACCCGGTGCGGGCGCCCCGCCCACCACAATGCGCGCAAACGCATCGAGCGGACTGAAGAAGGCAGGCCGCAGGCGATTGAGCTTGCTTTCATCCACGATCAGGAAGCTCTCCGACGCGCTGCGGATCGCTGCCTGCTTCACCGGCACCTCGTGGAAATTGGAGCAGCTCGCGCCCCGCTCCAGGTCCAGTCCACCGGCTGAAATGAAAGCCTTGTTCACGCCCAATCGATTGAGATATTGCAGCCCCTCGTCGGAAAAGAAGGTGGCCGACGACGCGTGGTACAGCCCGCCCATCAGCATCAACTGCGTGTTCGGGCGGCGGCCCAGGATGGACGCGATGTTCGTGGAGTAACACACCACGCTCAGCGGCATGTCGGGCGGCAAGGCTTCCGCGAAATGGACCATGGTGGTGCCGCAGTCGATGAACAGGCTGTCGTGCGCCTCCACCCATTCGGCGGCGCGCTGGCAAGCCACGCGCTTGTGCGCCGCATGCTGGTCGCTGGCCTCGTCGAGCGAGTACCGGTCGCCGCCCGGCAGCGCGGCCGCGAGCACATAGCCGCCGAGAGCGGTGAGCGGCGAAATGGCCGCCGACAGGTCGCGGCGGATCGTCATTTCGGTCACATCCAGCCGCTGGGCGGCCTGCTTGATCGGCAGCGGTCCGCCGGTCTCGACGAGTTCCTGCATCTTGGCAAGGCGCAAGGCCCGGGCCTCGGCACCGGCGGTCTTTCGCATGTTGTTGTTCCTCTGGTCCACAAGCCCGAGTATCAGGCATCAAAAATGTTATTTGAAAAACATCTTGCACGATCAAATGTTATTGAAATAACATTAACGCCGATATGCCGCCGGCCCCGCACGACGGCATGCACAACGACCGGAGACAAAGACATGCCCATTGCCTGCCTGCCGCTCATGCGGCGCCTGCCCGCCCCGGTGCTCTTCACTCCATGAATTCCACTTCTCTCGTTCGCGCCAGCGGCGCGGTGCGTTCGCGCCCTGTTCCGGCGGTCGCCGCCGCGGCGCCCGACAGCAAGCCGCACGCCATCGCGCGCAACACCGCGCAGCCCTTCGATGCCGGCTGGTTCGACAACATCCGCATCAATCTCTCGGCCGCCGAACGCCGCGTGGCCACGCTGCCCGGCCGCCGCTCGGTCAAGAAGGATGCGCAGGCCGGCTGGCTGCTCAAGGCCATCAGCTGCATCGACCTGACCACGCTCAATGGCGACGACACGGCCGAGCGCGTGCGCAGGCTGTGCGCCAAGGCAGTGACCCCCGTGCGCCCCGACCTGCTGGCCGCTCTGGGCTTTGCGGACCGCACGCTGCATGCCGGCGCGGTCTGCGTCTATCACCGCTTCGTGGCCACGGCCGTCGATGCGCTCGCGGGCAGCGGCATTCCGGTGGCGGCGGTGTCCACGGGCTTTCCGGCCGGGCTGATTCCGCACGAGCTCAAGTTGAAAGAGATCGAAGCCTCGGTGCGCGACGGCGCGGCCGAGATCGACATCGTCATCACGCGCGAACATGTGCTCACCGGCCAGTGGCACAAGCTCTACGACGAGATGCGCGACTTCCGCCTTGCCGCTGGCGATGCACATGTGAAGGCCATCCTCGCGACGGGCGAACTCAAGACGCTGCGAAACGTGGCCAAGGCCTCGATGGTCTGCATGATGGCCGGCGCCGATTTCATCAAGACCTCCACCGGCAAGGAGGGCGTGAACGCCACGCCGCTGGTCACGCTGGTGATGCTGCGCATGATCCGCGAGTACGAAGCCCGCACGGGTTTTCGCGTGGGCTACAAGCCGGCCGGCGGTGTCTCCACGGCCAAGACCGCGCTCGACTACCAGGTGCTCATGAAGGAAGAACTGGGCCGCGCCTGGCTCGAGCCCGAGCTGTTCCGCATCGGCGCCTCCACCCTGCTGGCCGACATCGAGCGCCAGCTGGAGCACCACGTCACGGGCCGCTACTCGGCCTTCCACCGCCACCCGATCGGATGACCCGATGAGCAGCAACAGCAGCGTCGCACGCTATTTCGACACCATGGACTACGGCCCCGCGCCAGAGAGCGACACCGACGCTCGCCAATGGCTCTCGCGCCATGCGGAGGGCTTCGGCCACTTCATCGGCGGGCGCTTCACCGCCGCTTCGGCCAGCGCGCATTTCGATACCGCCGAGCCGGCCACCGGCCGGCGGCTCGCCCGCATCGCACAAGGATCGGCGCAGGACGTGGACGCCGCCGTTGCCGCGGCGCGCGCCGCGCAGCCGGGCTGGCTGGCGCTCGGCGGCCATGGCCGGGCACGGCACCTGTACGCCCTGGCGCGCATGGTGCAGCGCCATGCGCGGCTGCTCGCGGTGGTCGAGGCGCTGGACAACGGCAAGCCGATCCGCGAGACGCGCGATCTCGACGTGCCGCTGGTGGTGCGCCACTTCTATCACCATGCAGGCTGGGCCCAGCTGCAGGAGCGCGAGTTCGCCGACCAGGTGCCGCTGGGCGTGATCGGCCAGATCATTCCCTGGAACTTCCCGCTGCTGATGCTGGCCTGGAAGATCGCACCCGCGCTCGCGCTGGGCAACACGGTGGTGCTCAAGCCTGCGGAGTTCACGCCGCTCAGCGCGCTGCTGTTCGCCGAGCTCGCCGCAGAGGCCGGCCTGCCCGCGGGCGTGCTGAACGTGGTGACCGGCGACGGCGCCACGGGTGCGGCGCTGGTGGCGCACGAAGGCGTCGACAAGATCGCCTTCACCGGCTCGACCGACGTGGGTCGCCTGATCCGCGAGGCCACCGCGGGCTCGGGCAAGTCGCTCACGCTGGAGCTGGGCGGCAAGTCGCCCTTCATCGTGTTCGACGACGCCGACATCGATGCCGCCGTGGAAGGCGTGGTCGACGCCATCTGGTTCAACCAGGGCCAGGTGTGCTGCGCCGGCTCGCGGCTGCTGCTGCAGGAAGGCATTGCGGCCGACTTCATCGAACGCCTCAAGCGCCGCATGCAGAGCCTGCGCGTGGGCCTGCCGCTTGACAAGGCGATCGACATCGGCAGCCTGATCGACCCCTCGCAGCTCGAGCGCGTGCGTTCGCTGGTGGCCACGGGCGTGCGCGAAGGCGCGGCCTGCTACCAGCCGCCGGGCGCGCTGCCGGCGGGCGGCAGCTTCTTTCCACCCACGCTGCTGACGGGCGTGCATCCGGCGTCCACCGTTGCGACCGAAGAGATCTTCGGGCCGGTGCTGGTGGCCATGACCTTCCGCACGCCCGACGAGGCCGTGGCGCTGGCCAACAACACGCGCTACGGGCTCGCGGCCAGCGTGTGGAGCGAGACCATCGGCCTTGCGCTGGGCATCGCGCCGCAGTTGCAGGCCGGCGTGGTGTGGGTCAATGCAACCAACCTGTTCGATGCGGGCGTGGGCTTCGGCGGCTACCGCGAATCGGGCTACGGCCGCGAAGGCGGCCGCGAAGGCTGCTACGAATACCTGAAGCCGCGCGCATGGGCCGGGCGCAAGCCGCGTTCGGCAGCAGCGCCTGCCCCAGCGGCAGACGAAGCCGATAAGGCACCGGCCACTGGCGCGCTTCCGACCATCGACCGCACGGCCAAGCTGTTCATCGGCGGCAAGCAGGTGCGCCCCGATGGCGAGCAGTCGCAGCCGGTGTTCTCCGCCGCCGGCCAACGGCTCGGCGAGGTGGGCACCGGCAACCGCAAGGACATCCGCAACGCCGTGGCCGCCGCACGCGCCGCCGCGGGCTGGTCGAGCGCCACGCCGCACCGCCGCGCCCAGGCGCTCTACTACCTGGCCGAAAACCTCTCGGCGCGCGCCGGCGAATTCGCCGCGCGTCTCACGAGTCTGACGGGCGTGGCCGCGCGCGCCGCGCAGGCCGAAGTCGACGCCGCCGTGAGCCGCCTCTTTGCCTACGGTGCGTGGGCCGACAAATACGAGGGCACGGGTGCATGTGCCGCCGCTGCGCGGCGTGGCGCTCGCTACCGTCGAGGCCATTGGCGTGGTCGGCGTGGTGTGTCCCGACGAGGCGCCGCTGCTGTCCTTCGTGAGCCTGCTCGCGCCGCTGCTCGCCATGGGCAACCGCACGGTGATCGTGCCGAGCGAGAAGCATCCGCTGATCGCCACCGATTTCTATCAGGTGCTCGAAACCTCCGACCTGCCCGCCGGCGTGGTCAACCTCGTGACCGGCCCCGCCGCCGGCCTCGCGCAGACGCTGGCCGAGCACGACGACGTCGATGCGCTGTGGGCTTTCGGCGCGAAGGATCTTTCGCGCCTTGCCGAGCGGCTGTCGGCCGGCAACCTCAAGCGCACGCTGGCCGATCACGGCCTGGCCACCGACTGGCACGACGGCGCGGCGGCCGAAGGCCCGCTGTTCCTGCGGCATGCCACGCAGGTCAAAAACATCTGGATTCCCTATGGCGAATGAACATGGGCCATCCCGGCAGAACTTTGGAAACCAAGGGAAATCCCCGAATAGCAAACGTTTGCGCAAACGTTTTCTTTCCCTAAGATCGCGGCCAACCGAACTGTTCCCATCCCAGGAGTACGCATGCTGAAGTCCATCCATCCGCTGCTCAATGCCGACGTGCTGTACGCCTTGCGCGCCATGGGCCACGGCGACGAATTGGTGCTGTGCGACGCCAACTTTCCGGCCGATTCGGTCGCGCGCCAGACCACGCTGGGACGGCTGCTGCGCATCGATGGCGTGGGCACCACCGAGGCGGCGCGCGCCATTCTTTCGGTGCTGCCGCTCGACAACGCCGTGGACCATCCGGCGCGCCGGATGGAAGTCATGGGCCAGCCGCACGAGATCCCGCCGGTGCAGCAGGAGATGCAACGCGAGATCGACACCGCCGAGGGCCGCGTGCGCCCGCTGGGCTCGATCGAACGCTTCGCCTTCTACGAAGCCGCGCGCCGCGCCTACTGCGTGATCGCCACCGGCGAGCGCCGCTTCTACGGCTGCTTCATCTTCAAAAAGGGCGTGCTCGCGCCGCAGGACTGACCCCATGAGCGTCGTCACTTCCAGGCAGCACGGTGTGGCCGTGCTCGGCATCTTCGTCGCCGACCTTGCGTTTCGCGCATCCCGCCTTCCGGGCGTGGGCCAGACCATCGCCGGCTCGGGCTTCGCGATGGGCCCGGGCGGCAAGGGGTCGAACCAGGCCGTGGCGGCCGCGCGTGCGGGTGCCGGCGTGACGTTCATCTCCAAGCTGGGGCAGGACGCCTTCGGCAACGACGCGCTCGCCCTGTGGTCGCGCGAAGGCATCACGCCGCGCGCGCCGCAGGTGACGGCACAGCCGACCGGCGCGGCGTTCATCTACGTGCATGAAGTCACCGGCGACAACGCGATCATCGTGGTTCCGGGCGCGGCCACGCTGATCGATGCGGCCGACGTGGATGCGGCAGCCGATGCGATCCGCGGCGCGCGTGTGTTCGTCACCCAGCTCGAGCAGCCGGCCGCCGCCGCGCGGCGCGGGCTGGAGATTGCGCGCGAAGCCGGAACGGTCACGGTGTTCAACCCCGCGCCCGCCCTGCCCTTCGACGACGCGCTCTATGCGCTGTGCGACTACATCACGCCCAACGAGCACGAGGCCGCGGCCCTGAGCGGCATGCCCGTCGAAAACATCGAGGACGCGCGCCGTGTGGGCGACTTCTTCCTGGCCAAGGGCGTGGGCTGCGCGCTCATCACGCTCGGCGACAAGGGCGCCCTGCTGCACAGCGCCGGCGGCTCCGAGCACATTCCGGTATTCCACGCCGGTGCGGTGAAGGAAACCGCCGGCGCGGGCGACGCCTTCAACGGCGGCTTTGCGGCCGCGCTGGCCGAAGGTGCCACCGCTCGCGAGGCGGCGCGTTTCGGCGCGGCGGTCGCGGCCATCTCGGTGACGCGTGCCGGCACGGCGCCCTCGATGCCCACGCGCGCCGAGGTCGATGCGCTGCTGGCCCGCGCCGCCTGACAGGACTCTCTCTCATGAAGCTCAAGTTCTCGGACCGCGAACTCAACTTCCTGGTCGGCATCAACGTCCTCATCCTCGTGGTGGCGACGGTGCTCTCCAGGGGCGACTTTCTCGACGTCTACAACTTCCAGTCCATGGGCGGCCAGTTGCCCGAACTGGGCCTGCTGGCCGTGGGCGTGGCGCTGTCGATGATCTCGGGCAACGGCGGCATCGACCTGTCGGGCGTGGCGCTGGCCAACCTGGCCGGCGTGGTGGCCGCCACGCTCGCACCGCAACTGGCCGCGCCCGATGCATCGCCCTGGCTCTACACCGGCTGGTTCGCCGCCATCGCGCTGGCGGTGGGCCTGGCCGGCGGGCTGCTCAACGGCGTGCTCATCGCGAAGGCAGGACTCACGCCGATCCTCTGCACGCTGGGCACGCAGCTGCTCTACACCGGCCTGGCCGTGGTGCTGACGGGTGGCTCCAGCCTGCGCGTGGGCGATGCCGAGGCGCTCTCCGCCATCGGCAACGAGATGGTGCTGGGCGTGCCGATTCCGTTCCTGATCTTCCTCGTGATGCTGCTGGCCGTCGGCTGGCTGCTGCGGCAGAGCCCGTTCGGCATCCGCCTGTTCCTGCTCGGCACCAACGCCAAGGCGGCGCGCTACGCGGGCATCTCGCAGGCCCGCATGCTGATCGCGACCTATGCGCTGTGCGGGTTTCTCGCGGCCGTGGCCGGCGTGATCATCGCCGCGCGCACCGCGAGCGTGAAGTCGGACTACGGCAACTCCTACCTGCTGATCGCCATCCTCATCACGGTGATGGCAGGCGTGCGGCCGCAGGGCGGCTATGGACGCATGGTGTGCCTGTTCTTCTCGGCGGTGGCGCTGCAACTGCTGTCGAGCACCTTCAACCTGCTGGGCATTTCCAACTTCTTCCGCGACTGCGCCTGGGGCCTGCTGCTGCTGTTCTTCCTGGCGTACGGGCGCTTCGGCCTGCAGGACCTGCGCGTCTTTCTTTCCACCACGCGCTCCAGCGCACCGCCGCACCAGCTCCCTCCTGGCGTGACGCAAAGAAATCCCGAGGGCTAGGAGACAACACAATGCTGAAGAAAACCAAGATCGCCTGCACCGTGCTCGCACTCACCGCCGTGGCTTTCGCCTCGGCGCTGCATGCGCAAGGCAAGCCGCAAGACATCGTCACCGTGGTCAAGATCACCGGCATCAGCTGGTTCAACCGCATGGAAGTGGGCGTGAAGGAATTCGGCGCGAGCACGCCCGGCGTGGCCACGCGCCAGATCGGCCCGGCCCAGTCGGACGCCGCGCAGCAGCAGCGCCTGGTGGAAGACCTGGTGGCCAGGAAGGTCGACGCGATCGCCGTGGTTTCGATGGACCCGCCCACGCTGGAGCCGGTGCTCAAGCGTGCGATGGAGCGCGGCATCAAGGTGGTGACGCACGAAGCCGACAACCAGAAGAACACGATGGTGGACATCGAGGCCTTCGACAACACGGCCTACGGCGCGCGCATCAACGAGCGCCTCGCGGCCTGCATGGGCCAGCAGGGCAAGTGGACCTCGCTGGTCGGCTCCCTGGGCAGCCAGTCGCAGGTGCAGTGGGCCGACGGCGGCGCCTCGAACGCGAAGAAGTACCCCAAGATGACGCTGGTCGATGCCAAGAACGAATCGCTCAACGACGCCGAGAAGGCCTACGGCAAGGCCAAGGAAATGCTGCGCAAGCACCCCGACCTGAAGGGCTTCCAGGGCTCGTCGTCGCTCGACGTGCTGGGCATCGGCCGCGCCGTGGAAGAAGCCGGCCTGCAGGGCAAGGTCTGTGTGTTCGGCACGGGCCTGCCGAGCGAGGCAGCCAAGTTCCTCGAGTCGGGCGCGGTCGGCGGCATCGCCTTCTGGGATCCGAAGGACGCCGGCCTTGTCATGAACAAGGCGGCCAAGATGCTGATCGACGGCAAGACCATCACCGACGGCGCCGACATGGGCGTGCCGGGCTACAACAAGGTCTCGGTCAAGAAGGGACCGGGCGTGGGCATCGTCGTCACGGGCCAGGCCTGGGTCGAGGTCGACAAGCAGAACTACAAGAAGTACGCCTTCTGAGCCTGCGAACCATGACCCTTGCAGCGCTCTCCACGCCCGCCCCGCATTTCCCGGCCGCGCCGGCGGGACGCCGCGTCTTCCTCGAAGTGCAGGACGTGCACAAGCGCTTCGCGGGCGTGCACGCGCTGCGCGGCATCGACCTGACGATCGAGGCCGGCGAGATCTACCACCTGCTCGGCGAGAACGGTTGCGGCAAGAGCACGCTGATCAAGATCATCTCCGGCGCGCAGCCGCCGAGCCAGGGCCGCATCGTGGTCGACGGCAGGCCGCACGATGCGCTGTCGCCGTTGGAGGCGCTCACGCTCGGCATCGAGACGGTCTACCAGGACCTGTCCCTGTTGCCGAACATGAGCGTGGCGGAGAACGTCGCGCTCAGCGAACAGCTGGTGAACACCGGCGGCAAGCTGGCGCGCCGTTTCGACCGCAAGGCGGTGGCGGCCACGGCCGTGCGCGCGCTGGAAACGGTGAAGCTGCCGACCGATGCCGCCTTCCTGGCGCGCCGCGTCGACGAACTGCCGATTGCCACGCGCCAGCTGGTGGCCATTGCGCGCGCCGTGGCCACGCGCGCGCGCATGGTCATCATGGACGAACCCACCACCTCGCTCACGCAGAAGGAGGTGGACAACCTCGTGCACGTGGTCGAGGGCTTGCGCGCGCAGGGCGTGGCGGTGCTGTTCGTGAGCCACAAGCTCGACGAGTGCATGGCCATGGGCGGCCAGGCCATCGTGTTCCGCGACGGCACCAAGGTCGCACAGGGTCCGATCAAGGGCTTCACCAAGGCCGAGCTCTCGCACTGGATGACCGGCAAGCAGCTCGACGGCGCACGCTACCGCCACCGCTCGCACGACGGCGACACGCTGCTGCAGGTCGAGGCGCTGGGCCGCGGCACGCAGTTCAGCGACGTGGGCTTCACGCTGCACAAGGGCGAGATCCTGGGGATCACCGGGCTGCTCGATTCAGGGCGCAATGAGCTGGCCATGGCGCTCGCGGGCGTGCAGGGCGCAGACCGCGGCCGCATCTTGCTCGCAGCAAAGGAAGTCACGCTGAAGACGCCGGCCGACGGCATCCGCCACGGCATCGGCTATGTGCCCGAAGACCGGCTCAGCGAAGGCCTTTTTCTGGACAAGCCGATCCGCGACAACATCGTCACGGCCGTGCTCAGCCGCCTGCGCGGCCGCTTCGGCGCGCTCGATGCGCGGCAGTGCCAGGCGCTGGCCGAACGCACCGTGTCGCAGCTGCAGATCGCCACGCCCGACGTGGACCGGCCGGTGCAGTCTCTCTCGGGCGGCAACCAGCAGCGCGTGCTGATCGGGCGCTGGCTCGCCATCGGCCCGCGGGTGCTGATCCTGCACGGCCCCACAGTGGGCGTGGACGTCGGCTCGAAGGACACCATCTACCGCATCGTGCAACGGCTGGCCGAGCAGGGACTGGGCGTCATCCTGGTCAGCGACGACCTGCAGGAGCTGCTGCAGAACTGCGACCGCATCCTGCTGATGCGCAAGGGCCGCATTGCCCACGACTTCGACGCGCAGGGGCTGGCCGAAAGCGCGCTGTACCGCGCGCTGGTTTCCGACACACCCTCTCCCGCATTCTCATGATGGCTTCCACCATGCAAGCGCACACCACCGCTGTGCCCACGGCCCCCACGCCCCGCACGCACACGTCCTGGCGCCACTGGCTCGCGCAGCGCCCCTCGGTCTTCACGCTGGCGTTGATCGTTCTGGTGAGCCTGGTGGTGGGCGCGATCAACCCCAGCTTCTTCCAGTTGCCGGTGCTGTTCGACATCGTGCGCGCCTGCACGGTGCTGGGCCTGTTTGCGCTCGGCGTGCTGATCGTGCTGGCCGCGGGCGGCATCGACGTGTCGTTTGCGGCGATTGCCGCGCTCACGATGTACAGCATCACCAAGCTCGTGCTGAACTACTTTCCGGAAGCGCCGATCGCGCTGCTTCTGGTGGCGGGCGCGGCAAGCGGCGCATTGCTGGGTGTGCTCAACGGCCTGCTGGTGCATTGGCTCAAGGCGCCCTCGCTGATCGTGACCATCGGCACGCAGTACCTGTACCGCGGCATCCTGCTGACTTTTGTCGGCACCGTGTTCTTCATGAACGTGCCGCTGCCGATGGACACCTTCGGCAAGCTCGCGCTCTGGCGCTTCGACACGCCGCAGGGCCTGCACGCGGTGCTGCCGGCGACCGTGCTGGTGCTGGCCGGCGCGGCGGTGCTGACCTGGTGGCTGCTGAACCGCACGCTGATCGGCCGCGCCGTGTATGCCATCGGCGGCAGCCTGGCGATCGCGGAGCGGCTGGGCTACAACCTGCGCACGGTGCACGTCTTCGTGTTCGCCTATGCAGGATTCCTGTCGGGCCTCGCGGGCATGGTGCACGTGTCGAGCACACGGCTGGCCAACCCTTTCGACCTGGTGGGCAACGAACTGGACGTGATCGCCGCCGTGATCCTCGGCGGCGCGCGCATCACGGGCGGCAGCGGCACCGTGGGCGGCACGCTGCTCGGCGTGGTGCTGGTCACGCTGATCAACAACGTGCTGATTCTGGCGGGTGTACCGAGCACCTGGCAGAAGGTCATCATCGGGGCCTTCATACTGGTTGCAGGAGCTTGCTTCGCGATGCGCAAGCAGGCCTGAGGGTTCGGGCCGAACGCCAAGGCTGGGCGAGCGCGGGCAAACGCCGGCTATATTGTTCGCTCAGCAACAGAAAGAAGAAATCACCATGGCAAAAGCCTATTGGGTCAGCGCGTACCGTGCCGTCAACGACGCCGACAAGCTCGCGGCCTACGCGAAACTGGCCGGCCCGGCAATCACTGCCGGCGGCGGGCGCTTTCTCGCGCGCGGCCTGCCGGCCAAGGTCTACGAGTACGGTTTGCCCGAACGCACCGTGTTGATCGAGTTCGACAGCGTCGAGCAGGCCAGAGCCGTGCATGACAGCCCCGACTACCAAGCCGCGCTTGCCGCGTTGGGCGACGGGGCCGAGAGGGATCTGCGGATCATCGAAGGGGTCTGAGGGGCCCTGGACCAGGAAGGTCCTGGCATGGGCCCTGCGTCAAACCCATACCGACGTGTTCGGGACAGGCCACGAAGGCCTGTCCCTTTTCGGCATTCACCGTCCTCGCGAGGGAGGACGCTGACCGGATCAACCCAGCAGGCTGTCCAGGATGCTGGCAACCGGCGTTCCGCTGCCGCCAAGCCCTTGATCGACCTGACTGGTGATCGGAGCGATGGTCCCTCCCAGGAGGTCGCCGCCGAGCAGGTTGCCGACCAGGCCGTCCTCGCCCAGCACGCCACCCAGCAGGTCACCGCCGAGCAGATCCCCGCCAAGGAGGTCGCCACCGAGCAGGTTGTCGACCAGGCCGTCCTCGCCCAGCACGCCACCCAGCAGGTCACCGCCGAGCAGGTCACCACCCAGGAGATCGCCACCGAGCAGGTTGTCGACGAGGCCGTCTTCGCCCAGCACGCCATCGAGCAGATCGCCGCCGAGGAGGTCACCGCCCAAGAGGTCACCGCCAAGCAGGTTGCCGACGAGGCCGTCTTCACCCAGCACGCCGTCGAGCAGATCACCGCCGAGCAGATCGCCACCCAAGAGGTCACCGCCGAGCAGGTTGCCGACAAGGCCGTCCTCGCCGAGCACGCCGTCGAGCAGATCACCGCCGAGCAGATCACCGCCCAGGAGATCGCCGCCGAGCAGGTTGCCGATCAGGCCGTCTTCACCCAGCACGCCGTCGAGCAGATCGCCACCCAAGAGGTCACCGCCGAGCAAGTTGCCGACAAGGCCGTCCTCGCCCAGCACGCCGTCGAGCAGATCACCGCCGAGCAGGTCACCGCCCAGCAGATCGCCACCAAGCAGGTTACCGACAAGGCCGTCTTCGCCCAGCACGCCATCGAGCAGATCGCCGCCGAGCAAGTCGCCGCCCAGGAGATCGCCACCGAGCAGGTTGCCGACAAGGCCGTCCTCGCCGAGCACGCCGTCGAGCAGATCGCCGCCGAGCAAGTCGCCGCCCAGGAGATCGCCACCGAGCAGGTTGCCGACAAGGCCGTCCTCGCCGAGCACGCCATCGAGCAGATCGCCGCCGAGCAAGTCGCCGCCCAGGAGATCACCGCCGAGCAGGTTGCCCAAGAGCCCGTCTTCGCTCAACAGACCGCCAAGCACGCCATCGTCGCCAAGCACATTGCCCAGCAGGCCGCCGTCACCCAGCACGCCGTCGGTCAGGCCACCGAGCAGGCCGTCTTCGCCGCCCAACAGGCCACCGAGCGGGCTGCCTTCAATCAGGCCGCCCACGACGCCGTCCGCGCCGAGCAGGTTGTCCACCACGCCGTCCTGGCCCAGCAGTCCGCCCGTCAGGCCTTCGCTGCCCAGCAGGCCGGCCAGCGTGCCCTCTCCGCCCAGCATGCCACCGACCAAGCCGTCGCCAAGGAGGCCACCGAGCGCACCGTCGCCGCCGAGCAATCCACCGAGCAGGCCCTCTTCGCCCAGCGGGCCGCCAAGCAGTCCGCCCAGCACGCCGTCGTCGCCCAGGAGTCCGCCAACGATGCCTTCGTCGCTCAGCGCGTTGCCGAGCAGCCCGCCGACGGCGCTGTCTTCACCCAGGAGGTTGCCGACCAGGCCGTCTTCGGCGAGGAGCTCGCCCACCAGCCCGCCATCGTCCATCAGGCCGCTGAGTAGGCTGTCCTGGCCAAGCACGCCTTCGACGAGGTCGCCGACCACACCGCCGTCGCCCACGAGATCATCAATGACGCCATCGAGGCCGAGCGCCGTGGTCGCACCGCTCAGGATGCCGTTCTCGCCGACCAGGTTGTCCAGGCCATTCTGAAGTGCATCGGTGACGTGGTCGACCTGGCCGACCAGTGCATCGGTGGCGCCTTCGCCCAGCAGGGCGTCGACGATGGGACCTGCCACGCCGTCCACGCTGTCGACCACGGTTTCAGTGAAGTTGTCCACCGGATCGAACTGATTCGGATCGTCCCGTGTGAACTCTTCGCCCAGGATCGGGGACACGATGTCATCGACCAGGTCGGTCGCGCCGTCGATGACGCCCGGCACCGGCGTGAGTGAACCACCCAGGCCCAGGTTGTCGTCGGTCGAGCCGATCAAGCCACCGGTGAGGTCATCGCCCGGATCGAGCAGGTGATCGCCGTCTGCGTCTGCGTCGGCATCGGCATCGGCATCGGCATCGGCATCGGCGTCGGCGTCGGCGTCAGCGTCCGCATCGGCGTCGGCGTCGGCGTCGGCGTCAGCATCAGCATCAGCATCAGCATCAGCATCAGCATCAGCATCAGCATCAGCATCAGCGTCAGCGTCAGCGTCAGCGTCAGCATCAGCATCAGCGTCAGCGTCAGCGTCAGCGTCAGCGTCAGCGTCGGCATCCGCGTCTGCATCGGCATCGGCATCGGCATCGGCATCGGCATCGGCATCAGCATCAGCATCAGCATCAGCATCAGCATCAGCATCAGCATCAGCGTCGGCGTCGGCGTCAGCGTCAGCGTCAGCGTCAGCATCCGCGTCTGCATCGGCATCGGCATCGGCATCGGCATCAGCGTCAGCGTCAGCGTCAGCGTCAGCGTCGGCGTCAGCGTCAGCGTCGGCATCCGCGTCTGCATCGGCATCGGCATCGGCATCGGCATCGGCATCGGCATCGGCATCTGCGTCAGCATCCGCGTCAGCATCAGCATCAGCATCAGCATCAGCATCGGCATCGGCATCGGCATCGGCATCAGCATCAGCATCAGCATCAGCATCAGCGTCCGCATCACTGTCGCTATCGCTATCACCGTCGTCAAGACCGCCCCCCGTACCGGCGCCGCTGCCAAGGAAGAACGGAACCGTTCCTCCGTCGCTGCCGCCGCCACCGCCCAATGCCGCGCCGAGCGCGACTGCGCCGAGTGCGCCGAGGGCGAATTCACCCAGGCCGATACCGGCTGCACCGGTGTGCGCCTTCGTGACGGCAACAGCTGCCGCGTCGGCATCGTTGTCGGGCGGCGTGATCTTGAGGTCGCCCGAGGCAACGTCGACGTTCACCTGCTCGAGGCCGCCCGGCAGCTTGGTCGATCCGAGCGTTGCGTCTGTGCCGCCGGTAAAGACGCCGGCCAACGGCGCCTTGTTGGAAGGCGAACCAGGAAACAGCACCTCGGCCTGGCCACCTTCGGGTACCAGTACGCGGTCGCCGGTGAGAAGGGCGTGGCTGCCGTCCACGGGAATCCGGACGCCGTCGCGAATCAGCGCGGTGCCCGGAGTGGCATTGGAAAGCGATCCGATGCTGGAGGGCCCGGAGGAGGCGACCGGCGGCACTGCTGCTGATCCCATCGGAGCGATGGGAGTCACCGTGGCTTGGGCGATGACCACCGGCATCACGTCGTTGTTGACGGCTCCGGAAGTGGATGGAATCGATGTCTGCGACGCGGTCATGTGAGAGGCCTCCTCGTTGATTGGATGGTCACAAGTGGCAACATGCATGCCACTGCCCTTCCACTCCGGAGAAGCTTCTCGCGATTGATCGCAAGCCATTGATTCGAAAGGCTTTTTAGCAATTCATGCGTGCGGAGGAACCAGCGCCGTTCGTCACAGGCACCCAAGCTTTTTGGCTGTTGCTACGTTACGTGGGGGATCACGTACCACGTAACACGACACGGAATTCGGCCGCGCCTTCGCCTTCGCCTTTGCCTTTGCCTGTGCCTGCGGGGGGCGATGAGATCCAGGCCCGGTACCTGAGCTCAGGACATCAGCAGTCGCCCCACGCCTCCTCCACCGCCAGCGCAACCGCCGCCAGCCGCGCATCGTCCCCGCGCACAGAAGAAAGCATCAGCCCCACCGGCAGTTCACCTTCGCGATGGCACGGCAGGCTGAAGGCGCAGCCGTCGAGGAAGTTGATGGCGAAGGTATTGCGCAGCAGCAGGCCGTTGGCCTTGAAGAATTCGGCGTCGGCCGCGAGCGCGTCGATGGCCGGCGCGACGATCGGCACGGTGGGGCAGAGCAAGGCGTCGAAGCCTTCGAGCGCTGCTTCGACGCGGCCGATCCACTCGCGGCGGCGGTCCTGCATCAGGAGGTAGTCGGCGGCGCCGACCGACATGCCAAGGTCCACACGGGCCGCAACCCGCGGATCGAAGCGCTCGCGCTGCGCACCGATGCGCGCGCGATGCACGGCCGATGCCTCGACGGGCGAGAAGCCGCCCGGCGCGTTGATCCCGGCGATCTCGGCCAGTTCGCTGAGCGTGACGTCGACCACGATGGCGCCCGCCGCCGACAGCGCACTCACCGCACGATCGAAGGCCTGCGCCACGGCCGGCTCGATGCCGTCGAACATCAGCGTGCGCGGCACGGCCAGCCGCAGGCCCTGCAGCGTACGCCGGCGCACCGCGAGCGGCGTGCCGGCAATGGCGGCATCGACGACAAGGCAATCGGCCACGCTGCGCGTCATGGCGCAGACGGTATCGAGCGAACGCGCCAGTTCGAAGGCGCCGGTGCGCGGCACCCGAGCCTGGGTGCTCTTGAAGCCGACGAGGCCGCACAGTGCCGCAGGGATGCGGATGGAGCCGCCGGTGTCGGAGCCCAGGGCCGCCACGGCAAGGCCCAGTGCGACCGACACCGCGGCACCCGACGACGAACCGCCGGGGATGCGCGCCACGGCGGCATCCGCGGGATTGCGCGGCGTGCCGTGGTGCGGGTTGATGCCGACACCGGAAAAGGCGAACTCGGTCATGTTGGTCTTGCCGATGATCGCCGCGCCGGTGCTGCGCAGGCGGGCCACGGCAACGGCATCGGCCAAGGCCGCGGGCTCGCCCTCGCACACGATCGAGCCGGCCATGGTGGTTTCGCCGGCCACGTCGTAGAGGTCTTTCACCGTGACGGGGAGTCCGGCCAGCGCGGGCAGTGCGACGCCGGCGCGCTGCGCCGCATCGGCATGGCGCGCCGCGGCCAGCGCCGCTTGCGCGTAGCGCTTCGTGAACACGTGCCGTGCGGCCGGTGTTTCGGAGTCTTCGAGCGCGCGTGCCACGACGGCCTCGTGCGACGCTTCGCCGCGCGCGATGCGCCCGCGCAGCGTGGCGATGTCCATGCTGGTGGCGGCCGTCACGCGACCACCTCGAGCGCCTGCACGGCGTAGCGGTGCACGATGCTGCGCTTCAGGCGCGGGTCGTGGATCTCGAGCTCCATCTCGGTGGCCGGGCGGATGCCCTCGCCCTTGCCGTTGGGAATGGCGCCGAGCGTGCCGCAGGTCATGAAGCGGCCTTCGTCGCCGCCCTCGGCCTGGTAGATGCCATCGCGCAGCGCCGCCAGCGGGCGGATCGAGGCGAAGGTGCCCTGCTGGTAGTCGATCCACCGGCCCTCCTCCAGGATGCGCGAGCGCAGCTGCAGTTCATCCTGGTAGGGCGCCACGTCGCGCCAGCGCCAGGCGGTGGTGGCGACCGGCTTGGCGCACATCTGCTTGGACACGGCGACCGAATAGGTTTCGACGCGGCGGTCGGTGTGGTCGGAGGCCACGGTGAGCCACCACTCGCCGGCGGCGCAAAAGAGCATCGGCTCGGCTTCGCCCGAGCTCTGCGCGCCGAGCGCCTCGATGGCGGCCGATTGCGTGAGCAGCCCGGCGCTCACGCGGTAGTACAGCGGCACGCTCGACGGCCGCGGCACGCCGATGGCCTCGAGCTCCTCGATGTGGTGGGCAATGGCAGCGGCGTCGCGGCCGGTCCAGCCGGCAATCACGAGCTGGCGCGGCGGCACCGAAAGCAGTTGGACCGAGCGCGTGCCGTCGGCCGCCACGCTTTCGCAGGCGAAGGAAAGGGTCAATGACATGGAAAGGCTCCGCGAACTGGTGGGGGTCACATGAGATAGGCCGGCAGCCACAGCGCGATGGCGGGGAACACCATCAGCACGATGATCGCGAGCATGTAGACGAACATGAAGGGCAGCACGCCGGCAAAGACGTCGGTGATGGGGCCGGGCTGCCGCCGCATGCCCTGCAGCACATAGAGCACGGTGCCGTCGGGCGGGCTGATCATGGCGATCTCGACCAGCATGGTGATCACCACGCCGAACCAGATCGGGTCGTAGCCGAGCGCCGTGACCACCGGGAACAGCAGCGGAATGGTGGTGATCACCATCGACATGCCTTCCATGAAGGTGCCCAGCGCCAGGTAGAAGCCGATGATCACCAGCATGATCACCCAGCCCGGGAACGGCAGCCCGGTCAGGAACTTCGCGAGCATCTGCGGAATGCCCAGCGACGACAGGATGTAGTTCAGGAAGTACGCGCCGAACAGGATCAGCGCGATCATCGAGGTGGTGCGCGCGGTGGCGCGCATCGACTCGGCCAGCATCTTCCACTTGAGCTTGCGGTCCGCCAGCGCCAGCACCAGGCTGCCTGCCACGCCCAGCGCGGCCGACTCGGTGGGCGTGGCCCAGCCGGCGTAGATGGTGCCCAGCACCAGCGCGATGAGCAGCGCCGTGGGCACCAGGTCCGACAGGCTCGCGATGCGGTGCTTCCAGCCGATGGCTTTCGAGGCCTCGTCGCCGTGCAGCTTCAGCCTGTAGCTGTAGTACAGGATCACCGCGGTGAACAGCAGCACCACCAGGATGCTCGGCCCCACCGCCGCCAGGTACAGCGCGCCCACCGAGGTCTCGGTGATCAGCCCGTAGATGATGAAGGTAATGCCCGGCGGGATCAGGTTGCCCAGCGCACCGCCCGCGGCCAGCGAGCCGAGCACCAGCTTCGGCGGGTAATGGCTCTTCTCAAAGTACGGCAGCGCCACCGAGCCCATGGTTGCGGCGGTGGCCACGCTGGAGCCGGCCACGGCCGAAAACACGCCGCACGAGATGATGTTGGTGTGCAGCAGACCGCCGGGCAGCCGGCCCATCCAGATGTTGAGCGCGCGGTACAGCCGCTCCGAAAGGCCGGCGCGCAGCATCACCTCCCCCATCAGCAGGAAGAGCGGCACCGACACCAGCACGAAGTTGGTCGAGGGGCTCCAGATCATCTCGCCGATGAAGTTCCAGAACGGCCGGTCCGACAGGCCGAAACCCGCCAGCAGCGAGAGCACGGCCAGTGCCGCGCCCACATAGATGCCGCCGGCAAAGAAGCCGACGAAGGCGACCAGCACCGCGGCCAGCGCCCACCAGGGCACGCTGGCTGAAGCGGCGGCCGCGGCCGCATGCCCCTGCACGCCGAAGAGCGATGCACCGGCAATCAGGATGCCGATGGCGACGATGAAGACGATGGCGATCATCGGGAGACTCCTGCTGCCGCCGCGGGCACGGCGGGTTGCTGCATGCCTTGCTGCGCTTCGGCCACGGCCTCCAGCGTCTCGGCGGCTTCGTCGACGTAGGTGCGCGACATCAGCATGCGGTCCATGCCGTCGGCGTCATTGGTGGCGAGCTGGCGCACCGCGCGCGCGGCCAGCGCGACCACGGCCAGCAGCAGCAGGCCCAGGCCGGCGGCCCACAGGCCCTGCGGCAGGGCCAGCGGCGTGTGCAGCGCCGACAGGTCGGTGGCGCTGAAGTCCCACGAGTCCTTGGCGAGCGAGAAGGCGCCCCAGGCGAAGAAGCCCGAAGCGGCCATGAGCGCGATGAGCGACGCCAGGTGCAGCCAGACGCGCAGCTTCAGCGGCATCTTCTGCACCAGCACGTCGATGCGCACATGGCCGCGCTCGAACAGCGTGCCCGCCAGGCCCCAGCTCATGCCGATGGCCATGAGGTAGCCGGTGACTTCGGTCGTCGCCTCGGTCGAGAAGCCCAGCAGGCGCCGGGCCGCGATGTCGAAGCAGATCAGCAGGGTGATCACGAGGTAGCACCAGCCGGCGATGGTCATCGCCTTGGCGCTCACCCATTCAAGCATCTTGAACATACGAATTTCTCCAGTGGACACACGCCTCCAGCCTCATGAGCGCTTGCATCGCATTGCCAGGAACACCGCGGAACCGGCTTTGCCGGGCCGCTGGTGTTGCCCCCTGCAAGGGGGTTGGCGTAGCGACACGAAGTGCGCGAAGACTGGGGGTTAGCCTTATTTCGCGGCGTACTTGATGCCGGTGATTGGGGCGATCACGTCGGCGTAGACCGCCGCGCAGCGCTCGCCGCAGCGCTTGATCCAGCCGGGCAGCACGTCATCGGCCAGGTGCTTCTGCAGCGACGCGCCGATGCCGGCCTCGGGCCTGGCTTCGACCATGGGCTTCTTCATCAGCGTGTGCAGCTTGCAGTCTGCGGCGCGGCCGACGTTGCAGGCGATGCCGTCATTGGTGGCTTCCACGCCCAGCTTCCACTGCGCTTCCTGCACCTCGCTCATCGTCTTCTCGAACTGTGTGCGGATTGCCGGGTCGAGCTTGTTCCACCATGCCAGGTTGACGAAGTAGCCCGAGGTCGACCACGAGAGCGGCAGCGTGTAGAGGTGCGTCGTGACCTCGGGCCACTTCACGCCATTGCCCGAACCGGCGCCGGTGATGCCGCAGTCGACCGTGCCGCGTTCCAGCGCGGTGTAGACCTCGCCGAAAGCCAGCGACACCGGCTGGCCGCCGAGCGACTTGATCAGGTCCGAGGCCGACGGGCCGTTGGTGCGCACCTTCAGGCCCTTGAGGTCGGCCAGGCTTGCCACGGGCTTGCGGCAGAACAGCATCTGGCCCGAGAACGGATAGGTCGCGACCAGCTTGATGCCCAGGCGCTCCAGTTCCTTGTTGGCGACCGGCACCATCGCGTCGGCCACCTTGCGGGCCTGGGCGATGTCGGCGTTCATGCCCGCGAGGTCGACGCCGTCGAGCATCGGCACGTCGCCCGACACGGTGGTGAGCGGTGCGGCGGCGATGTCGACCTGGCCCGAGCGCACCAGGCGAAGGACTTCGGGGCCGTTCACGTTGCGCTCGGGCCAGGACGAGAGCGTGAGCTCCACGCGGCCGCCGGTCGCCTTGGCGATGCCGTCGCGCAGCAGCGGCTGGTCGACCTTGGTGTACTGCGGCAGGTTGGGCGCCACCTGCGTGATGGCCTGCACGGCGAGCTTCGGGCCGGCCGGCACCTGGGCGGCAGCGGCACCGGCCAGCAGCGCGGCGGCCACGGCGACGGATGCGAGGGAAGACAGCGAACGCTTCATCGGGAACTCCTGGGGAAAAAAAGAAAGGGCTGGAAAACGGCTATGCGACGAAGCGCTCATTCGTAGTACTGGATCTCGAACAGCACGCAGCCGGTGCGCGACGCGAAGGGGCCGTGCACCGCCCCCGGCGGGCGGCAGGCGAAGGTGTAGGGGCCGAAGGGTTCTCCGCCCTCGCCTTCCGCGTCGCAGCCGACCACCAGCTCGCCTTCGACGATGAAGACCTCTTCGTGGAAGTCGTGCACCACGGGCCGGTCGATCAGCGCGCCGGCCGACCAGCGGGCCAGTCGGGTGCGCGAGCCGGTGCGCGCGGCGGTGTCGAGGTTGTCGGCCAGCAGCAGTTCCTCGATGCGCCCCGCGGCGCAAGGCACCGGCAACCATTCGGTCGACTCCGCATCGGGGCGGATCGCGAAGAACTCGCGATGCGTTTTCTCGGTCATGAGCTTGTGCATGGCGCGCAGTGTTGTCGCGCGCCCCTGCAGGGTCAAACGGGAAATTCTTTGGGCGGGCGATAGGATTTCGTGATGCACAGCCCTGGCGCATCGAGGCGCCCCAGCCCCGGGCGCGGCATGGGCCGGATCAGGGCGCGAGCACGTCGTCGCGGCAGGTGGCGATGAACTGCTCGCACGATATTTGCGCCATGCCGACCAGCGCCTCGGCCAGGGGCGACGCCGGCTCCAGCCGCATGCTGGCGACCAGCGGCAGCGCAATAGGCACCGGGTCGACGTCCAGCACCACCAGCTTGCCGTGCAGCAGGTCCTGCTGGATCACGGCCAGTGGCAGCAGCGCCGTGCCGAAGCCCGTGCGCGCCAGGTCGATCATCGCGCCCAGCGACGAGAAGTAGCTCACGCGCAGGTTGGTGCAGCCGCTCGCGTTCTGGGCGATGTTGCGGTAGACGCTCGATTCGCGGTTGAACGAGATGATGGGCTGCGTGGCGATGTCGGCAAAGGACAGCAGCTTGCGCGACGGGAACTTGAGCGCCAGCAACGGGCTCGTGACCCATCGCATCGCCAGGTTGGCGATGCGCCGGTTGTCGATGAAGCCCGGGGTGATCTCTTCCGACAGGATGGCGCAGTCGAGCGTGCCGCGCAGCAGATCGTCGCGCAGCCTGGGCGTGATGTCGGAGATCAGCTCCAGCGTGGCGTTGGGGTATTTCTCGGCGAAGCGCGAGAACAGGTCGGGCAGCCAGGTGTGCGCCACCGTCTCGATCACACCGATGCGCAGCATGCCCGAGAAGGCATCGGTCTGGCCCATGGCCGCGACCATGCGCGCCTGCATCTCGATCATGCGTTCTGCATGCGGCATGAGCTCGGTGCCCTGGTAGGTGAGCATCACGCCGCGGTGCTCGCGGTCGAACAGGCGCACGCCGAACTGCTCTTCGAGCGTGGCGATGCGGCTGGAAATGCCGGCCTGCGTGGTGTGCATCTTCTCGGCGGCCGCCTTGAAGCTGCCCAGCTTGGCGACCCAGACGAAAGCTTCGAGAAAACGCACGTTCATCGGCCGAGTTTACGGGGAGCCGGGGTCGAGGTCAGTGGTGCAGCGCCCTCGGTTGCAAGCAACCAACCTATGCCGGCCACAACGTCCTTACCATCTGCTCGTACATGGCATCGACCGCGGGCGAGCGCAGCGACACCTTGCTGCGCAGCGCCGCCACATCCATCGATTTCAGTTTCGGCAGCTCGAACCCGGCGGGCAGGTTTTGCAATATCTGCAGATGGGCCGGAACGCTGCAGCGCGTGAACACGGCCACGGCCAGACCGCTCTCCACCGCCGCCAATTGGCCGGCAAGGCTGGAGCTGTGGTAGACGATGCGATAGGAGCGCCGCTTGGCAGCCAGGCTGGAAAGGACCGCGATGCGGGCCATGCTCCCCGCCTCGTAGACGGCAATCGGCAGCGGATCCCGGCGCCAGGCTTCATGCTGCGCTGTGCCGACCCACACCAGGGGTTCCTGGAACAGGAGCTGTCCGCGCTGCGGCTTGTCCCGGGAGACCAGGGCCAGGTCCAGCTCGCCCCGCGCGATCTTGGGTATGAGGGAGGTCGACTGCTCGCAGGTGAGCTCGATCTCCACCCCCTTGTAGCGGCCGGCAAAACTGCGCAGCACAGGCGTCAGGTAGGTGGATGCGTAGTCGTCCGGCACGCCCAGCCGCACGCGGCCGGCGAGTTCCGGCCCGAACATGGCGTTCTGGATTTCCGACTGCAATTCGAGCATGCGGCGCGCATAGGCCAGCAGTTCCGCGCCCGCCGGCGTCACTTCCATGTGCCGCGGGCCGCGCAGCAGAACGGCCCGCCCGAGCGCGTTCTCCAGCTTCTTGATCTGCATGCTCACTGCGGATTGGGAGCGGTGAACCATGGGCGCAGCGGCAGACAGCGAACCGGCATCCACGACAGCGACCAGGGCGCGCAGCCAGTCGATCTGGAAATCGGGATGCTTCATCGTCTCTCCAATTCGATATTCGAATGATAAGCGTTCGAACTATGCGCTTTACGCCGCTGTCGGTCCGGCAGACGATCGCCTTCATGCAAAAGAAGGCTCAGGTGCCCCCCGCGTTCCGGGTGGCGCGGCAATCAGATCGGGAAAGCACGGGGCAATGGCTGCTGATTGCCGGCGGCATGCTGCTCGGCACCCTCGGTGTCTTCGTGGAAGAAGCGAATCAGCATCCGCTGGTCACCGTCCTCTTTCGCTGTGCCTTCGGTGCACTGGCCTTGCTCGCATGGGGTGTGGCAACCGGGCGAATGCACGAGTTGCGGCTGCGGGGCAACAGCCGGTGGATCGCTTGCGCGACGGGATGCCTGATGGTCGTGAACTGGGCGCTGTTCTTTGCGGCCATCCCGCGCATATCGATTGCGGTGGCCACCATTGTTTTCCACATCCAGCCGGTGTGGATCATTCTCTTCGGCGCACTGGTGCTGCGTGAAGCGGTGTCTCCACGCCAATGGGCGGCCACCCTGGCCGCGCTGTGCGGGCTGGCGTTGACGACCGGCCTGGTGGGTGGCGCCGCATCGGGGGTCTCATGGGGGAGCGACTACGCGCTGGGCCTGCTCATGTGCCTGGGCGGCTCGCTGTGCTATGCCGCCGTGGCGATCCTGGCCAATACGGAAAAAATCATCACGTCCTATGCCCTGGCCTGGTGGCAGTGCGCGACCGGCGTCGCCGTTCTGGCATGGGTGCCTTTTGTGTTCGGCTGGCCGGACCAGGCGTCGGCATGGGCTTGGCTCGCGGGGCTGGGCGCGCTGCACACCGGCCTGGCCTATGCCATTCTCTTCGCGGGCATGGCCCGGCTTCCCCTCGGGAAGATCGCCGTTCTGCAATTCGTGTACCCGCTGACCGCGGTGCTGGTGGACTGGTGCGTGTATGGCCGGACCTTGAATGCCGTCCAGGTTGCGGGCGTTGCCGTGATGGCCCTTGCGCTGTGGACGATCAAGAAGCCCAAGCGCGATGCGGCCGGCGTGGGTTGATGGCCCTGGCGCTCATTCGCGCGCGCGCACGGCGCACGGGAACGCTTCATCGGCACGCTTCAGATAGGCGATCAAGTTCGCGCGATCCGCGGGGTCGGGCACACCGTCATAGGTCATGGCGGTGCCGGGCACCATGGCCAGGGGGTTGGCCAGGAAGCGGTCGAGCGTCTTGTCGTTCCAGACGATCTTCGATTTCTTCATGGCCTCCGAATAGGCGAAGCCGGGCACGCTGCCGGCCCGCCGGCCGAACAGCCCGCAATGCCTGGGCCCGACGCGATCGACCGCGAGCGCGTGGCAGGCCAGGCAGCGCGCATAGACCTGCTCGCCGCGCACGGCATCGGGCAAGGACCACGCTTGTGCGTTTGCGGCCAGTGCGGCAGCCGCGAGGAACCCACCGGCCCAGGCTCATGACATGAAGGCCGACGGCACGGGCGCTTCGCCGAGTGCCTGGCGCAGCACCGCCCAGTGCATGGCCTCGTCGCCAAGAATGCTCGCCGCCGCCTTCGACAGGTCGCGGTTGCCGAACAGGGGCACGGCTCCCAGGTAGGCGCTCACGGCGCCCTGCTCCAGCTTGGCCGCGAAGCGCAGAACGTCTGTCTGCGACTTCAGCTGCTCCAAGGGAAAGCCGTAGCTGGCCTTCGCCGCGACCGCCTTGCCGCCGAGCCTGGCGATGGTCTTGGCCAGCAGATCTGCATGTTCCTTGTGGTGGCCCTGAAAGCTCAGGGCCAGATCGAGCACAGGCTTCTCGAGCAGCTTGCTCTCGGCCCCGGCCTGGTAGGCGGCGATGGCCTCGAGTTCCGCGGCAAGCGCGGTGTTGAGGATCTGCACGTCGTTGCCGGTCGACCCGCCGGCCTTGGCAGCCAGGGCATCGCGGCCGGCCAGCAGTGCGACAGCGGCACCGGACAGGACCAGCCCCGACTGGCCGAGGAACAGGCGCCGCGCGGCGACGGGAGAAGTCATCTGAAAGAAAGACATGGCTATTTTTCCTCGTGGGTGAATGTCATGGGCGGGGTGATTCCCGCTCGTCGACCAGATTCGCCAGCACACGCGCCACGATGCGATCGCAGCGCGCGCCGTCGAATGAGAATGCGTCGCCCACGGCCACGTCGATGTCGTGGGACAGGCCTTCGCGCAGCAGGCTGCGCGCGCGAAAGAAACGGGTGCGCACGGTGGCTTCGGGCAATGCCAGCGCCACCGCCGTTTCCGCGACGCTCAGTTCCTCGACCGCCCGCAGCACGAAGACGGTGCGGTAGGCATCCGGCAAACGATCGATGCGACGCTCCATGAGCCCGCGAAGTTCTTCCCGCATGGCGAGGCGTTCCGGTTGTCTGTCGGGATCGTCGGCCGCTGTCGATTCGGATTCGTCGTTGGAACCGGGCGCGGCGGTGCCGTCGAGCGGGATCACCTGTGCACCCCGGCGCCGCAGGCGCCCCAGGGCTTCGTTGATTACGATGCGCACCAGCCAGGTCGAGAGCTGCGCATCGTCGCGGAAGCTGCCGATGGCGCGCCAGGCGCGCAGGTAGCTCTCCTGCAGCGCGTCCTCGGTTTCTTCGTCGCTCTTGAGGATGCTGCGGGCCGTGCGGAACAGCAGCTGGTTGTGGCGCCGCATGATGCACTCGAAGGCTGGCGCATCGCCTTGCGCGGCGCGTTTCACGAGCTCGCGGTCGGACGTTTGTTCCGGGCTCGCCGGTACGGCAACTGTGGAGGGGGCGGCGTGGGGCATGTGTGCTTCTCTTTCCCATTAGATGGGGCAGCCCCGCACCGCGTTTCAGTTATCTTTTCGATGGTGCAACCGGGCCATCGATTGCCCACCGGCGGCTAGCCCGCTTCCTCGACAAACGCCTCCTCGCGCTTGGACCGGATCGAGGGCAGGAGCACGATCAGCAGCAGCGCGACCGCGCCCGCCAGCAGTCCCGCGGAAATCGGCCGAGAGACGAACACGCTCCAGTCGCCCCGCGAGAGCAGCAGTGCCCGGCGCAGGTTCTCTTCCATCATCGGCCCCAGGATGAGGCCGAGAAGCAGCGGCGCCGGTTCGCATCCGAGCTTGATGAAGGAATAGCCCACGACACCGAAGATCGCCACCAGCCAGATGTCGAACACATTGTTGTTGGTCGAATACACGCCGATGGCGCAGAAGAGCACGATCGCAGGGAACAGCCACCTGTAGGGAATGGTCAGCAGCTTGATCCAGAGACCGATGAGCGGCAGGTTCAGGATCACGAGCATCAGGTTGCCGATCCACATCGAGGCGATCAGGCCCCAGAACAGTTCTGGGTTGCTCGTCATCACCTGCGGACCCGGCTGGATGTTGTGGATCGTCATGGCGCCGACCATGAGGGCCATGACAGGGTTGGGCGGAATGCCCAGCGTCAGCATCGGGATGAAGGAGGTCTGTGCCCCCGCGTTGTTCGCGGCTTCCGGGCCAGCCACGCCGCGGATGTTGCCCTGGCCGAAGGGCACCTCGCCCGGCTTGAGCTTGATCTTCTTTTCCAGCGTGTAGGCCGCAAAGGCAGACAGCGTGGCGCCGCCGCCGGGCAGGATGCCGAGCGACGAGCCCAGCGCGGTGCCGCGCAGCACGGCGGGGAACATGCGCTTGAAGTCTTCCTTGGTGGGCATCAGGCCCGTGACGGTGGCCGTGAACACCTCGCGCTCGTCCTCGGGCCTGCCCAGGTTGGCAATGATCTCGCCGTAGCCGAACACGCCCATCGCGATCGCGATGAATCCAAGGCCATCGGTGAGCTCCGGAATGTCGAAGCTGTAGCGTGCCACGCCGGAGTTCACGTCGGTGCCGACCAGGCCCAGCAGCAGGCCCACCATGATCATGCAGATGGCCTTGAGCAGCGAGCCCGAGGCCATCACCACCGCGCCGATCAGGCCCAGAACCATCAGCGAGAAATATTCCGCCGGGCCGAACTTGAAGGCGATCTCGGTCAGCGGCGGCGCGAACGCGGCGAGGATCAGGGTGCCCACGCAACCCGCGAAGAACGAGCCCAGGCCCGCGGCGGCGAGCGCCGGCCCTCCGCGTCCCCGCTTGGCCATCTGGTGCCCATCGATCACGGTGACCACGGACGAAGACTCACCCGGCAGGTTGACCAGGATGGCGGTTGTCGAGCCGCCGTATTGCGAGCCGTAGTAGATGCCGGCGAGCATGATCAGTGCGGCCACGGGCGGCAGCGCATAGGTGGCCGGCAGCAGCATCGCAATGGTGGCCGTCGGGCCGATGCCCGGCAGCACACCGATCAGGGTGCCCAGCAGGCAGCCGATGAAGGCATAGACCAGGTTCTGCAGCGTCACTGCGGTGGAGAAGCCGAGCGAAAGGTGGTTGATCAGTTCCATCATGGGTATTGCCTCGCGCTCAGCCGGTGATGAAGGTGGGCCATACCTGGAACTGCAGATTGAGCCCCACGATGAAGGTCAGGTAGCTGCCGATGGCCAGTACGGTTGCAAGGATCAGCGACATCTTCATTGAGAAGTTCGTTCCGGCCATGCAGGCCACGATCACGAGTGCATAGATGGCGAGGATCAGGCCCATCGCCGGCAAGCCGATGCTGCGCAGGCCGGCAAGCAGGATGCCGAACAGCAGGTTGGCGCCGATGATGAAGCCAAGCGGCTTCCACGCGATCTTTCCAACGGGGTCGCCGTCGGCGGCGTGGCCTGTGAGCGAAGTGGCGATCACCACCAGGCCCAGCAGAGTCAGCAGCACGCCGACGATCAGTGGAAAGTAGCCCGGTCCCATGCGGGCTGCGCTCCCGACGTTGTAGTTGGCGGCGCCCAGCGCAAACGCCGCCCCGACGCAGGTGAACATGATGCCCGAGAAGAAGGTCTTCTGGCTCTTGATCTGCATACGCAATCTTTCTCTCTCGAATGGAATGGATACGGCCGAACGCGCTGATGCACGACATCGGCAACGGACGGCGGGGAAATGCGCGCGGCATGCCGAGAAGGCAGACGGCATCGCACAAGTCAGGTCTCAGTCAGATGCATCATGCTATGAGATTTATTGCATCACACTGTGAGTAATTACCCCTGTTTCGGGTCGGTGCCGGCTGCTACATTGCGTTCAGTTCGCACAATCATTCTTGGAACGTTCATGGCCAGCCAACGGGGATCCATCGAGAAACAGCACTTCGAGGCACTGTCCGACTTCAGATTCAGGCTCCGCAGCTTCCTGCGCTTCAGCGAAGACGCCGCGCGGGAGGAAGGCATTACCGTTCTTCAATACCAGCTGATGCTTCACACCCAGGGGTTCCCCGGCCGCGAGTGGGCCACGATCAGCGAGATTGCCGAGCGCCTGCAGGCCCAGCACCATGGCGTGGTCGCCCTGGTGTCGCGCTGCGAAGAAGCCGGCTTGGTCAAGCGCAAGCCGAGCCATACGGATCGGCGGCAGGTCGAGGTCCATCTGCTGGCCGCGGGGCGCAGGAAGCTGGAAAGGCTCGCGGTCCTGCACGCGGACCAGGTGGCCGAGCTGGCCGAAGTGGTGGCGCTCGCCAGCAAGCGCGGCGCATAGCCGGCGGCCCCCACCCGGCGCCGGCCACGAGGGAGGGCAAGGCTGAATATGTCATAAAATGATATATTCGAGGGCTGGCCTCGGATGAGGCAGATCGACCTTCCCGAACAGCCATGATCCCTGCCCCCCACCCGCTCCGCGGCGACTTTGCCCTCAACTCGCGCCTGTTGCGGATCACCGTCATGGCGATGGTCATCGGGGCCGTCAGCACCGGGGCCGCGCGCGTGCTGCTCGACCTGATCCGCTTCTTCACCAACCTGTTCTTCTTCCAGACCTTCTCGCTGGCCGATCGTTCGCCGGCCGGGCACACGCTGGGCGCCTGGGTCATCGCGGTGCCGGTGATCGGCGGGCTGATGGTGGGCCTGATCGCGCGCTACGGCTCCGACAAGATCCGCGGCCACGGCATCCCCGAGGCCATCGAGGCGATCCTGTTCGGCAAGAGCAAGATGTCGCCGAAGGTCGCGCTGCTCAAGCCGCTGTCCTCGGGCATCGTGATCGGCAGCGGCGGGCCGTTCGGCGCCGAAGGCCCGATCATCATGACCGGCGGCGCCATCGGCTCGCTGATCGCGCAGCATTTCCATCTCACGGCCGCCGAGCGCAAGGCGCTGCTGGTGGCGGGCGCCACCGCGGGCATGACGGCCGTGTTCGGCACCCCCGTGGCCGCTGTGCTGCTGGCCGTTGAACTGCTGCTGTTCGAACTGAGGCCGCGCAGCCTGCTGCCGGTGGCCGTGGCCTGTGCGGTGGCGGGGTTCACGCGCCCGCTGCTGATGGACCCCGGCCCGCTGTTCCCGTTGCAGACTGCCGTGCCAGGGCCGCTCGCGATGCTTTCATGCGTGGTCGCGGGGCTCTTGTGTGGCGCGTTGTCGGCTTCGCTCTCGATCTCGCTCTACAAGGTCGAAGACCTGTTCGGCAAGCTGCCGATCCACTGGATGTGGTGGCCGGCGATCGGTGGCCTCGCCGTCGGCATTGGCGGCTACTTCGAGCCGCGCGCGCTGGGGGTGGGCTATGACGTGATCGGCGACCTGCTGCACAACCACCTGGCGCTCGGCGTGGTGGCCGCGCTGCTGGCGGTGAAGGCGGTGATCTGGGTCATCTCGCTCGGGTCGGGCACCTCGGGCGGCGTGCTTGCGCCGCTCCTGATGATGGGCGCCGGCCTCGGCGTGGTGCTCTCGCACGTGCTGCCCGGCAACGACCCGATGCTGTGGCCGCTGGTCTGCATGGCCGCCACGCTGGGCGGCGTGATGCGCGCGCCGCTCACCGCCACCATCTTCGCCTTCGGGCTCACGCACGACAGCAATGCGCTGCTGCCGCTGCTGACCACGTCCGCCGTGGCCTACGGCTTCACGGTGCTGACCATGCGCCGCTCCATCCTCACCGAGAAGATCGCGCGCCGGGGCTATCACATCTACCGTGAATACGGCGTCGATCCGCTCGAGCGGCACGCGGTGGAAGAAGTCATGACGCGCGAGGTGCGCAGCATCGATGCGGCCCTGCCCGTGGCGCGGGCGCTGTTCGAGCATTTCGGCGATGGCCAGGCCCACCGCGCGTTTCCGGTGGTGAGCAACGGCGCGGTGATCGGCGTGGCGGACCGCGCGATGCTGGCCGCGTGCGGCACGCGCGATCCCATTGCCACCGTGGGTGATGCGTGCGCCGACGTGCCGCTGTTCTTTGCGCTGCCGGGCGAGAACTGCCGGGCGGTGGCCACGCGGCTTGCGCGCCACCGGCTCGAACGGCTGCCCGTGGTGAAGGACGCGCAGTCGCTCGTTCTGGTGGGCATCGTGGCGCGCAGCGACCTGATCAAGCCCTCGCTCGCGCACTTCGACGAGGAAGAAAAGCGCGAGCGGATGCGCGGGCTGCCGTGGCAGGCCTGAGCCGCAGGCCCTACATCAAGCGCAATCCGCGCGCGAACTGCATCGAGGTCTTCACGAACTTGGGCGCGTCGCTCACCTTGGCGATCTCTGCGAGGCCTTCCTCGGTGATGCGCTTGACCGTCGCAAAACGCGATGCAGCGTCCCGGCCGGTAGGCCTCACGGGTGCGAACTCGGCCTCGATCAAACCCGTGGCCACGAGCACGGAGACGATCCGCACTTCCTCCGGAAGGGCGACTCGGACGGGCAGCAGCGTGTGCTGCAGCCTCAGCAAAAACAAGAGCGGCATTCGATCCTCCGATCGCCGGCGCTTGTTCGACCCAAAGATGCCGGCTTTTCTTGGTCTGGAGAATGTAGCCTTAAGTACCCTTTCCCGCATCTGGCCACACGGCATAGCCCGTGCACGCCCGGAAGCGGGGTGGAGAAGCAGTTCCTCGACCCTGCGGTCGTAGAACACGCAAAAACAATACGCAGTTTCGTTTTAATAATTAGTTCTTATAGCCAGTCGCGTCCACTGGCGGGCGAAGCGGACACGCTCAGGGCAGGAGCTCGAACTTGAGGTCGGCCAGCGGCGTGACCTTTTCTTCGCGCACCATCTTGTATTCGGTGTTCGGGCCGAGCCACTTGGCCCAGAGCTTGTCGAGCTCGCCCGACTTCTCCAGCGCATAGAGCGCGCCGTTCACCTTGGCCAGCAGCACGGGCTCGTCCTTCTTCATGCCGACGCCGATGGGCTGCAGCACCATCGGCTCCTTGATCATCTTCAGCGCCACGCCCTCGGCCTTGGACTGGTTGACCAGCTTGGTGATGGTCATCGTGTTCGCGACCATGCCGACCGACTTGTTCTGCTGCACCGCCATGAAGGCCGAACCTGTGTCCTGGAAGGTGACCGGCTCCGAGCCGTTCATCTTGATCGACAGCTCGGAGGTCGAGCCCTTGGTCGAGCTCAGGCGCTTGCCCTTGAAGTCGGCCTTGCTCGTGCCCGGGTCGGACGCCTTCACCGCGAGCATTTCCTTGGCCACGTAGTACGGATCGCTGAACTGGATCTGCTCGCCGCGGCTTTTGGTGTAGGCCAGGTTGGCAATGGTCACGTCGACCCGGCCGAGCTTGACCTCGGGCACGCGCGCCTCCACCGACAGCGGCGTGACCTTGGCCATCAAGCCCAGTTCCTTGGCCAGCGCCTGGCACAGGTCGACGTCGTGGCCCACCATCTCGCGCGTCTTCGGATCGGGTGCCGCGAACGGCGGCACGTCGGCAAAGGTGCCGCAGCGCAGTTCCTTGCGTGCGCTGATGTCGCTCCACTGGTCGGCGTGGGCCAGCAAGGACGCAGCGCAAAGACAGGCGCCGAGGGCGGTGAAACGAAAAGCGGTTCTGTTCGACATGGTGAGCTCCTGAAGGATGCTGAGAAAAAAACGACGGCTCAATGCGCGCGCAGATCCGACAGGAAACGCTGCGCGCGCGGATGCTGCGGACTCTTGAAGAAAGTTTCGGGGCCGGCCTTCTCGAGGATGCGGCCCGCGTCCATGAACCAGACGCGGTCGGCCACCTCGCGGGCGAAATTCATCTCGTGCGTGACGCACATCATGGTCATGCCGTCGTTGGCCAGGCTGCGCATCACCGACAGCACCTCGCCCACCATCTCGGGGTCGAGCGCGCTGGTGGGCTCGTCGAACAGCATCGCGGGCGGCTCCATGGCGAGCGCACGGGCAATGGCCACGCGCTGCTGCTGCCCGCCCGAGAGCTGCGCCGGATACGCACCGGCCTTGTTCGACAGGCCCACGCGCTCGAGCAGCTGCGCCGCCCTCGCCTTCGCCTCGGAGCGCCTCACGCCCAGCACGCGCATGGGCGACAGCATGATGTTCTCCAGCACCGAGAGATGCGGAAACAGGTTGAAGCTCTGGAACACGAAGCCGATGCGGCTGCGCAGCTTGTTGAGCGCCATGCTGCTCATGGGCGCATGGATGTCGTGGCCGTCGAACAGCAGTTGCCCCGACTTCACTTCCTCCAGCCGGTTGACGGTGCGGATCAGCGTGGACTTGCCGGAACCTGAAGGCCCGCAGACCACCACGACCTCGCCCTTCTTCACTTCGGCGTTGACGTCGGCGAGCGCCTGGTAGTCGCCATACCACTTGTTGATGTTGGAGAACAGGATCATGGTGTCATCCCCTGCGGGGTGTGGAACGGGGTTCATGGCGCTGTCTCCTGGTCTTGTGGTCGATGGCCGTCGTGCGCGGCCTCACGGATTCACCACCACCGGCGGCGGCAGCGAAGCGCCGTCTTCGGGAGCCTTCTCGGCGGCGGCGCCGAGCCGCTTGTGGGCGATGCGCCGCTCCAGCCACTGCGCGAGCTGCGTCAGGCTGAAGCAGACGACGTAGTACGTCATCGCCAGGATGAAGAACACCTGGAACGGCTTGGTCAGCAGCTGGTTGTTGATCTGGTTGGCCGCGAAGGTCAGCTCCTGCACGTTGATGACGTAGCCCAGCGTCGTTTCCTTGATGGTGGAGATGAACTGGCTCAGCATGCTCGGCAGCATGTTGTAGAGCGCCTGCGGCAGGATCACGAACCACATCGTGCCGAGGTGGCTGTGGCCGAGCGCGCGCGCCGCCTCGGTCTGGCCCTTGGGCAGGGCCTGGATGCCGGCGCGCACCACCTCCGACAGGTAGGCACCCTCGTAGATCACCAGCGTGCACAGCATGGTGGTGAAGCCCGACACGTCCCGCCCGATCAGGATCGGCACCAGGAAGTAGACCCACAGGATCACCATCAGGAGCGGCACGCCGCGCACCACGTAGACCAGCACCGTGGCCGGCCAGCGCAGCAGGCGCCAGGGCGACAGCCGCGCGAGCGCCAGCAGCACCGACAGCGGAAACGCCAGCACGATGCCCAGCACCGACAGGATCAGCGTGGCGACGATGCCGCCGAGCGGCCCGCTGGGGTACTGGCCGACGAGCAGCAGCAGCCAGTTGTCGCGGAGGATTTCAAAGACGCTGAACATGGCTTCCTCTTACCTCGCTCCGACGATGCGGTAGCGCCGCGACAGCCAGCCGCCCACCGCCATGATGAGCAGCGAGCACACGAGGTACAGCACCGTCGCCATGCTGTAGGCCTCGAAGGTGCGAAAGCTCTGGCTCTCGATTTCCTTCACCGCATGGGTCAGCTCGGCCACGCCGATGGCCATCGCCAGGCTGCTGTTCTTGAACAGCGATACGCTGTGGTTCACCAGTGCCGGCACCGCGTTGCGGATGGCCTGCGGCAGCATCACGTGGCGCATCGAACCGATGTAGCCATGGCCGAGCGCGCGCGCGGCCTCGGCCTGCCCGGCCGGGATCGAGCGCAGGCCCGAGCGCATGTCCTCGCTGAAGTAGGCCGCCTGGCAGAGCCCGAGCGCGACGATCGAGAGAATCGTCTCGGCGTTGTGCACCGACAGCCAGCCCTGCAGCGCATCGGGCAGCAGGCTGAAGATGCCGAAGTACCAGAGCATGAGCTGCACCAGCGTGGGCACGTTGCGGTGGTAGGAGACATATCCGGCCACCACGCGTTCGGCCAGCCGGCTCGGGGTGAGTCGCACGACCAGCAGCACGACCGCCATCGCCATCGCCAGCAGCCAGGAACCGGCCGCGATCTTCAGCGTCTCCTGCAGGCCGTGCCAGAGCATCGCGCCGAACTCCGGCTTCAGCAAGATCGCCAGCAGGTCGAAGTCCTTCATGCGCTGTTCCTTGAGGTGGCGTGAGAGGCGCTCAGGCTTGCGGCGCGTCCGGCCGCGCGGTCGAGAGCCCGCCGGGCACCTGCAGCGTGGGCGTGATTTCCATATGGCCCACGTTGACCGCGATGGGCGCCGCAATCGCGAAGGCGATGGCGTTGGCGATGTCTTCGGCCTGCGGCAGTTCGTAGCCTTCGACGAAGCGCTTGCGGGTCTCTTCGGAGTCGCCGTGCACGTGCGCGAAGATGTCGGTGGCCACGCGGCCCGGGCAGATCTCGGTCACCCGCACGCGCTTGCCGAAGACGTCGATGCGCAGCTGGCGCGACAGCATGCTCACGGCCGCCTTGGTCGCGTGGTAGGTGCTGTTGCCGCCGAAGTTGTAGGCCGCCGCAATGGAGCTGATGTTGACCACGTGGCCGCGGTCGCGCGCGGCCATGCCGGGCACCACGAGCCGGCACAGATGCAGCACGGCGCGCAGGTTCACGTCGACCAGCAGGTCGATGCCCTCGGCGTCCGCCTTGAGGATGGAGCCGGGGCGGTCCACGCCGGCGTTGTTGACCAGCACGTCGAACGCCACCTCCTGCGTGAGGCGGGTGATGCCGGCGAGGTCGCTCACGTCGATGGCGTGCGGGATGCAGCCGGTGCGCGCGGCCAGCTCGGCCAGCTTGTTGGCGCTGCGCGCCAGCGCGTGGACCGTGAGGCCTTCCTTGCAGAGGCGCTCGACGACGGCGGCGCCGATGCCCGAGGAGGCACCCGTTACCAGCGCGGTCTTGTAGTCAGAGAACGGCATCTTTGTTTCTTTCGTGGAACTGGAGATCACTGCTTCGAATTCACTGTATCGAGCGCTTCTTCGCGGCGCCAAGACGGATTGGCTGTGGAGCGATAAGCCGCCCTTATGTTGCCCCGTGTTCGTGCGCGCGGCCTAGGGTAAGCACCAAGTCCGGGCTAGTCCGGCTGCTTCGAAATGGGCACCACGCGCCCCGCCTGCTCGACCACGCCGCGCACGGCGCGGGCCAGCTCCACCGCGCCGGGCGTGTCGCCATGCAGCAGGATCGAATGTGCGCGCATCGGGATCTTCTTGCCGCTGTAGCTGGTGACCGTGCCCTCCTCCAGCAGCTGGCGCACGCGCGCCAGCACCGCGCCCTGGTCGTGAATCACCGAATCGGGCAGCTTGCGCGGCACCAGCAGGCCGTCGTCGTCGCAGGCGCGGTCGGCCAGGAAGGTGGTGCGCACGCGCAGGCCGCAGCGCGCGGCCGCATCCTCGATGGCACGGCTGGCGGAAGAACTGATGGTGAGCGAGGGATCGAAGTCGGCCACGGCGCGCACCAGCGGCTCGGCGAGCGCGGCGTCGGCCGCTGCCATGTTGCCGAGCGCGCCGTGAAAGCTCATGTGCGTCATGCGATGGCCCGCGGTGCGCGCCATGCCGTCCAGCGCGCTCAGCTGATAGAGAACGTAGGCGACGAGTTCCTTCGGCTCGATCTGCATCGGCCGGCGGCCGAACCCGAGCAGGTCGGGAAAGCCCACGTGCGCGCCCACGTCGACGCCCCGCGCGCGCGCCATGCGCACGGTGCGGTCCATGATGACCGGGTCGCCCGCATGGAAGCCGCAGGCCACGTTGGCGGAAGAAACGATGTCGAGCAGCGCTTCGTCCTCGCCCATGCGCCAGGGGCCGAAGCCTTCGCCGAGGTCTGCATTCAGGTCGATGTCCATGGGGATTCTTCCTTGCTCGTTCGTCAGAGGGGGTGCAGGTCGACCAGCGGCGCGCCGTAGCCGACCGCAAGGCCGTCGGCTGCGCGGATACCGTCGACGATGCCGGCCTGCGGCGCATTCACGGGCAGCAGCAGCGGGCCGATCTTCAGCAGGCCAACGGCCTGGCCGGCGTCCACGCGTTCGCCGATGCGCGCGAGCGGCGCGGCGGCCAGCGGATGGCTGTGCAGGAACAGGCCGACCGAGGGGGCGTGGATGACCAGGAGTTCGGGCCCGGTTTCTTCATCCGGCAGTTCGATGATTTCATCGCCCTGCCGGCCGAGGCGCAGGGTGCCCTGCGGCGTGCGCAGTTCGAGCAGGCCGATGTCGGTGCCGGCCAGCCAGGCAGCCAGCTGCGGAGTACGCAGTGCGGTGTCCTGCATGTCAGCTTTTCACCTTGCGTTGTTGTGTTCCCGGTTGCTCGTGTTCGGGGCGCGTGCACAGGACACCGGGTACTCCCCTCCGCGAATGTCCCCCGGCTTCGCCTCCTCCTTGATTTCGCTGCGGGGAGCACCCGGTGCCCTGTGCACCTGGGCACGCTCTGTGTGCACAGCTGATCAACGACCGCTCTGTCCAACGCTCCCGCTGATGGGGTGCCTTGCGCAGCGAAATAAAGGAGGAGGCCGCAGGCCGGGGGACATTCGCGGAGCAAGGTACCCCGTCGGCGGGAGCGCGCCCTGAACAACAGCGCCCAAACACAACGCGACGAATCAAAAGGCAAGGCGTCATCCCGGTTGCCTCGCTGCAGCCACAGGCGCACCGCGGTGCAGTTCCACCATGCGCGCCACCTTGTCGAGCCAGGCGCACACTTCGTCGAGCGCGGCCAGCGCTTCGTCCCAGGTGGTTTCGATGAAACGCACGCGGCTGCCGATCGGCGCCTGGCCGAGGCGCCACATGTCGGCCTCGATCACCGTGCCGAACTTGGGGTACCCCCCCGAGGGCTGGGCGTCGCGCATCTGGATGATCGGCTGTCCGCTGTGCGGCACCTGGATCACGCCGGGCACGATGCCGTGCGAGCGCAACTCCATGGGTGCGATGGGGCGCAGCGCCTCGCCCTCCAGGCGGTAGCCGTAGCGGTCGCTCTGGGAGGTGATCTTCCATTCGCCGGCCCAGAAGGCGGCGCGCGATGCCGGTTCGAAGGCCATGTACTCGGCTGCGGGCAAGACGCGCACGGCCGCGACGCCGTCGCACTGCAGCGGCAATGCGAGCGCGGGCGGCACGAGGCCGAAGCCGGTCTTGCACGCAGCACCCGCACCGGCCGCGCGCAGCACATCGCCCCGGCGCAGCGCACGCCCTTCGTGGCCACCGAACGCGCCGCGCAGCTGCGTGCTGCGCGAGCCCAGCACTTCGGGCACGTCGACCCCGCCGGCCAGGCACAGCATGGCGCGGCTGCCGCGCTGCTGCGCGCCGCCTTGCGGCAGGCCCAGCGTCAGCACCTGCCCGGCCCGCGCCTGGTGCACCCACCAGGGCAGCAGCGGCTGGTCGTCCAGCCGGGCCGCGCAATCGGCGCCGGTCAGCGCGAAGGCACAGTCCTCGCCGAAGCGCACCTTGAAGGGAAACACGGGCACTTCGATGGCGGCCGCATCGAGCGCATTGCCCAGCAGCAGGTTGCCGGCCGCGAGCGCCAGGTTGTCCATGGCACCCGAGGTGCCGACGCCCCAGCGCAGGCTGCCGGTGCGCCCCAGGTCCTGCACGGTGGCGAGCGCGGCCGAGGAAAGCACTTCGATCATCGGACGATGCCCTCCACGCGGAAACGAATCATGTCGCCCGGCTGCAGCGCCGCGGGCGGGTCCTGCGCCGGATCGAAGAAGGACATCGAGGTGCTGCCGATGGTGTTCCAGCCGCTGGGCCCGGCCGAGGCCGACACGCCGGTCTGCGCGCCGCCAATCGACACCGCGCCGCCCGGAATGCTGAGCACCGGCACCTTGCGGCGCGGCGTGGCAATGCGCGCGTCCATGCCGCCCAGGTAGCAGTAGCCCGGATGGCTGCCGAGCGCGTACACCGGGTAGAGCGGCGCGCTGTGCAGCTCGACGATCTGCTCGACGCTCAGGCCCGTGTGCGCCACCACGTCGGCCATGTGCGGGCCGCCCGCGCCGCCGTAGACCACGGGCAGCTCGACCACGCGGCCTTCCCGCGGCAGCGCGACGGCCGCGTCCCACGCATCGCGCAGGCGCGCCTCCAGGGCTGCGAGCGCACCGGGGCCGCGCGGCGGGTGCAGGAAGGTCAGCATCAGGTTGTTCATGCCTGGCACGGCTTCGCGGATTTCCGGCCAGGCCTGGGTCTGGTGCGCCAGCGCCCAGATGCGCTGCTGCGAGCTGAGGTTCATCTCGCCCGGCGCTTCGAAGATCAGCGCGGTCGTGCCCAGCAGGCTGACCGATGGCTGCTGCGCGATCACGCTGCGCTCCTTTGCTGCAGCCATCGCTCGAGGTGGTGGATGTCCACGCCGCCGGCCGCAAAGCCCTCGTCGCGCAGCAGTTCGCGGTGCAGGGGCACGTTGGTCGCGATGCCGTCGATGCGCATCTCGGCGAGCGCGAGGCGCATGCGGTCCAGCGCATCGGCGCGCGTGCTGCCGTGCACGATCAGCTTGGCGATCATCGAGTCGTAGTAAGGCGGCACGCGGTAGCCGGCGTTGGCATGCGAATCGACCCGCACGCCGAAGCCGCCCGGCACCTGCCAGCCGGTGATGCGGCCGGGCGAAGGCGCGAAGGTCTCGGGGTTCTCGGCGTTGATGCGGCACTCGATCGCGTGGCCCTGGCAGCGCAGCTCGTGCTGCACCAGCGCAAGGCGCTCGCCGCGCGCCATGCGCAACTGCTGCTGCACGATGTCGATGCCCGCGGTCATCTCGGTCACCGGGTGCTCGACCTGCAGGCGGGTGTTCATCTCGATGAAATAGAAGGCCCCCTTCTCGTAGAGGAACTCGAAGGTGCCGACGCCGCAGTAGCCGATCTGCCGGCAGGCGGCCGCGCAGCGCTCGCCCACCTCGGCCATCAGCGCGTCGTCGATGCCGGGCGCGGGCGCCTCCTCGATCACCTTCTGGTGGCGGCGCTGCAGCGAGCAGTCGCGGCTGCCCAGCCACACGGCGTTGCCGTGGCTGTCGGCCAGCACCTGGATCTCGACATGGCGCGGATGCAGCAGGAACTTCTCGATGTAGACCTCGGGGTTGCCGAAGGCCTGGCGCGCTTCCTCGCGCGTCAGCGCCATCGCATCCAGCAGCGCCGCTTCGCCCTGCACCACGCGCATGCCGCGCCCGCCGCCGCCGCCCGCGGCCTTGACGATCACCGGGTAGCCGATCTCGCGCGCGATGGCCTGCACGGCGGCCGGGTCTTGCGGCAGCGCCTCGTCGTGACCCGGCACGCAGGGCACGCCGGCCTTGCGCATCGCGCGCTTGGCCGAGACCTTGTCGCCCATGTTGCGGATGCAGGCGGCACTGGGGCCGATGAAGACCAGGCCGGCCTGCTCGACGCGCGCGGCAAAGCCCGCGTTCTCCGACAGGAAGCCGTAGCCCGGATGGATGGCCTGCGCGCCGCTGACTTCGGCAGCGAACAGGAGGGCGGACTGGTTCAGGTAGCTCTGCCCCGGCGCGGACGGTCCGATGCACAGCGCCTGGTCGGCCTGTGCAACGTAGCTGGCTTCGCTGTCGGCCTCGGAATGCGCGACCACGGTCCGGAGGCCCAGGCCGCGGCAGGCGCGCAGGATGCGCAGGGCGATCTCGCCGCGGTTGGCAATGAGGACGGTATCGAACATGGCGCGGCTTTCCTCAACCGAAGCGGAACAGGGGCTGCCCTGCGTCCACTTCCTGGCCCGAATGCACCAGCACGGTCTGCACGGTGGCGGCGGCATCGGCGCGGACTTCGTTGAACATCTTCATGGCCTCGATCACGCAGAGCATCTGGCCGACCTCGACGGCCTGCCCCGGCTGCACGAAGGGCGGCTCGCCCGGGGCGGGCTGCAGGTGCACCACGCCGTAGAGCGGTGCGAGGCATTCGGCCGCGACAGCCGCCGGTGGCCCCGGTTCCGCGGACAACGCCGCGGGCGCCTTGCGCGCGGCAGTCGGTCGCCGCGCGGCGGGCGCGGCCGCCAGCGCCGATTGCTTCACCAGCCGCAACGTGCTGCCGTCTTCGCTGTACTCCAGCTCCGCGAGGTCCGAGGCCGCGAGTGCGTCGATGAGCGTCTTGATCTGTTCCTGCTTCATGCCGGGCCTGCCTGTGGCGACAGAACATCCTTGGTGGCCGACGCATTCCGCGAACGCGTGACGGCAGGCTTGAAAGGTAACGGTCCGCGGGCACAAAGCCCAAGACGGAATGACTGTGCCGGGATAAGGCCGGCTTATGACCGCGCGCTACGACAGCGCGGCCAGCTCGGGTTCGGGCGTGGCCGCGAAGGTGCCGGCGAGGTCGACCACGAGTTCGAGCAGGATGCTCTTCACCGCCTGCGCCGGTTCCGAGAGCGGCAGGTGGTCGGACTGGCACAGCGCCAGCGGCGCCTCGATGACCGGGTCGACGATCTGGAACTGCCAGGCCCCGCAGGCCGCCACCACTTCGCGCGCCATCGACGCCGGCAGGATGGTGGCGCCCAGCCCGTCGGCAATGGCTGCCGTGAGCGTGAAGGCCGACTCGATCTCGGCCACCACGCGCGGCACCATGCCCGCGCGCACGAAGGCCGCGTCGACCAGCTTGCGCACCACGTTGTAGGGGCGCGGCAGGAAGAGCTCGATGTCGCGCAGGTCGGCCAGCTTCACCGGCTGCGCGGGCGCCGGCATGGCACGCGGCCCGACCAGGAACAGCGGCTCTTTCAGCAGCGGCAGGAAGCTCAGGCCATGGATCGCCTTGTCGCCGTAGAGCACGGCCAGGTCCATGCGGCCGTTCATGATGAGCTCGCTCAGCGTGGTGCCGTAGTTCTCGTTCAGGTAGAGCAGGATGCCGGGGTGGCGCGCGCGCACGGTGCGCAGCAGCGGCAGCGAGAGCGCGGATGCGGCCGTGCCGGGCGCAAGCCCCACCGACACCTGGCCCGAGAGCCCTTCGCCGGCCGCTTCCATGTCCACGCGCGCCTGCTCGCACTGGCGCAGGATGATCTGCGCATGCCGGTACAGCACCTTGCCGGCCTCGGTGGGCGTGACGCCGCGCTTGGTGCGCACGAGCAGCTGCTGGCGCACCTCGCCCTCCAGCGTGGCCAGTTGCTGGCTCAGCGCAGGCTGGGCGATGAAAAGAACCTCGGCCGCCTGCGTCAGGCTGCCGATGTCCACGATCTTCACGAAATATTTGAGGCGTCGCAGGTTCACGCCTTGTCCCCAAGCAAAAGCCGAGCCTAGCACCGCCCCCGCGCAGCGGCCATCGGGGCTCACCATAAGCTGCGCCTATACAACCAGTGCAATCTCGTCTTGGCCTCGCGGGATCGATGTGCGTACCGTTCGGTCCATGCCATCCCCAACCCAGGAAGACAAGTGACGCCCTCCCGCATTGCCGCCCGCGTGCGGCGCATCAAGCCCTCGCCCAGCACCTCGGCCGCCGACCGCGCCAACGAGCTGCGCCGCCAGGGCAAGTCGATCGTGAACCTGGTGGTGGGCGAGCCCGACTTCGACACGCCGGCCCACATCCGGCAAGCTGCCGCCGCCGCCATCGAGAAAGGCGCGACGCGCTACACCCTGATGGCCGGCACGGTGGAGCTGCGCCAGGCCATCGCCGCCAAGCTCGAGCGCGAGAACGGCCTGCACTACGCGATGAACGAGATCATCGCCACCAGCGGCGCCAAGAGCGCGATCTACAACGCCTTCGCCGTCACGCTGGAGCCGGGCGACGAAGTCATCGTTCCCGCACCCTACTGGGTGTCGTACCCCGACATGGTGCTGGCCTGCGAAGGCACGCCGGTCACCGTGGCCTGCCCCGAGAGCGACGGCTTCAAGCTGACGCCCGCGCAGCTGGAGGCCGCGATCACGCCGCGCACGCGCTGGCTGCTGATCAACTCGCCGAGCAACCCGACCGGCGCGAGCTACACCGCCGACGAATACCGCGCGCTGGCCGAGGTGCTGCAGCGCCATCCGCAGGTGATGGTGATGACCGACGACATCTACGAGCACATCCGCTTCGACGGCCAGCCGACGCCGCACCTGCTCGCGGTGGCGCCCGCGCTGCGCGAGCGCACGCTGGTGGTCAACGGCGTCTCCAAGACCTATGCGATGACGGGTTGGCGCATCGGCTATGCAGCCGGTCCGGCCGACCTGGTCCAGGCGATGGACACGCTGCTGTCGCAGTCCGCCGGCAACTGCTGCTCGGTGAGCCAGGCGGCCGCTGCGGCGGCGATGAACGGCGACCAGAGCTTCGTGGCCGAGAGCGTGGCCGTCTACAAGCAGCGCCGCGACCGCACCCTGGCGCTCGTCAACGACATCTCCGGCCTGAGGTGCACTCCGCCGCCCGGCGCCTTCTACCTCTACATCCACTGCGGCGGCCTGATCGGCAAGACCACGCCAGAGGGCAAGCGGCTGGACGAAGACGGCGACGTGGTGATGTACCTGCTCGAAAGCGAAGGCGTGGCCGTGGTCGCGGGCACCGCCTACGGGCTGTCGCCGTACTTTCGTCTCTCCATCGCCACCGCCATCAAGACGCTGGAAGAAGGCTGCATGCGCATCGCGCGGGCCGTGGCCGCCCTGCGCTGACGCGCTTCCGACTCATCGAGGAAACCATGCCCTACAAAGCCATCCGCAAGAATCCTTCGGCCGCACCGGTCGCCCCCAAGATCCTCGCCGCGCTGCGGGAGATTCCTGTTGCGGCGCTGAGCGACAACATGCACCGCAACATCGGCAGCACCGGCCTGCATCCCTACCACCGCCCAGCCACCCGGACCATGGCGGGCACGGCCGTCACGGCACGCTCGCGCGGAGGCGACAACCTCACGTATCTGCGCGCCCTGGAGTTCTGCCGGCCCGGCGACGTGCTGGTGATCGATGCCGGCGGCGACCTCAACAACGCGGTGGTGGGCGGCATCCTCTCGTTCTACGCCGCGCATATCGGAACCGTGGGCGTGGTGATCGACGGCGCGATCCGCGACGTGGCCGAGATCCGGGCACGCGAGTTCCCGGTCTACGCGCGCGGCGTCACCCACCGCGGTCCCTACAAGGACGGCCCTGGCGAGATCAACGTGCCGGTGTCCGTCGGCGGGATGGTCGTCAATCCCGGCGACATCGTGGTCGGCGACCAGGACGGGCTGATGGCGTTTGCGCCGGACGAGGCCGAGCTGCTGATCGAGAAGGCGCGCGCGCACCTGGCGACGGAAGCAGAGACCATCCGCGCCATGAAGGAAGGCCGCTGGGACCGCGCCTTCATCGACGTGCTCGAGGCGCGCTGCGCCAACTGAATCACGCGTGCCGCCAGATGGTTCTGATGTTTCGGTAGGTTGTTCGGCGGGGGCGGCGAAGCATCGCTTCCTTCCATAGGTTCAACCTATGGATCGATCGGGATTTCGCATTTTTCAACGCGAGCGCGCATTCCCAGAATGACAGGACGGTGACAACGCCGTCTCTCTCCATATGTCTTCAGGAAAGTACCTCGCCTCATGTCGGACCGCGATAGCACGCCAGGCGCCTGGCACCTGACGCCCAGCGCCTACCTCGCCGGCCGCAAGGCCGCCTTCGGCCTGCCCGGGCGGCCGGCGTCGCTCTACGTCACGATGCGCGACGGCTGCCGCATCGCGCTCGACTACTACCTGCCCCAGGCCCGCGATGGCGCGCAGCCGCCCGCCCGCCTGCCCACCATCGTCATCTTCACGCCTTACTACCGGCGCTTCGTGACCATCGACCCCACGGTGGAGGCCAGCCCCAACTGCGGCCGCTACCGCGATTTCTTCGTGCCGCATGGCTACGCCGTGGTGGTGGTGGACGTGCGGGGCACCGGCGCGAGCTTTGGCACGCGCGACGCATTGCGCTCGCCGAAGGAGCGCGATGACTACGGCGAGATCGCCGAGTGGATCGTGCAGCAACCGTGGAGCGACGGGCGCATTGGCTCGACCGGCATTTCGTACCTGGGCGCGGCGGCGGTGTTCCTCGCCAGCACGCGGCACCCCGCGGTCAAGGCCATCGCACCGCTGTTCGCCGTCACCGACATCTACACCGACCAGCTCTACGTGGGCGGCGTGCTCTCCACCATCTGGACCGGTCGCTACGACGAACTCATGGTCGCGCTCGACCAGGACGACCGCCCCGCTCTTGCCAAGTTCGCGTACTACGGCAATCCGCTGTTCGCGGGGCCGCAGCCGGTGGACGCCGATGCCGATGGCCACCTGCTGGCCCAGGCCCTGCACCAGCACCGCAGCAACTGCCGGCTGAACGACATGGCCCGCGAGCTCCCGTTCCAGCACGATGGAACGCTGCATGACCCCGCATTGACGCTCGACGTTTGCAGCCCCGGCCACTATGCACGGCAGATCCCCGAGGACGTGGCGATCTACTCCATCTCGGGTTGGTACGACGGTGCCGGCTACAGCAACTCGGCGATCACGCGCTTCCTGACACTGCCCAGGCACCAGCACCGCCTGCTGCTCGGCCCCTGGGACCACGGCGCCCGCAGCAACGTCTCACCCTGGCGCGAGCAAACCGGCTCGGACTTTCCGCTGCTGGCCGAAGTGCTGCGCTTCTTCGATCACCACCTGCGCGGCATCGACACCGGCCTGGACAAGGAGCAGCCGGTGCACTACTTCACCATTCACGACGAGAAGTGGCAGGCCGCCGATGCATGGCCGCCAGTCGCGGGAACCCGCCGCGTCCATCCCGATGCGGATGGCGTCCTGGCGCTGCACGCCCCGGCCACCCCGGGCCGCGATACCTACCAGGTCGACTTCTCCGTATCGACCGGCCGCCAGACGCGTTTGGAACGGCTGGGCGCCGTCGGCATCGAGCACTACTACCCCGACTGGACCGAGCGCCAGGCGCAGTACCTGCACTACACCAGCGCACCGCTGGCCGCGCCCGCCGAACTGACCGGCCACGTGAGCGCGAGCCTGCTGCTCGCATCGTCGGAGACCGACGCGGCCGTCTACGTCTATCTGAGCGAGGTGCTGGCCGACGGCAGCTGCCGCTACGTCACCGAAGGCCTGCTGCGGGCGCTGCACCGCGAGGGCTTGTCGCAATCGCCGGACTACGTGGCGAGCTGGCCCGTGAACACCTGTGACCGTGCCTCGGCCCGCCTGCTCGTGCCCCACGAGCCCGCGCGCCTGAACTTCGCGCTGCTGCCGGTGTCCTGGACCTTTGCCGCGGGCAGCCGCATCCGGCTGTCCATCGGCGGCAGCGACGAAGGCCACGGCCCGCAGGTGCCGCACGGGCGGCCGCCGCGGCTGGAGATTCTTCGCGGCGCCGACGCCAGCTGGTTCGATCTTCCGCTGCGCAGCGCGCTGAAGTAGCACTGTTCTTCCCTTTTCTTCGACATACCAAGAGAGAGGCACGCCATGGCCCACGACATCACCCGCCGCTCGTTCGTTCCCATGCTGGCACTGGCCGGCACGGCGCTCCTGTCCGTGCCCGTCGCAGCCCTGGCCCAATCGCCCTGGCCCGCGCGGCCGGTCAAGCTCGTGGTGCCGCAGGGGGCGGGATCGGGCTCGGACGTGATCGCGCGCCTGCTCAGCGACCGGCTCGCCCAGCAGTTGGGCCAGGCCGTGGTGGTGGAGAACAATCCGGCGGCCAACGGCCTGGTGGCCCTGGGCGCCGTGGCCAAGGCGCCCGCCGACGGCTACACGCTGGTGCTTGCGGGCGTGTCGCAGATCGCCTTCAACCCGGCCCTGTACAAGAGCCTGCCCTACGACCCGCTGAAGGACTTCACTTTTCTTGCGCCGGTTGCCGACACCCCCTTCGTGCTGGTGACGAGCAACAGGAGCGGCATCAAGACCTTCGCGCAGTTCCTCGAACAGGCGAAAGCGAAGAACGGCGAACTGACCTTCGGCAGCGCCGGCATCGGCAACTCCACGCACATCGCGATGGAGCTGATCGCGGCCACCGCAGGGGTCAAGCTGATGCACGTGCCCTACAAGGGATCGGCCGCGGCGCTCACGGCCGTGCTGGCGGGCGAGGTCGACGCCATGGTGAGCGTGGTCGGAGCGGCCCTGCCGCAGGTGCAGTCGGGCAAGGTGCAGGCGGTGGCGGTGCTCGGCGCCAGCCGCGTGCCGCAGTGGCCCCAGGTGCCGACGGTGAAGGAAGCGGGGCTGAACGTGCCGCCGATGCCCGGCTGGTACGCCATTGCCGGCCCGGCGCGCCTGGACCCGAAGATCGTTGCCACCTTCAACGCCGCGCTGCAGAAGGTGATGGCGGACCCCGCCGTCAAGGCCCGGTTGGCCGAACTCTCGCTGCCGGCCATGAGCGGCGGCGAAGCGGAGATCCGCCGCCGCGCCATCGACGACCAGGCTTTCTGGGGCGCCTTCATCACCAAGAACAACATCCGCGTCGAGTAGGAGAAGCTTGTGGACAGACGAAGCGCCCTCCTCTGCACCGTTGCTTTGCTGGGCTGCTGGGGCACCGCGGCCAACGCACAGGACACCTATCCCCATCGCCCGGTCAAGCTGATCGTGCCCTTCTCCGCGGGCGGTTCCACCGACCTGGTGGCGCGCCAGCTCGCACAGGAGATGACCGTGCGGACCGGACAGCCCTTCGTGGTCGACAACAAGCCCGGCGCGGGCAGCACCATCGGCGCCGACTTCGTCGCCAAGGCGCCGGCGGACGGCTACACGCTGCTGCTGGGCACGATCAGCTCGCATGCGACGGCGGTGGGCCTGTATCCGAAGCTGCCGTACGACCCGCTGAAGGACTTCGCGCCCATCACCGAGATCACCGCCATCCCGAACGTGATCGTCACCAGTCCGCAGAACCCCCGGCTGGCCAACGTGCGCTCGCTCGCGGACCTGGTTGCGGCGGCAAAGAAGGCGCCCGCACTGACCTACGCGTCGAGCGGCTCGGGCAGTTCCAATCACCTGGCGACCGAGTCGTTCAAGTCGGCCGCGGGCATTGCGCTGAACCACATCCCCTACAAAGGCTCGGGCCCTGCGCTCACCGACGTCAGCGCCGGCCACGTGGACCTGATGCTCGATGTGGTGCTGACCTCGCTGCCTCACATCAAGGCGGGCCGCCTCAGGGCGCTGGGCATCACGAGCCTGCGGCGCTCGCCGCTGCTGCCCGACGTGCCGACCGTCGCGGAGCAAGGCTACCCCGGCTTCGAGGTGCTGGGCTGGTATGGCCTGTTCGCGCCGGCCGGCACGCCGCCGGCCGTGCTCGAACGGCTGGGCCGGGATTTCACTGCCGTGCTGCGCAGCGACAGGATGCGCGCGACGCTGGAGTCGCAGGGTGGATCGGCCATTGCAAGCACGCCGGCCGAATTCGGCGCGCTGATCCGCACCGAGATTGCGCGGTGGAAGAAGGTGGTCGAGCAATCCGGCGCCAAGCCCGATTGACTGCATCCATGCTTGATCCCCTCATGCAGGCTGCCGAGCGCGCCGAACGCGAACTGGGCTTGGTGGCGCTGCCCGCTGTGCTGGCGGCGCAGCGCGCGGACGATCCGGCGCTGGCGCTGTTCCAGGCGCTGGATGCCGGCCTGGCGCGCGCACCGGGCCACCTGTTGCTGACGGTGCTCGTCTACCACCGCGAACTCGGCGAATCGCAGCGTGCCTACAGCAGCCGGCCCTTGGAATACCCCATCGGCGGCCGCAAGACCCTGGGCCAGGCGCCGCGCATGCGCCATGTGCTGGCCTCTGGCGAGCCATTCATCGGCCGCAGCCGCCAGGACATCGTCGACAACTACGCCGACCACGCCACGCTGCTGGCGATGGGCTGCGAGAGCATCGTCAACATGCCGGTGCGCTGGGGCGCGCAGGTGCTGGGCACCGTCAATCTGCTGCACGCGCGGGGCCGCTACGCCGAGGCCGACCTGCCGCGGATTGCCGCCTGGGCGCAGCTGTCGGCGCCGGCTTTCCTGGCGACGCTTCTGCATCGCTGAACAGCCGCACGCCCTTCCAGCGCTTGCTTGCGATCTCCTCCTCGATCACCCGCAGCAGCAGTTCGCGCACGCATTGCACGGCGGGGCTGCGCGCCGCCGAAACCGACAGGCTCAGCGACAGCTCGCGCAGCAGCGGCCGCCCCTTGATGGGCACGCCGCGCACGCGGCCGTGCTGCTGCGCCAGCGCAAACGCCGCGGTCGGCAGCACCGTGGCGCCCAGCCCGCGCTCGACGGCAAGGATCAGGATTTCCACCGCGCTGGTTTCGGCCACCAGGCGGAACTTCAGCTGGCGATCGCGCAGGAGCCGCTCGGTGGCCACGCGCACGGAGTTCGGGTGCGTGGGCAGCAGCAGCGGCAGCTTGGCGAAGGCCTCGATGCCGAAGGCGCGCGGTGCCGTCTGCGATGAAGCCACCACCACGAACAACTCTTCCTCCAGGATCGGCTCGATGCGCAGGCGCGAATCGGCACGCGCATCCATCGTGATCGCCAGCGCCAGCCGGTCGGCCGCCACCTGCCCGGTCAAGTCTCCGCTGGAGGCCTCCACCAGTTCCAGTTCGATCAGTGGATAGCGCTGCTGCAGCCGCTCCAGCAGCGGCGCGGCCAGGATGCGCGAGGTGCTGGTCGGGAAGCCGATGGCCACCCGGCCGGATGGCGACTCGCTCTCCTGCCGGATGGCCGAGCGGGTGTCTTCGAACTGCCGCAGGATGGTCTTGGCGTGGCGATAGAGCAGTTCGCCGGTGGCCGTGGCCCGCGTGCCGTGGACGCTGCGCTCCAGCAAGCTCACGCCGAGCTCCGACTCCAGATTGGCCATGTGCTGGCTCAAGGAGGGCTGGGCGATGAAAAGCGCCTCCGCCGCGGTCGTGATGTTCTTGAGCTCGACGACCTTGACGAAATAGCGCAGCTGCCGGATGTCCATGTGGAAGTATTGCGTGCAACAGAGCTGATTGTCGAAATCTCGAATCCTTTTTTGTCACGTTGCAGTTCCCCCGACGGTGCCTTCGTGCCATAAAGCCGCACAGTGAGAACTTCAAGACACCGATCCCTGCGCGCCGGCCTTGCCGCGGCTGCGGCGTTCGCCGCCCTGGCTGTTTTGAGCGGTATTGCCTACGAGCAGATCGGCCGTTACCGCGCGGCGCGGGACTTCCCAGCGCCCGGAAAGATGGTCGACATCGGCGGGCGAAGGATCCAGCTGGACTGCCGGGGCGCCGGCTCACCCACCGTCGTGTTCGAAGCGGGCCTGAGCGTCGATGGCTCGTTGAGCTGGACGGCCGTGCAGCCGAAGATCGCCGCGCACACGCGCGCATGCGCCTACAGCCGCGCGGGGGTGATGTGGAGCGATCCTTCGAACGCTCCTCCCGGCGCAGCGCAGGCGGCGCGCGACTTGCGCACCGCATTGGCCAACGCGGGCGAACGCGGCCCCTTCGTGCTGGTCGGGCAATCGCTCGGCGGGCTCTACAGCCTGGGCTTCATCCGGGACTTCGGCGCCGAGGTGGCGGGGCTGGTGCTGGTCGATCCGTCGCATCCGGAGCAGGTCAAGCGTGTCGCGAGCTTCATGACCGAATCGCGATCGATGCGCTCCCGCATCGGCGTGGCGCTTGCGCCGTTTGGCGTGCTGCGCGCGGCGGCCCCGGTGCTGCTGCCGCAGGCGCCGCATCGAAGCGCGCGCGAGATGCAGGCGATCCGCGCCTTTGCGCCCAAGTCGCTGCGCACGCAGCTCGCGGAAAGCGATGCGACCGACGCCTCGCTCGCCGAGGCCAAGGGTTTCCGCGACCTGGGCGAACGTCCGCTGGTGGTGCTGACCGCGATGGCGCCGTACACCGCCGCGGAACTGCGCGGAATGAAGATCACGCCCGAGCAGGGGCTGCAGGTCCAGGCGCTCTGGAAACACATGCACGAGGAGATCGCGGCCTGGTCCTCGCGCGGCAGGCATCTGCTCGTGGCAGATGCCGGGCACGACATCCAGCTCGACCGGCCGCAGGTGGTGGTCGATGCGGTGCTGTCCGTTGTCGAAGCGGTTCGCGCCGATGGCCGCTGACGTCGATCAGATCAGGCCCGCCGCCAGCACAACGCTGACGCGCTGACCAGGCAGAGCGCGACGAACACGGCAGGACGCAAAGACTGCCGCGAAAACGCACGGGCATGCCATGGTGTTTCTCGGCGGCATCGGCGTGCTGATCGACAACGTCACGATGGGAATCGGCATCGGGTTGGCGCTGGCCATTGCCTTTTCGCTGGCCTGCGGCAAGAAGGACGACTGACGGCCAGTGCGCCTAGACCGCCGGCTGGACGAAGGGCCCGGCCTTCTCCAGAAAGACCTTGTGCCTCGCGTCGAGCTCTTCGATGTCTCTTTGCAGCTCGGCCTTGTCGTACGGCTCGCCGGCGGCAATGGCCGTCATCCAGCGGTCGAACTTGTCGCGCTCCGAACGCCACGCGTCGTACGCGACCCGGAGTTCGTCCCATTGAATGGTCATGTTAGGCATGCGCCCGGGCGTCCGCAAACAGCCTGACCATCTCGCGGTCGAAGACCGGCAGATCCTGGGGCTTGCGGCTCGTGATCAGGTTGCCGTCGACCACCACCTCGCGGTCCACCCACTTGGCGCCGGCATTCGTCAGGTCGGTGCGCAGCGAAGGCCACGAGGTCATCGTGCGGCCTCGCACCGCATCGGCCTCGATCAGCGTCCACGGTCCGTGGCAGATCGCGGCCACCGGCTTGCCGGCCTTGATGAAATCCCGGACGAAGGCGACGGCCTCCTCGTTGATGCGCAAGGCATCGGGGTTCACGACGCCGCCGGGCAGCACGAGCGCATCGAACTCGTGCGCGGCCGCCTGCGGCAGCGGTATGTCGACATTGAACTCGTCGGCCGGCTTGTGGTGCTTCCAGCCGCGCACGGTGCTGTCCTTCGGCGAGACGATTTTGGTGGCGGCGCCCGCCGCATCGAGCGCCTTGCGGGGTTCCGTCATCTCGGCTTGCTCGAAGCCGTCGGCCACGAGAATGGCGACCTTGGCGCCATCGAGTAGGGTTTTGCTCATGTGGAATCCTTTCGGCCGTGTTTTCGAAAGAAGGCAGCGGCCGGTCGTTGCTGTTCATTGGGGGGATGTGGTGCGCTTTTCATGCCATGCGCCTTGCCCACGGGCTTCGCTCATTGGCTGTGCGCCGGCCTGTCCGATCCCATGCCTGTCGTGCTCGCTCGATTCCGCAAGAGCACCGTCGGGGTCCAGAGGAGCGCACCACATCCGATACCAGACTGCGCCGCCGCATGGCCGCCTTCTGTCAGCGGGATGCGAAAGCGCTGTAGGAATTGCGCCGACGGCGGCGCTCAGGCGGGCTCCGAAATCTCGCACAGCGCTTCGGCCGCGGGAGCCGGTTCGGCTTCCCTGACCGCAATGTCGCCCAGCGCCACGATGCCCACCAGGCGCTTGTCGCGGCTGACGATCGGCAGCCGCCGGATCTGGTACTCGCCCATGATCGCGACCACGCGTTCGACCGGCTCGTCTTCGTAGGCCCACCGGATGCGGTCGGACATCACGTCGCGCACCTTGGTGTCGCCGCCGCGGCCTTCGGCCACCGCGCGCACGGCAATGTCGCGGTCCGAGATGGACCCGATCATCCGGTCGTTCTCGCCGACCGGCATCATGCCGAAGTCGCCGTCGCGCATCTGCCGCGCGGCCTCGGCAATCGTCGCATCGGGACTGATGACTTGCACGTCCCGGCTCATCACATCCTTGATCGTGTGCATGGAAGTCTCCTTGAGGTTTGGCCCATGAGGGACTATGCGAACGCTTGCCGATTTTCTTCTGTAGGACTTGGCCTTCCACGCACGTGATCGGCCTCGCTGACGGATCCGGTTGCTCACGGCGTCCGCGCCCGCGCTGGCCCGGCACGCCAGGGCCCCATCCAAGGAGCGCACTGCGGCAGAGCGCTCGGCAGCGGCGCGCAAGGCGGCGCAGACCAGGAGCCCCGCCGAACGCTCGCATGCCGCCCGCAAGGCTGCACGGACGCGCGCCGCGCACCAGGCCGGCAAGTGACGGCGGGCAGCTTGCATTCGACAGGAAGGCCGATTGGCCGAGGTCAATGGCCGAGCGGAGTCACGCGGGGCGCGTGGTGCGGCAGCCATGCAATCCATGAGGGATACCACCGCAGCAGGTGAAAGACGACAAGGCTGCGCACCAGCCGCCAGCTGCTCCATTTGCCCAGGTCCGCGGCCTCGATCCGCTTGCAATGGCTGCTCATGCGCTCGAGCCGCTCGGACAAGGCACGGTTGAATGCCTGGTCATGCACCACCACGTTGGCCTCGAGATTGAGCGCCAAGCTCAGCGGATCCAGGTTGCTCGAGCCCACGGTGCTCCAGCAGTCGTCCGTGAGCGCCACCTTTGCATGCATCGGCCGCTCGCAATATTCGAAGATGCTCACGCCGGCAAGCAGGAGGTGGTGGTACAGCATGCGGGCCGCGACCCTGACGATCGGTATGTCGGGCTCGCCCTGAAGGATCAGGCGCACGTCGACGCCTCGCCGCGAAGCGTTGCGCATGTCCTGGATGAGGCGGTAGCCGGGAAAGAAATAGGCATTGGCGATGACGACGCGATGCCTCGCGCTGCGGATGGCCACGCGGTAGTGGCGCTCGATGTTGTTCGTGTGGCGCCAGTTGTCGCGTGTGACGAGACACACTTCGGCTTCGCCGGCACGTGCATGGCCGCCGGCGCGGCCGGCGCTTTCCGGCTGGGGCTCCGACGGCCCGGGGCGAAGGCTGCGCACGCTTTGCGCCTTCTTGTCGGCAGCAATCGCGTGCGCGGCGAAACGGCGGATCACCTGCACGATCGGCCCATTCAGTTCCACCGCGTAGTCCTGCTTGGCCGTGTCTCCGAAATCGAGCAGCTGATCGGCGGAAAAGTTGATGCCGCCGACGAATGCACACGCATCATCGACAACCACGATCTTGCGATGCATCCGGCGAAGCAGGTTCAGCCGCTGCCCCAGGATGCTGTGGCCCGGATCGAACACCCTGAGCCTGACGCCGGCCGAAGCCATCCCGTCGATGAACGCCTCGGACAAATTGGGTGAGCCGAAGCCGTCGATCAGCACGTCGACCCGGACGCCGCGCCTGGCGGCCGAGCACAGGCACGCATGCAGTTCCGTGCCGACCTTGTCTTCGTACAGGATGAAGGTCTCGATGATCACCTCGCGCTGCGCGCGCCGCACGGCCTCGAACACGCGCGGAAAGAACTCCTCCCCATTCTCCAGGAGGGAGACCCGGTTGCCTGGAACCCAGCGAGATCGGGCAAGGCCTCTTGCGGATGTGTTCTTCATGGCCAGGGCCGGGCAGTTCGTCTGGAGCGAGCGGGGCCCGTGCGCAACTGGACCTCACCGGGCCTGGTAGCCCAGGCAGTGCTCGAAAAAAGCATCGAGCTCGGTGGACTTGTCGAAGACCGCATCGGCGCCAAGCGCCAGGCAGCGGCGGCGCATTTCGGCGCTCGGGTAGTTCGTCAGAACGATCAGATGCTTGTCTTTGGAGCGGCCCTGGCAGGCGCGGATGACCGTCAGACCCGAGCCCTCTCTGAGGAAGAGGTCGACGATGACCAGTTGCCAGGAGCCATGCAGCGCGAGGGCGTCGATGGCCCCTTCAGCCGTCTCGGCGCTCGCCACGACGTGGACGCCGGCCAGTTCTTCCAGCGCAGGAATCAGATTGTCCCGGATCGTCCGGCTGTCCTCGACAAGGATCGTAGTGAGTGGCATGCATACGCTTTCGGCGTCTGGAGGCCCTTGGACAACGGAACGCAACCACCAATCGGTTCTTTTTACGGCCTGGGTTTCCCTGTCCTTGTAGGCAGGCTTCTCGACTTGGGGGCGGTGCTCAGGAAGCGCGCCGCCGATGAGCCTTATGGCGCCTTCTTGTTGCTTTCGGATTCCAACGCTTCGGCGACCTTCTCCAGCAGATCGACAGACTTCGAGAGCTTCTTCTCGATCTCATCGGTCTGTTCGATCGCACGGTCGAGGTCGTCGCTGCGCACGTCCCGGGCAACGCCCTTGTCCAGAACCACGTGAACGAGAGCGAGTTCGTCCGCGGCTTCCTCCACCGTTTTCTTTACCTGCTTGCTTTCGTCCAGAGCGCGTTCGACGGCACGGCTGCTGCTACTCTCAGGCGCTTTAGCGTTGGGCATACCGATCTCCTTGCGAGTACGAGTACGCTTTCATCGTATACCGGCGCCGCCGAAGCGTCGACAAATGGGTAGGCCGCCCTATACCCCGAGCGCCTCCAGCGGCCCGAAGAACTCATAGCGCAACTGCTGCTTGGGCACGCCGAGCGCAAGGCCGCTCGCATACACCGCCTTCATGAAAGGCTTCGGCCCGAGAAAGTAGAGGTCGACGTCGCGGTCGGCCGGCAGCTGCTGCGCGAGCAGCTCGCGCGTGACGAAGCCGGTCGCATGCGGCTGGTCGGATTCGCGTGGCGCATCGTAGACATAGAGCGGCTTCACGTTGGCATGCTGCGCCGCCAACGCATCGACGCGCGAACGGAACGCGTGGGCGCCGCCATGCCGCGCGGCATGAATGAAGTGCACCGGCCGGCCGGTGTGCGCCACCGACTCGAGCATGCTCATGGCCGGCGTGATGCCCACGCCGCCCGTCACCAGCACCAGCGGGCGCACATGCTCGCCCGCGGGCTGCAGCACGAAGTCGCCGCAAGGCGCCTGCACACGCAGGACGGTGCCCACCGTCGCCGCTTCGTGCAGCCAGTTCGAGGCCCGGCCCCCCTCCTCCTGCTTGACGCTGATGCGGTACCAGGGCTTGCCGGGCGCGTCGGACAGCGAGTAGTTGCGCCGCAGTGGCTCGCCATCGATGTCCAGCACCAGCGTGAGGTACTGGCCCGGCGAGAACGCGAGCAGCGGGCCGCCGTCGGTGGGCTCCAGGTAGAAGGAGGTGATGACTTCGCTCTCGGCCTCGCGCCGCGCCACGCGGAACTCGCGCTCGCCGCGCCAGCCGCCGGTCTGCGCGGCGTTGGCGCGGTAGACCTCTTCCTCGGCGGCGATGAGCAGCGCCGCGAGCGATTGATAGGCTTCGCCCCAGGCCGCGATGATCTCGTCGGTCGCCGCATCGCCGAGCACATCCTTGATGGCCTGCAGCAGGCAGCCGCCGACCACCGGGTAGTGCTCGGGCAGCACGCCCAGCGCGGCGTGCTTCTGGATGATGCGCGGCAGCGCGCCGGCAATCTCGTCCAGCCGGTCGATGTGCGTGGCATAGGCCAGCACCGCGCCCGCCAGTGCACGTGCCTGGCTGCCCGCGGCCTGGTGCGCCTCGTTGAAGAAGGCCTTCACCTCCGGATGGGTCTCGAACATGATCCGGTAGAAGTGGCTGGTGATGGCCTCCCCGTGCGCCTGGAGCGCGGGAACGGTGGCTTTGACGATGGCGATGGTTTGCGGGGTCATCTGTGGCTTTCGGGGTCGGCAGTTGAGATGTCCTTCTCCTCTCACGATCCGTGCCAGTCGGCGGCCGCGCGCAAGTGCCTGCCAGCACTGGGGTTTTCGATGCGTGGTCAAATTCGCAACAAGATTCACGTTGTATTTATGACCACATCAAGTGTCAATTTGACCGCCGTCGAAGCGAATGCGGCCACCGAGGGCCCGCGCTACCGGTCGCTCCTTGCCGCGGCGCGCGGCCTTGTGCGATGCGATGCGGCCGCGCTGCTGCGGCTCGACGGCGATGTCCTGCGGCCGCTGGCCGTGGACGGCCTGAGCGACGAAACGCTGGGGCGGCAGTTCCCGGTGGCCTCGCATCCGCGCTTCGCCCGCCTGCTCGAGAGCGGACGCGGCCTGCGCTTCGCGCACGACTGCGGCCTGCCCGACCCGTACGACGGCCTCGTCGCGGGCCAGCCGGGCATCCTGCCCGTGCACGACTGCATGGGCGCGCCGCTGCGGCTGCGCGGCGCCGTCTGGGGCCTGCTGACGCTGGACGCGCTCGAGGCCGGCACCTTCGAGGCCGTGGGTCCGGCGCAGCTCGACGCGCTGGTGGCGCTGGTCGAAACCGGCATCGAGGCCGCCCACACGATCCAGGAAATGGAAGCGCGCGCCATGCGCGAGCAGGCCGTCGCGCAGGCCCTGCGCTCGGGGCGCGGCGCCACGCGCGAACTGCTCGGAAGCAGCTCCGCGATGAAGCAGCTGTGCAGCGAGATCGACACCGTCGCGGTGTCCGACCTCACGGTGCTGCTGCTCGGCGAGACCGGCGTGGGCAAGGACCTGGTGGCGCAGCGCCTGCATGCGCGCTCGCGCCGCTCCGACCAGCCGCTGGTGCAGGTGAACTGCGCAGCGCTGCCCGAGACCCTGGCCGACAGCGAGCTCTTCGGCCACAAGCGCGGCGCCTTCACCGGCGCGGTGCAGGACCGCAGCGGCAAGTTCGAGATCGCCGACGGCGGCACGCTCTTTCTCGACGAGGTCGGCGAACTGCCGCTGACGGTGCAGGCCAAGCTCTTGCGCGTGCTGCAGAGCGGCGAGGTGCAGCGGCCCGGCAGCGATCGCACCTTGAAGGTCGACGTGCGCGTGATCGCGGCCACCAACCGCGATCTGCCCGCCGCGATCGCGCAGGGCCGCTTCCGTGCCGACCTCTACCACCGGCTGTCGGTCTATCCGCTGGTCGTGCCGCCGCTGCGCGAGCGCGGGCGCGACGTGGTGGCGCTCGCGGGCGGCTTTCTCGAAGAGAACCAGCATCGCCTGGGCGCGCGCAACCTGCGGCTTTCGCCGGCCGCCAAGGCCGCCCTCCTCGCGCACAGCTGGCCGGGCAACGTGCGCGAGCTCGAGCACGTGATCAGCCGCGCATCGCTGCGCGCCTTCAAGGAGCAGCGCCGCGGCGCGCGCTGGACGGCGATCGAGCCGCATCACCTCGCGCTGGAGGCTTCGGGCAGCCCCGTGGTGCCGCCATCGGCGCCGTCTGCACCGGCGCCAGCGGGCAGCCATGCGAGTCTTGCTGCCACCGGCGGCGGCACGCTGCGCGAAGCCACCGAGGCGTTCCAGCGGGCCTGGCTCGCCGATGCCCTGGCGCGGCATCGCGGGCACGTGGCCAATGCCGCGCGCGAGGCCGGCATCGACCGCAGCAACTTCCACCGGACGCTGCGTAAGCTCGGCGTGCCGCGCCCGGACAGTGCGCCCTGAACGGCCGATCGCCGCTCCCCATTTTGTGGGAGTGTTAACCGTTACCAATCTCCACACAATCAGACGAAATTTCGACAAATAATTACTTGACGCAACGAAGCTGCCGGAAGCCGAGAAGTTCCAGCAAGAGACAAGCTCGGTACTGCGAACCCATTTGGAGCTTGTCTTGGAAAACCTGTTTTCAAGTTGCCCGTGCGGCTTCGGCCACCTGAAGCGCCTCCAGCGGCACCTGTGGATGCGTCTGTTTCCTTCGCGACGGCTGTACCGCTGCGCCCAATGCGGCCGGTTGCAACTCGCTTCCCGGAAAGCCGTTGAACAAGCGATTGCCACGCGCCTGGCCCAGGAAGCGACGCATCGGCGGCCTCAGGAGGCGAATCTGAATACCGCATACGGCCCTGCGCATCGAGGAAGTTGAAGCTTCTTCAATCAACCTCCCTAAGACCGCCGATCGCTACCTGCTTGTATTCAATAACTCGATAAGCTGCCTGTAGCCTTCGGCTTTTCTCTTGGCTTCATTGATCGCGCTAGTCAACGATTTCTGATTTTCGAAATCATTGCCACGAAGCGATTTAAGTTGTTCTTCCCGGCGCTGAACGTCTTCGGTTTGCACGAGAAGATACCCTTTGACATCCTTGGCGGAGAGCGGCGGAGTGTCGTTCATGGGCGACGGCACGCCGTGCCCCATCAGCCAGCGCACCATTTCGATATTGCCCCTCGAGCTGCGGACAGGCCGCGCGCCGGCGTTGCAGCGCACGCGGCATTCTAGGGACCGGTCTTGCGCCGCTTTGCGGGCGGCGGCGGCTCACCGGATGCCGATCACGGAGCGCCGTCGAGCAGCCATTGCGCGAGCGACTGCAGGTCGGCGTCGGGCACCCGGCCTTGCGGCGGCATGGGCATGGCGCCCCACTTTCCCGAACTGCCGGCCTTGATGCTCGCGGCCAGCTGCGCCGCGCTGGTCTTTCCGTCGCCATACCGTGCGCCGATGTCCTTCCACGACGGACCCACCACCTTGGCTGCGGGCTGGTGGCACGCGACGCAGGCGTACTTCTGCGCCAGTGCCTGGCTGGCTGCCGCGTGATCCGGCCACACTGCGCTCGCGCAGAGCCCGAGGACCAGGGCGACAGAGGCCGCGGCGTGCTGCTTGCGCAGGTCAATCATCGTGTGCCTTCCTTCGCTCATGCCAGGTTGAAAGGCAGCTGGCGCAACGGCTTGCCGGTCAGCTGCGCGATGGCGTTCGCGAAGGCCGGCGCCAGCGGCGGCAGGCCCGGCTCGCCGATGCCCTTGGGCGGCTCCGCGCTCGGCACGATGTGCACGGCGAACTCGGGCATGTCGGTGATGCGCGCCACGGTGAAGTCGCCGAAGTTGCTCTGCTGCACTTCACCGTTCTTCAACGTGATGGCCGCACCCGGCAGGCACATCGACAGGCCCATGACCGCGGCGCCCTGCACCTGGGCTTCCACGCTGCGCGGATTGACGGCCAGGTTGCAGTGCACCCCGGCGGTGGCGCGGTGCAGCACCGGCTGGCCATCCTTCACCGAAGCCTCCACCACGTAGGCCACCACGGACTCGAAGGATTCGTGCACGGCCACGCCCCAGGCACGGCCGGTGGGGAGTTTCTTCTTGCCGTAGCCGCTCTGGTCGACGGCGAGCTGCAGCGCGGCGCGGTGGCGCGGGTGCTTGTCGCCGAAGAGCTGCATGCGGTAGGCCACCGGGTCCTGCTTCGTGCTGCGCGCGACCTCGTCGAGCAGGGTCTCCATCACGAAGGCGGTGTGGGTGGAACCCACGCTGCGCCACCACAGCACCGGCACGTTGAGCTTGGGGTGGTGCACGGTCAGGCGCATCGGCAGCGGATAGGGATCGCGCATGCCCTCGACGGCCGTGGCGTCGATGCCGTTCTTCACCATCGAGTCGCCGAACACCGTGCCGGTGGTGATCGACTGGCCCACGATGACGTGGTCCCAGGCCAGCACCTTGCCGCGCTCGTCGAAGCCGATGCGCGCGCGGTGCAGGTGCATGGGACGGTAGTAGCCACCCTTGACGTCGTCCTCGCGGCTCCACAGCAGGCGCACCGGCGCATTCAGGCCGGCGGCGCGCGCGGCCTTGGCGATCTCGCAGGCCTCGACCACCACGTCGCTCGAACCGACGAAGCGCCGGCCGAAACCGCCGCCCGCCATCTGCACATTGACCGTGACCTGCTCGGGCTTGAGGCCGAGCACGCGCGCCGCCGCGGCGCCGTCGAGCCCGGCGCTCTGCGTGCCGACCCACAGCTCGGCGCTGTCGGCCGACAGCTTGACGGTGCAGTTCAGCGGCTCCATGGGCGCGTGGGCAAGATAGGGGAACACGAACTCGGCTTCGAGGTGCCTGGGCGCCTTGGCGAGCGGCGCCATGTCGGCGTCGAACTTGCGCGGACCTGGCTTGGCGGCCAGTTCACGGTACTGCACCAATTGCTTGTCGCTGTCGACCTTCTCGACGGCGCCCGTGTCCCACTGCAGCTTGAGCGCATCGCGGCCCAGCTTGGCGGGCCAGTAGCCGTCGGCCACCACGGCCACGCCCTCGGCGCCGCGGTCCAGCGGCACGCGCAGCACGGCCTTCACGCCCTTGACGGCGCGCGCGGCACTGTCGTCCACCGAGGCGAGCCGCGCGCCGAACACCGGCGGATGCGCCACCACCGCCGTGAGCTGGCCGGCATGCTTGACGTCGATGCCGAAGTCCTGCCGGCCGCTGCTTTTGGCGCGCGCGTCCAGCCGCGTGGTCGGGCGGCCGATGATCCTGAAGTCCTTCGGGTCCTTCAGCGTGACCTTCTCGGGCACCGGCAGGGCCATGGCGGCTTCGGCCAGTTCGCCATAACCCAGCTTGCGGCCGTTCGGGCCCAGCACGGTGCCAGCCTGCGTGCGCAGCGTGGCCACGTCGACGTTCCAGCGCGCCGCGGCCGCCGACAGCAGCATGGCGCGGGCGCGCGCGCCCAGTTCGCGGTACTGCGTGAAGCTGTTCTTGATCGAGTTGGAGCCGCCCGTGAGGTGCATGCCGAAGACGGGGTCGTGGTAGGCGGGGTCGTTGGTGCCGCTCTTGCTGCGCACCATGCTCCAGTCGGCATCGAGCTCCTCGGCCAGGATCATCGGCAGGCCCGTCTGCACGCCCTGGCCGAATTCCAGCCGGTTCTGCGTCACGGTGACTTCGCCGTTGGGGGCGATCTGCACGAAGGCCGAGGGCTGCTGCGTCGGCTTGAGGGCGCCGGCCGCCGCTCCCTTGCCGGTGGCCTGCGCCATGGCCATGTGGGGAAAGGCGCCGAGCGCAAGGCCGCCGGCGCCGGCCAGCTTCAGGAAGCTGCGGCGCGGCAGCGCGGCGGTGTCTTCGGGTTGCTGCTGGCTGGCGGCCATCAGGCGTTGCAGGGCGCGCGGCAGTTCGCTGGGATCGATATGGGTGGGCAGCATGGCGGACGCTCCTTCAAGCCAGGGTTTTGGCGGCATCGGCCACCGCGGCGCGGATGCGGGCATAGGTGCCGCAGCGGCAGATGTTGCCGGCCATGGCGGCATCGATCTCGGCCGCCGTGGGCTGCTTGCCCTGGGGCTGCGATTTGAGGAACGCCGTGGCGCTCATGATCTGGCCGCTCTGGCAGTAGCCGCACTGCGCCACGTCGTGCCGGACCCATGCCGCGTGCACGGCGGCACCCACGGGGTCGCTGCCGTCGGTGGCGGCTTCGATGGTGACGATCTTCTTGCCCTCGGCGGCGGAGATGGGCGTGATGCACGAGCGGATGGCCTGGCCGTCCAGATGCACCGTGCAGGCGCCGCACAGCGCGGCGCCGCAGCCGAACTTGGTGCCGGTCATGCCCAGCGTATCGCGCAGGGCCCAGAGGATGGGGGTGCCGGGGTCGGCGTCGACCGTGTGGTCGCGGCCGTTGACGTTGAGCGCGCTCATGGTGGGGTCCGTTCTTCTTCGTGGGGTGGGTGGCGCCGGATGGCGCTGGAGGCGACTGTAGGAACAAGCTTCAAAAAGAAACAGTGGCGAATATTGCATGCCCTGTGAAGCCAGGCTTCATAAAGCTGGCTCACCGGACGGACGCCGCCATGCGCCGGTGTAGCCTCGCGCCATGGATTCCCTGATTGCAGCCTCCGCTCGCGCCCTGGCCGCCGGTGATGCGCTCGGCGCGCTCAAGCGGGTCGCGCTGCGCGAAGATCCGCCGGCGCTGGCCCTGCGCGGCATCGCGATGGCCCAGCTCGGCGAGCATCCGCGCGCCCGCGAATTGCTGCGGCGGGCCGCGCGCGGCTTCGGGGCTCACGAGGAACTGGCGCGCGCGCGCTGTGTGGTGGCCGAAGCCGAGGTGGCCATGGCCATGCGCGATCTCGGCGGCTCGCCGCGCGCGCTGGCGGCGGCGGCGGCCACGCTCGATGCGCACGCCGACCGTGCCAATGCGCTGCAGGCGCGGCTCATCGCGGCGCGCCAGCTCCTGCTGCTCGGCCGGCTCGAGGCCGCCCGCGCCGCGCTGGCGCCGCTCGACGTGCACGACCTGCCGCCGGCGCTGGCGGCGGTGGCCGAACTGAGCGCCATGGAGCTGGCGCTGCGCTCGCTGCACATCGGCCCGGCGCGCGCAGCGCTGGCCCGCGCGCAGGAGGCGGCCGACCGCGCGCGCGTGCCGGCGCTCTCGGCCGAAGTGGCTGACGCGCGGGCCGCGCTCGATCGTCCCGCGGCACGGCGGCTCTTTGCGGGCGGCGAACAGGCGCTGCGGCTCGACGAAGTCGCGGCGCTGCGGGCCTCGAATGCGCTGGTGGTCGACGCCTGCCGCCGCGGCGTGGGCGCCGGCGACGCATGGCGGCCGCTGGCGCGCCGGCCGGTGCTGTTCGCGCTCGCTCGCGCGCTTGCCGAGGCCTGGCCCGGCGACGTCGACCGCGAGGCGCTGATCGCCTACGCGTTCAACACCCGCCATCCCGACGAGACGCTGCGTGCGCGCCTGCGGGTCGAGATCGGCCGCCTGCGCGCGCTGGTCGCGATGCAGGCCGGCATCGAGGCCACGGCGCGCGGCTTTGCGCTCAGGCCGCGCGATGCACGCGAGGTGGTCTTGCTCGCGCCGCCCATCGACGGCGAGCAGGCCTCGCTGGTGGCGCTGCTGTCCGACGGGGCGGCGTGGTCGACCTCGGCGCTGGCCTTGGCGCTGGACGCGAGCCAGCGCACGGTGCAGCGCGCGCTGGCCGAGCTCGAGGCCGAGGGGCGGGTGCGCGCCATCGGCCGGGCGCGGGCGCAGCGCTGGCTCGCGCCGCCGCTTGCGGGATTCACGACGATCTTGTTACTCCCCGGCGCGCTGCCGATTGAATAGAGTTGTCTCCAAGGCGCCGATCCCGGAGCCCGCCACACCAGGAGCCAGCGATGAACAGCACCACTGCAGCCAGCAAGCAAGACAAGCCTGAGACCGCGCCGCGCACGGCCGAGATCGTGCGCGAGTACGGCCCCTTCGCCGGCGCGACCAGCGTGGCCGGCGTGACCCACGACGGCCAGCGCGTCTGGGCGGCCACGGGGGCGCAACTGGTCGCCTTCGATCCGGCGAGCGGCGAGACCACACGCACCCTCGACTGCACCTGCGACGCCGGCACCGCCTTCGACGGCACCTACCTCTATCAAATTGCCGAGGCGCGCATCGACAAGATCGATCCGGCCAGCGGCAAGGTGATGTCGTCGATCCCTGCGCCCGGCCATGGCCGCGACTCGGGGCTGACCTGGGCCGAAGGCAGCCTGTGGGTCGGCCAACACCGCGATCGCAAGATCCTCCAGATCGATCCGGTGAGCGGCGCGGTGTTGCGCACCATCGAGTCCAACCGCTTCGTCACCGGCGTGACCTGGGTCGACGGCGAGCTGTGGCACGCCACCTGGGAAAACGATGAAAGCGAGCTGCGCCGCGTCGATCCCGACAGCGGCGCCGTGCTCGAGCGGCTGGAAATGCCGCGCGGCGCCAACGTGAGCGGGCTCGAGTCCGACGGCGCCGACCTCTTCTATTGCGGTGGCGGCGGCAGCGGCAAGGTCCGCGCCGTGCGGCGCCCGCGAGCCGCACGGGCCTGAGCGCCCACCGCGACAACCCCCTTTTCGGCTTTGCTGCCGAAGACGAGCGCGCCGGCCACCGGGCGGGTGGAGCCGCGCATGGAAGAAACCCACATCGGCTCACCGAGCCCAAGGAGAAACGCATGAACACCGCCATCGCCGAAAAGAGCACTGTGACGAACCACCCCGTCGTGTCGAAGGACCAATGGCTGGCCCGCCGCAAGGCGCTGCTGGCACGCGAAAAGGAATTGACGCACCTGCGCGACCAGATCGCCCGCGAGCGCCGCGCACTGCCATGGACCCGCGTCAAGAAGAGCTACGTCTTCGACACGCCCGAGGGCCCGCGCGCGCTGGCCGACCTGTTCGAAGGCCGCCGCCAGCTGCTGGTGCAGCACTTCATGCTCGGCCCCGATTGGGAGCAGGGCTGCCCGAGCTGCTCGTACATGTCCGACCATCTCGGCGGAATGAAGGTGCACCTGGAGAACCGCGACGTCACGCTGCTGGTCGTCTCGCGCGCGCCGCTGGACCAGATCGAGCGCTTCCGCCGGCGCATGGGCTGGCAGTTCAGGTGGGTGTCCGCGCACGGCAACGACTTCAACTACGACTTCAACGTGAGCTTCACGCCGCAGCAGTGGGCCGAGGGCCAGGGCGAGGTCTACTACAACTACAGCGCGCGGCCCTTCCCGGCGCAGGAGGCCCCCGGCATCAGCGTGTTCTACAAGGACGACGCGGGCGAGGTGTTCCACACCTACTCGACCTACGAGCGCGGCGTGGAAGCGATGATGGGCACCTACAGCCTGCTCGACCTCACGCCCAAGGGCCGCGACGAGCCGAACCCGGTCTACGCGATGGACTGGGTGCGCCACCACGACCGCTACGAACCGGCACCGGCCGCGAAGCCGGCGGCCGAGGCGGGTTCGTGCTGCCATGCGTCCGACTGAACGGCCGGCGCGCTGAATCGGCAGAAACATCATGGCAAGCCTCTGGCCGTGGCTCGCGGTCGCAGGAGTCGGCGCCCTGCACGGGCTGAACCCCGCCAGCGGCTGGATGTGGGCTGCCGCCTGGGGCGTGCGTTCGCGCGACCGGATGCAGGCCTTGCGGGCCCTGGTACCGATCGCGCTCGGGCATGCCGCCTCGGTGGCGCTGGTGGCCGGCGCGGTGGCCTTCGGCCTGTCGCTGGACCGCACCGTGCTGCAGGTGCTGGCGGGCGTGCTGGTGCTCGTCTTCGCGGGGCTTCACCTGTGGGGCCGCACGCCCGGCGCAGCACGTGCACCGGCCGGACATGCGGGGATGGCGCTCTGGTCCTTCATGGTGTCCACCGCGCACGGTGCTGGCCTGATGCTGGTGCCGGCGCTGATCCCGCTGTGCATGGGCGATGGGGCGGCGCCGGCGTTCAGCGCGTCGGACTCGCTGCTGCTGGCGCTCGCGGCGGTCGGCATTCATACCGCGGCCATGCTCGCGGTCACCGGTGCGATCGCGGTGGCGGCCTGCCGCGGCTTCGATGCCGGCGGCCGCTGGCTTCGAAGACTCAGGCGCAAGCCATCAGCTGCAGCCGCGCATCGGCCGTGACGTAGCGGATGTGGCGGTAATCGCGGATCAGGCTGATGCGGCCTTCGCGCCACTCGAGCCACATGAAGTAGCCGGGGTCCGGATCGCCGCGCCGTTCGAACACCGCGATCACCTCGCGGCCCTCGAGCCATGCGGGCGCAAGCCACACGCCATCGATCTTTGCGTAGAGCGTGAAGAACATGCCGACGTCGGCGCGGCCGGCGCGCACCGGATGTGCCGACTGGACCAGCCTCACGTCGTCGGCCAGCAATGCGCGCAGGCCTTCCCAGTCGCGCTGGTTGAAGAGCGCGACATAGCTTGCGAGCGCGGCGGATGGCGGCGGCGGGGGTGCGGGCGGGCCGGGCTGCTGTGCGTTGATCTCCCGCAGGCGCGCACGCCCGCGCGCGAGGTGGCCCTTCACGGCGTCGACCGTGAGGTCGAGGACCGCGGCAATCTCCGCCAGCGATTCGCCGAGCACGTCCTTCAGGATCACCACACTGCGCTGGTGGATCGGGAGTTCCGCGAAGCGCGACACCGCGGTCTTGACAGCTTCCTGGCGCATCAGCATCTCCATCGGGTCGGGGTTGGCCGTGTCGGCCAGGTCGTTGGCGGCGGCTATCGGCTCGGCCATGCGGATCGTCCGGCCGCGCAGCAGGTCGAGCGCGCGGTTGTGGGCGATGCGGAACAGCCAGGGCCGAAGCGGCGTCGCCTCGTCCATGCCATGCACGGCCGCGAAGGCGCGCTCGAAGGTGTCCTGCACCACGTCCTCGCCCTCGATGACCGAGCCCATGAGGCGCGCGCAATAGCGGTGCAGCTCGGGCCGCAGCGTCTCGGCGAGCGCCGCCAGCTGCGCCTGGTAGCCGCTTTGGTTCGGCCACGGCGCCTCCGCGCTCACGCGGCCGCCTCCTCGAGCACCGTGATGCCCGAGTCGCCGCCAAAGCCGAAGGCGAAGCCCTTGGCGTAGGAGGGGTCGTCCAGCATCGAAACCACCTTGTCGCCGAAGGCGCGCGGCGGCATCGGCGTGCCGAAGCGCGCGAGGAACTCGCCGGGCGCAACGCCCATGGCGTGAGCATAGGCGGCAGCCCCCGCGTCGCCCACGCCGGTGCCGCCGATCATCTGCATCGGCACGATCGCCTGGAAGCGGATGCCGAGCTTCTGCTGTTCCGAAATGCCGTTGGCGTACCTGGCCATGAACCAGAGCATGCGCTTGGCGCCGGCATAGCTGCCCGAGAGCGGCGAGCCGTTGCGCGCCGCGCCGCTGGCCCCCACCAGCACGCGGCTACCGGGCGCGAGCGGCAGCTTGAGCGCTGCCTGCAGCCAGTAGAGCCCGGCCTTGACGTCGGTCTCCCAGGGCGCGCTGAAGTCGGCCCAGCTCAGCTGGTCCAGCCGGCCCATGCGCGGCGGCGTGCCCGCGTTCAGCGCCACGATGTCGGGGCGGACCTCGGCCAGGATGCGGTGGGCCGCGGCCTCGTCCGTCACGTCGGCGGAGACGGTGGCCACGCCCAGCCGGGCGCGCACGGCCTCGAGCGCGCCGGCGTCGCGGGCGACCACCGTCACCCTGGCGCCCTGCGCGACCAAGGCCTCGACCAGCCCCAGGCCCAGGCCGCGGCTTCCGCCGGTGACGACGATGTTCTTGTCCTTGATGCTCATGATCTGGCTCCGTGATGTGGTGTGGATGGAACCAGGACGATCCAGGCCTGCAAAAGGAGTCAGCCCACCGGCTGCAGCCGCGACTCCCTGCCGGCGGTAGCGGTCCGCGGGAACGTGAGCGCGACGGCCACGGCGCCGAGCCCCACGGCCATCGAGCCGATGTACATCCAGGCGTAGCTGCCGTAGCGGTCGAACAACCAGCCGCCGAGCACCGGGCCGAGCGCCATGCCCAGGCTGGACAGCATCGACGCCGCGCCCAGCACCGTGCCGAGGATGCGGGGGCCGAAATAGTCCCGGGCCAGCACCGCATAGAGCGGCATCACGCCGCCATAGGCGAGGCCGAACACGATCGCCACGGCATAGAAGCCGCCGAGCCGGTTCACCAGCAGGTAGCTCGCGGCGGCAAAGGCCTGGATCAGCAGGCCCGCGACGAGCACCCGCTTGGCGCCCAGCCGGTCCGCCAGCACGCCGAAGAGCAGGCGCCCGCCCAGCCCGGCGGCGCCTTCCATGCTGTAGATGGTGACGGCCGCGAAGGTCGGCAGGCCGCAGCCGATGGCATAGCTCACCGTGTGGAAGATAGGCCCCGAGTGGGCCGCGCAACAGGCAAAGAACGTGATGCCGAGCACCAGGAAGGCACGCGAGCGCAGCGCCTGCCCGACCTTCATCTCCGGTGCCGGGACTGCACCTCCCGCAGCGCCTGTATGGGCTGCGCGCGGCGCCGCGCGAATGAGCCAGACCGCGGGCAGCAGCACGATCCACGCGCCGATGCCGATGATCAACTGGGCGGTGCGCCAGTCGTGGTGCGTGACCAGCCATGCGGCCAGCGGCGAGATGGTCATGGGCGCCACGCCCATGCCCGCCGACACCAATGAGACGGCCAGGCTGCGGTGCCTGTCGAACCACGACGCGGCGGTGGCGATCACCGGCGCGAAGAAGCTGCCGGCGGCAATGCCCATCATCACGCCGTAGAAGAGCTGGAACTCGAGCAAGGTCGACGCGCGGCTGGCCAGCACCGTCGAGAGTCCGAGCAGCACCGTACCCGCCAGCACCACCATGCGCGGGCCGTAGCGGTCGCTCAGGGCGCCCCAGCCGAAGCCGGCCACGCCCATGCTCAGGAAGGCCAGCGTCATGGCGCTGGAAATGCCCGCGCGCGACCAGCCGGTGGCCGCGCTCATGGGCTCCAGGAACACGGCCAGCGAAAACAGCACGCCGATGGCCACGCAGGTCATCAGCGCGCCGGCGGCCACGAGGGGCCAGTTCGAATCGAGCGCGTCGGCCGGACGCGCGGAGGCAGGGATGTTCATTGTCTTGTTCCAGTGGAAGGTCGAAAATAGTGAACTGATTGGTTGACTATAAGGGAATTCGTCTCTTCGGAGGGCGCTTTTCCGCGCCGAGGTCCAACCAGGACGTTCAAGACTTCGCAAAGGAGCCAGACCTGCGTCAGGCCGCACGGCGGGCACGGCGCACTTCGATGCCGCTGCGGGGGCGGCTACTGCGCCGCGCCCGATTCAACAGGGCGGAAGCCCGCGGGGCCGGGAGTCAGGGTCAGCGAATGCCCAGCGCGTGATCGAGCGACAGGCGCCCGGCGCCGCGGCCTGCCAGGTACAGCAGCAGCGCCGCCCACGAAAGGTGCGTCGGCCATGCGTCCGGGTAGACGAAGACCTGGATCACCAGCGTCATGCCCAGCAAGGCCAGCGCCGACAGGCGCGTGAACAGGCCCAGCACCAGCAGCAACGGGAACAGATGCTCCGAGTAGGCCGCCAGGTGCGCGGCGATCTCGGGCGGCACGAACGGCAATTTGTATTCGGTGCGGAACAGCTCGTAGGCGCTGTCGGTCAGGGTGAGAAAGCCTTCGACCTTGGTGCGGCCCGAATAGAAGAAGACGGCCGCCACGGCCACGCGCGTGGCCAGTGCCAGCGCGTCGTGGGCCACGAGGCGCGTGAGCCGTTCGGCCACCGCGTTCCAGTGTGCGCGAAGACCGCGATGGCTGCTGCCTTCGATCGATGCGGAAGCCTGAGGGGCGGTGCTCATGGTGCTCGTTCGTCGGATGCAGGCGATGCGGAAGTGCCGGCGAATGCGCCGGCGCGCAGCAGGGCCGCGAACATGGCCGAGATGTCCGCCGCCGGGTCGGCAGCCAGCGCGCGCTCTGCCGCCTCGGCAAGCATCGCTCCGCTGGCGCAGGCATCGAGAAAGGCGCAGCCGGCGCGGGTGATCTCGTGCCAGCTCACCGTGTCGCCGGGCCGCGTCAGCAATGCGCCTTCGCCTTGCCAGGGCAGATCGTCGCCAGCGGCGCCCTGCCGGCGATGGCGCTCCCAGATGCTGTAGACCGGTTGCTGGTCGAACCAGGCCCAGCGGGCCGCCGGATGCGGTGCGAGGGCCAGGGCCGCCATCTGTTGCGGCGTGCGGCGGGCGATCCATGCCGCGTCGGCGGCCGGTGCGTCGGGTGCGGCATGGGCTTCGCGCCAGAGCGTGTCGAGTTGCGCCACGCCGGGCAGGTAGACGAGCTCCGCGGCCGGCTCGAAGCCGCGCAGGAAACCGGGGAAGCCGCCGCCGTAGTGCAGCAGGCGCCCGTCGCCCGGCGGATCGGACGCCACGTAGAGTGCGGCGGCGGCGCGAAACCATTCCTCGCCCACCAGTTGCGCAACGGTCGGGAAGTTGGCCTGCAGCGCATCGATGCAGGCCTTCATCACGGTGTTGCGGTACACGGCGAATGCGGGCTGCACGGCGAGCGCCCGCACCATCGGGTGCGCGGCTTCCGGCGCAGCGAACAGAGCCTGCGCAAAGGCTTGCCGAAACTGATCGAGCGGCGCGTTCATGCCATGGCCTCCTGCGCCGCGCGCTGCAATTCGGCTGCGGCCTGTTCCTGCTCGGCCATGAGTTCCTCGAAGGCCGGCACGATGCCGTCGCGCTCGATCAGCGTGGGCCGGGCGCCGGCGCGATCGACGAAGCGCCGATACAGCTGCCAGACCTCCGGTGCGATGGGCGCATCGTGCGAATCGATCAGCAGGGCATCGCCAAGCGTGGGGTCGGCGCTGTGGCCCGCGAGATGGATCTCGCCGACCAGCGCCTGCGGAAACCGGTCGATCCATTCCGCGGCCGAGAAACCCAGGTTGCGTGCGGACACGTACACGTTGTTGATGTCGAGCAGCAGCCTGCAGCCAGTGCGCCGCGACAGCTCGGCAAGAAAATCGATCTCGTCCCATTCATGCCCGTCGATGCGCAGGTAGTGGGACGGGTTCTCGATGGCGATCACCGTGCCCAGCGCGTCCTGCGTGCGCGCGATGTTGGCGGCGATGCGGTGCAGCGCGGCGGTGCTGCGCGGGAAAGGCAGCAGGTCCGGAAAGTACTGGCCGTTCCATGCGGACCACGCCAGGTGCTCCGAGATCAGCGCGGGCTGGATGCGCCGGGCAAGCGCCGCCAGCCGCTGAAGATGCGCCGCATCGGGTTCAGCGTCGCCTGCGAGCGAGAGCGAGACGCCATGCAGCGACACCGGATGGCGCGCGCGGATCGCATCGAGCCATCCGAGGCGCGGGCCGCCCGCCACCATGTAGTTCTCGGGGTGCACCTCGAACCAGAGGCCCTCGGCACGCGCACCGAGCGCGGCCTCGTAGTGCTCCGGCTTGAGGCCGAGGCCGGCCGCGAGGATGTCGGACATGGCGTGCGCAGTGCCGCGATCAGGACTTGATCGGCGCCAGCGAACCCATGCCCTTGGGCGTCTTGATGGTCGTGCAGGTGCCGGCCGGAACGTTCTTCCATGCGCTGCCCTGGTAGTCGACCTTGGAGGTGCCCGCGCAGGTGGTGCCGGGGCCGGCGGCGCAGTCGTTCTTGCCGGCCATCGAGACGCCGTAGCACTTTTCCATGGCGCCCATCTTGTCGGCCATCGGTTTGTCTTGCGCCATGGCGGAGCCGGCGGCAAGGGCACCCAGTGCAAGAGCGGTGATCGCGAAAGAACGGTTGATCATGGATGAACTCCAAAAAGTGATTGAGGGTTGCAACCGCGCCCCCAGTGCGCAGTCACTTGCTAGTTCGCGGGTTGCGCCACCGGGGTTACAGGGCCCGGCGCGATCGGCGGAATTTTTTGCCGAGCCGCACGAGGATGGAGAACACCATCAACTGCAACTACAGCATCGAATCCGCTCGCGCCACGCGCACGATGCGCGCCTTGGCACCGTCCGTGAGCAGATAGAGGCCGCCATCGGGCCCTTGCCTGAGGTCGCGGATGCGCTCTCCCAGTTCGGTGAACAGGGCTTCGCGCCGAACCACGCGCGGTGCGTTGTCGTCGCCTGCGAGTTCGAGCCGCCACACGGCCTTGCCGGCCAAGGTTCCAACGAAGACGTTTCCCTTCCACGCGGGAAACTGGTCGCCGGTGTAGAGGATGAGATTGCTTGGCGCGATCTTCGGCGTGTTCCAGAAGGCCAGCGGCGCTTCCATTCCCCGCTTCGATGTTCCCTCGCCAATCCTGGCGCAGGTGTCGTACTCGCAACCGAAGGTCACCACCGGCCATCCGTAGTTCAGGCCCCTGCGCACGATGTTGATTTCGTCGCCGCCCTGCGGCCCGTGCTCGGCAACCCAGAGCTGCCCCGTCCGCGGGTGAACGAATGCACCCTGGGGATTGCGATGTCCGAGACTCCAGATCTCGGGCCGCGCGCCGTGGCGTGCGGCGAAGGGGTTGTCGTCAGGCACGGTGCCGTCGGTGCGGATGCGCACGGTCTTGCCCTGGTAATAAGCAAGCGCCTGGGCGCGCATGCGGTCCTGCGGCGCGTGGCGGTCGCCGATCGTGATGAACAGGTAGCCATCGGCGGTAACCGCCAGCCGCCCGCCGAGGTTCTGGCCGCTCACCGCGCCCGGTGTCTGGCGAAACAGCACCTTGAATTCATCGATGCGCGATCCGTCGTCGCTCAGGCGAGCGCGTGCAACCGTCAAGCTGTTGCGGTCGAGGTGCAGTCCGCGGCCGGCCTTCGTGTAGCTGAGATACACGAGGCGGTTCGAGGCGAACGCCGGATCGATGGCGACATCCAGCAGCCCCCCGTGATCGCGGTGGTCCACGCGCGGAATTCCCTGGATGGACGAGATGCCGCGGCCATCGGCGCTGATCATGCGCAGCCTCCCCCGGCGCTCGGTCACCAGCAGGCTGCCGTCGGGCATGAACTCCATGCCCCAGGGCGACTCCAGCCCGTCGGCGAAGGTGCTCGCCTGCGGCGCATCCGGCGCGGAGTCCGCGGGCATGGCCGAAGCACCGAAATGCCAGAACCAGATCGTCGCGAGAAGCGCGGCGCCAGCGCCATGTCGTCGCCAGGACAGCGCCGCAGGCCTTGAACGACGGATGGCTGTGGGCGCTGTGTTCATGTCGGTGGATGCCGTAGGGCCGCGGCGACGTTGCCGTTCGAAAATCTTATCGGCGAGCGGGCAGCCCCGACAATCCATCCTTTCTATTACCCTGCTCTCGACGGCCTCGGAACATTCTGTTGCTGGCGATACACTGATGGCCTATGAGCGGCTATCGCTTCCCCCGACGTTGCACCACTGCGTTTTTCGTGGTCCTGTCGCTGCTGTTCTCGCAGCTGGCGCTGGCAAGCTACGTCTGCCCCGGGGCGGCGGACGCGGGGTCGACGGCCGGAATGGCGATGGCGCCGGGCGAGCCCTGCGAGGGCATGGACACCGCCCAGCCGGTGCTGTGCCACCAGCATGCCGCCGACATGTCGCTGTCGTTCGAACCCGTGAAGCTCGCGACGCCGTCGCTGCCTGCCATCGTGCAGGTTCTGCTCGTGCCGCTGGTCCTGGTTGCGCAAGGCCATGCGCTTCCGCCGCAGGCCAGGCCCGAGCGGCAGCATCCGCCGCCCGATCCTGTTTTTCTCGCGACCCTCAGACTTCGCGTCTGACATCTCCGTCGACTGACCGGTGCTGGTGCGGCGCGTCCGCTCGCCAGCGATTGCCTCGTTCGTCCGCGGAGTTGCCATGCTCATTTCCTTTTCCCGCGCAACCGCTTTGGCCGTTGTGCTGCTGCCGTGTCTTGCGACGGCCGCCCCCCTGTCCCTCGAAGCCGCGCTCCAGCTGGCCGCCCGGCGCTCCGAAACCGCGCGCGCCGCCCGCGCAGGCGTGCTGAGCGCCACACAAGCGGCGCAGGCTGCGGCCCAGCTTCCCGATCCCGTGCTGCGCGTCGGTATCGACAACCTGCCCGCGACGGGGCCGGACCGCTTCCACACCGCGCGCGAATCGATGACCATGAAGCGCATCGGCATCAGCCAGGAATGGCTGTCCGCCGACAAGCGCGCGGCGCGCCAGGCGGCCGCCGATGCATCGGTCGGACGCGAAAGGGTGCAGGCGCAGGTCGCCGCGGCCGAGACCCGTCTGCAGACCGCGCTCGCGTACCTGGACGCCTTCTACGCCGGCGAAACCCTGAAGCTCGCCGCGCTCACGGAACACCACGCCCATGAAGAACTGGAGGCCTCGCGTGCGCGCCTGTCGTCAGCCGCCGGCAGCAGCCAGGAGGTGCTGGCGATGGCGAGCGCAAGAGGCGTCTCGGAGGACGACGCGGCGGAAATCCGGCAGCAGCAGAACGCCGCGCGTGTCGCGCTGGAGCGCTGGGTGGGCCTGCAGCACGACGACGAGCTGATGCCCGTCGGCGAGCTTCCCGTGCCCGCTGAAGAAGCCTATGTGGCCGGGCACGCCACGGTGGCCGCGCTGCAGCGCGATGTGGACGTGGCCAGGCAGGCGGCAGCGCTCACCGCGTCCAACCGCAAACCCAACTGGACCTGGGAGCTTGCCTACGGCCAGCGCACCGGCCATTCCGATATGGTGTCGATGGGTGTGAGCATTCCGCTGCCCGTGGCGCCTGGCGAACGGCAGGACCGCGACACTGCCGCCAAGCTGGCGCTGGTCGAAAAAGCCGAAGCCGATCTGGCCGAGGCCATCCGCGCCGCCGGCGCCGAATACCGTGTGCTCGCCAGCGATGCCGAGCGCCTGCAACAGCGCATCGAGCGCTATGGCGCCGGTGTCGTCGTTCCTGCCGGCCAGAGGACAGCCGCGACGACGGCGGCCTACCGCTCCAACCAGGCGAGCCTCGCCGCGCTGTTCGAAGCGCGGCACGCCGAAGTCCAGGCGCAGCGCAAGCTGCTGGCACTGCAGCGCGATCTCGCGCGGACCCGAATCCAACTGGCCTTCCGGCCGCTCGCTGCCGAGGTGGCGCAATGAACCGAAAACTCACCACGGGCGTATCGCTGCTGGCCGCCCTGCTGCTGGCTGCCGGCGCCTTCCACCTGGGCCGCAAGACGGGCCAGGCCGCGGATGCATCGATAGCCGCGGCCGCCACTCCCGACGGCCGCAAGGTCCTCTACTGGCATGACCCGATGGTGCCGGGCCCGCGCTTCGACAAGCCCGGCAAGTCGCCGTTCATGGACATGCAACTGGTGCCCGTGTATGCCGACAGCGCCACCGGCACCGCCAGCGATGCGGGCGTGAAGATCAGCCCCGCCGTGCAGCAGAACCTCGGCATCCGGTATGCGAGCGTGCGTCGCACCGAAGCATCTTCCTCGTTCGAAGCCATTGGTTCGGTGCAGTTCGACGAACGGCTCAACGTCACCGTGCAGACGCGTGTCGCCGGCTATGTCGAACACCTGTCGGTCCGCGCGCCGATGGAGCGCGTGCGCAAGGGCCAGCCCTTGGCCACCCTCTTCGCGCCCGACTGGCTCGGGCCGCAGAACGAGTGGCTCGCGCTCAAGCGATCCGGCGTTTCTGCCGATCTCGCCGCGGCGGCGCGCGAGCGCATGCGGGCCATGTCCATCCCGCCCGAACTCATCCGGCGCAGCGAAGAAATCGGCACGGCGCAGGCGCGCTACGTGCTCACCGCGCCGATCGATGGCGTGGTGGCTGAACTGGGTGTGCGCGAAGGCGTTGCGGTCACGCCCGGCACGACGCTGTTCCGCATCGCCGGCCTGCAGAAGGTCTGGGCGGTGGCCGAGATTCCGGAGGCGCAGGCGGTTCGCCTCGCGCGCGGGCAGAAGGCCAAGGCCGTTCTGCAGGCCGACGCATCGCAGTCGTTCGACGGTGCGCTCGACGAAATCCTGCCCGAGATCAACACCGCCACCCGCACCTTGAAGGCCCGCTTCGAGGTCGACAACAGGAGCGGAAAGCTCACGCCCGGCATGCTGCTGCGCCTGCAGGTGGCGGGGCCCGCGAGCAGCCGGCTGGTCGTGCCTTCGGAAGCCGTGATCCGCACCGGCCGGCGCGCCGTCGTCATCGTGCGCAAGGCCGACGGCGCCTTCGAGCCGCGCGACGTATTGACGGGCACGGACATCGGCGACGACACCGAAGTCGTCTCGGGCCTGGCCGAGGGCGAGCAGGTGGTGGCCAGTGGCCAGTTCCTGATCGACTCGGAAGCCCGGCTGCGCTCCGTGCTCGGCAACATGGCGGCGCCCGTGGCCGCACCTGGCGCGGGTGCTTCGGCGCCGGCATCGGCACCGGCCGCGGTGCTGCACAAGGCCGAAGGCAAGGTCGAAAGCGTGGCGCCCGATGGCATCACCATTTCGCACGGGCCGGTCGCGACGCTCCAGTGGCCCGCCATGACGATGGGCTTTGCCAAGGCCGCGCCGGGCGCGTTCCCGGACATCAAACCGGGCGACCCGGTGCGCTTCGAGTTCAAGGAAGGTGGCCCCATGGGTTACGAGCTGGTCTCCATCCAACGGCTGCCATCGGGTGCCAGCAAATGATCGCCGCCCTGATCCGATGGTCGATCGGCAACCGCTTCCTGGTGCTGATCGCGACCCTGTTCCTGATGGCTGCGGGCTGGTGGTCGGTGGCGCGCACGCCGCTCGATGCCCTGCCCGATCTCTCGGACACGCAGGTCATCATCCGCACGCCCTACCCCGGCAAGGCGCCCCAGGTGGTCGAGGACCTGGTCACCTACCCGCTGACCACCACCATGCTCAGCGTGCCCGGCGCCAAGACCGTGCGCGGCTACTCCTTCTTCGGCGACTCGTTCGTCTACGTGCTGTTCGACGACAAGACCGATCCGTACTGGGCGCGCTCGCGCGTCGTGGAGTATCTCAACCAGGTGCAGGCCAGGCTTCCCGCGGGCGCGAGTGCTTCGCTCGGCCCCGACGCGACGGGCGTGGGCTGGGTCTACGAGTACGCGCTGGTCGACCGCACGGGCACACGCGACATCGGGCAGCTGCGCGCGCTCAACGACTGGTTCCTCAAGTTCGAGCTCAAGACCGTGCCCGACGTGGCCGAGGTGGCCAGCATCGGCGGCATGGTGCGGCAGTACCAGGTGGTGCTGGACCCCGATCGCATGCGCGCACTCGGCATCACGCAGTCGGTGGTGGTGGAGGCCCTGCAGAAGGCCAACCAGGCCTCCGGCGGCTCGGTGGTGGAATTCGCCGAGGCGGAGTACATGGTGCGCTCGCGCGGCTACCTGCGCTCGCTGGACGATTTCCGGACCATCCCGCTGTCGGCGACGGGCGCAACGCCGGTGCTGCTGCGCGACGTGGCGACCGTGCAGATCGGCCCCGAGATGCGCCGCGGCATCGCCGAACTCGATGGCGAAGGCGAAGTGGCCGGCGGCGTCATCGTCATGCGCTCGGGCAAGAACGCCCGCTCGACCATCGAGGCCGTCAAGGCGAAGCTCGAAGCGCTCAAGCCGGGTCTGCCGCCGGGCGTGGAGATCGTGCCCACCTACGACCGGTCGCTGCTGATCGAGCGCGCGGTGGAGAACCTTCGCTCCAAGCTCATCGAGGAGTTCATCGTGGTGGCGCTGGTCTGCGCGGTCTTCCTGTTCCACCTGCGCTCGGCGCTGGTGGCGGTCGTCGCCTTGCCAGTCGGCGTGCTGGCCGCCTTCATCGTCATGCACTGGCAAGGCGTCAACGCCAACATCATGTCGCTGGGCGGCATCGCGATTGCCATCGGTGCCATGGTGGATGGCGCGATCGTGATGGTTGAGAACGTGCACAAGCACATCGAGTCCTTCGAGATGATGCAGGGCCGTCAGCCCACCGTGGCGGAGCGATGGCAACTCGTCGCCGATGCGTCCGTGGAGGTGGGGCCGGCGCTGTTCTTCTCGCTGCTGGTGATCACGCTGTCCTTCGTGCCGGTGTTCTCGCTCGAGGCGCAGGAGGGGCGGCTGTTCTCGCCGCTGGCCTTCACCAAGACCTATGCCATGGCGGCCGCGGCGGGCCTGTCGGTGACACTGATCCCGGTGCTCATGGGCTACCTGATCCGCGGGCGTATTCCGCACGAGGCCTCCAACCCGGTGAACCGTTTCCTGATGGCGGCTTACCGGCCCGCGCTGGAGCTGGTGCTGCGCTACCCCAGGGGAACGCTGGCCCTGGCCGCCGTGCTGCTGGCCCTCACCGCGGTGCCGATGATGCGGCTCGGCGGCGAGTTCATGCCGCCGCTGGACGAGGGCGACCTGCTCTACATGCCGTCCGCGCTGCCCGGGCTTTCGGCGTCGAAGGCGTCCCAGCTGCTGCAGCAGACCGACCGGCTGATCAAGACCGTGCCCGAGGTCGAGCGCGTGTTCGGCAAGGCAGGCCGTGCGGACACGGCCACCGATCCGGCGCCGCTCGAGATGTTCGAGACCACCATCCAGTTCAAGCCCAGGGCGCAGTGGCGCGCGGGCATGACGCCGGACAAGCTGGTCGAGGAGCTGGACCGGGCCATCAAGGTGCCGGGCCTCACCAACGTCTGGGTGCCGCCGATCCGCAACCGCATCGACATGCTGGCCACGGGCATCAAGAGTCCCGTCGGCATCAAGGTGGCGGGCACGGACCTGGCCACCATCGATGCGCTGGCCACGCAGATCGAGACGGCCGTGAAGAACGTACCCGGCGTGTCGTCGGCGCTGGCCGAGCGGCTCACCGGCGGGCGCTACATCGATGTCGATGTCGACCGGCTCGCGGCCGCCCGTCATGGGCTTTCGGTGGCGGACGTACAGGCCGTGGTGTCCACAGCCATCGGTGGCGACAACGTGGGCGAAGTCATTCAGGGGCGCGAGCGCTATCCGATCAACGTGCGCTATCCGCGCGAGATCCGCGACTCGCTCGAGCGCCTGCGGCAGCTGCCTTTCGTCACGGCCAAGGGCGCGCAGCTGCTGCTGGGCGACGTTGCAAGGATCCACATCGAAGACGGTCCGCCGATGCTGCGCAGCGAGAACGCGCGGCTGTCGGGCTGGGTGTACTTGGACGTGCGCGGCCGCGACCTGCGCTCGGCGGTCACCGACATGCAGGCGGCCGTCGGCCGCGCCGTGAAGATGCCCGCTGGCTACGCGGTGTCATGGTCCGGCCAGTTCGAATACCTGGAGCGTGCGACCGAGCGGCTGAAGCTGGTCGTCCCGGCGACGCTGGCGGTCATCTTCGTGCTGCTCTACCTGCTGTTCAGGTCGTTCGGCGACGCGGCGCTGGTGATGGCGGCCGTGCCGTTCTCTCTGGTCGGTGGCTTCTGGCTCGTCTGGGCCATGGGCCATGCGATCTCGGTCGCCACGGCGGTGGGTTTCATCGCGCTGGCCGGCGTGGCCGCGGAGTTTGGCGTGGTGATGCTGGTCTACCTGAAGAACGCGCTGGCGCGGCGCCTCGAGGCCGGCGAGCCGATGAACGACCAGACCCTGCGCGACGCGATCCGCGAGGGCGCCGTGCAGCGCGTGCGGCCCAAGGCCATGACGGTCGCCGTCGTGATGGCCGGCCTGCTGCCCATCCTCCTTGGCAGCGGCACCGGCTCGGAGGTGATGACGCGCATTGCCGCGCCCATGGTGGGCGGCATGGTCACCGCGCCGCTCTTGAGCATGCTGGTCGTCCCTGCTGCCTGGTATCTGCTCCGCCGGAGGGACAAGGCTGCGGAAACTGACAAGCAAATACACTAACGGCAATCCAATTGTGACCCCCAGCCTCAACCGCTCGCCTTGCTCATCAAACTAAAGCCTCGCCGTTAGCGTATTTTCTATGCCGTCCCTTCCCCTTTTCCCTGAACCCTCCGGCGAATCGCATCAGGCGGCCTTTGCCAGCTGGCTGGCCGCGCAGCAGGAAAACGGGGGCTTGCGGCAGCCCTCTTCCATCGCCGTCTACCGGGACATGTGGGGCAGTTTCACGGCCTGGTGTCTCGGCCAGTCGCCCGCGGTGACGCTGGCGTCGCTGAACAAGGGCGACCTGTCGGCGTTCCAGCAGGCGCGCTTCGGCATGAAAAACGACGACCTCTCGCTGTCGCCGCGTTATGCGCTGCGCCTGCTCCGGCTGATCGACCGGGTGCTGCGCCACCATGCAGAGACGCACGACATCCCCGTCAACACCGCCGCACTGGAATGGATCGCGACCCAGCCGGACGTTCGGTACGCGGATTCGGCGCGGGCCGATCCGCTGCCGGAATTTCTCTCGGTCTCCGAGGCCAGGCACCTCATTGCCTTTCTCTCGAGTGCCCGGCCACGGCCCGGCGCGGCGGGCGACCGGCACGCCCAGGCGGCGCTCGGTTGGCAGGCGCTGCGCAACCGCACGGCCGTCGCGCTGCAGCTGGGCGCAGGGCTCACCCCGGGCGACGTCCGCGTATTGCGGCTCGATGCGCCGACATCGCAAATGGCAGGCCGGCGTGAGCGGCCCTGGAAAGTCGCGGTGCCGGGCAACGGCAATTCGCCGGCGCGCGAGGCGCCGGTCGCTCCCTGGGCCGGCGAGCTGCTGCAGCACTGGCTGAAAACACGCGCCGAGGCGCTGATCGCGGGCGAGTTCCTGTTCCCGGCCACGCGCACCGGCAAACCCTGGAGCAAGGAGGCGCAGTACGTTGCCGCCAAGCAGGTGCTCGAAGATGCGGGCATCGAGGCCGCCGGCGGCGGCTCCTTCCTGCTGCGCCACACGTTCGCGCTGCGCCAGTTGCGCAGGGGCGCCAAGCTCGATCAGGTGGCGCGCTGGCTCGGCGTGGAGCCCGAGGCGATGGGCAAGTACCAGCGCGTGCTCACCGGTCCGGCCGAGGTTGTCTGAAGATCAGTTTTCGGGCCGGCTCCACAGCCAGATCGCGACAGCCGCCATGAGGAGCGGCGCGCCGATCTTCACGGCGGCCGGTGCGGCGGTGGCCAGCAGCACGGCCGCACTCAACGCCATCATCGCCGTCGCGGCCCACTTCGCGCGGCGGGGCACCGCTCCACTCTGGCGCCACCGGCGGATGTACTCGCCATAGCGAGGGTGTTCGAGAAGCCAATGCTCGAGCGCCGGCCAGCCGTGTCCGGCGGCCCAGGCGGCCGCGAGCAGGAACGGCACCGTCGGCAGCACAGGAAGAAAGGCGCCGAGCAGGCCGAGGGCGACGAATACCAGGGCCAGTGCGCGCCAGAGGAATCTCGCGACAGGGCCAGCGGGCCTCATGAAGAAGGGAGCCCTTCGGGGCGATCTGCCGGGAGTTGCGAAGCAGGCATCGGTGCATCGTAAGCCAACCGTGGATTCGAGAAAGAGATCGGCAGCCCTGGGTGATGTGAGCGCGGTTCTCCGACAAAATCGGGGGCATGAAGGAGATCGACAACCTGTTCGGAAAAGAGCCGGGCGCCACGGGAAACTGGCCCGGCACCGTGGCGGATGCCATGGCAAGGCGGGATGTGCAGGTCGACGAAGCCGTCACCACGCTTCGCCGCGCAGCCGGCGCCACCGCGACCAGCGTCGCCGCATTGATGCACATGGTGAATCCGGACGCTTCGCACCGACTGGCGCGCCTGGCCGCCTCGAAAACGTCGGATCACGACGGGTTCGTCACCGTCGCCGAGCAGTTGCACGACATTGCGTCCCGGTTGCGCGAACTCGAGTCCTCGGTGCGCAGCCTGTTGGCGCTCACGCGCAAGGACGCTGCCCCGGACGACTGAAGACAAAGCCGGTGCCGAAGAAGCGCTCGCAGCGCGACCGGCCTCAGCGCACCGTGGCGCGGGCACGGTGCAGCCGGCTCTTCACGGCCTCCACACTCACGCCGAGGCTCGCCGCGACCACGGGGGCGGTCAGCTCCTCGACGTCGCGCAGGATCAGCGCGACGCGATAGGCCTCCGGCAGCGCGGCAATGGCCTTCGCAAGGTCGAGGCGCAGGTCCGTGGGGATCTGCGGCGCGGCCGGTTCCTCGGCCAATGGCACCGAAAGAGACGCCTTGGCGCCACTGCGCTTGAAGATCCGGTAGCACTCGCGCTCGACGATCCGGAACAGCCAGGTGGCAAAGGCCGCCACGGTGCCTAGCGTGCCGATCTTGCGGTGCAGCTGCCACAGCGCCGCCTGCACCGCATCCTCGGCGTCTTCGCTGTTCGAACAGGTACGGCGCGCGAATCGCCTGAGGTCGGGCTGGCAGGCGCAGAGCAATTGCGACAGCGCCCGCTCGTCCCCGGAACAAGCGGCTTCGATCAGCGCGGCGGATGCGCTGATCATCGGCTCGGGCCCGTGGTCTTCCGCCCGAGCATCGCGCAGGCGGGACAGAACCCGACGATGGCCGTGGCCGCGAGCATTGCCGCCATGGCGAACCCCAGTACCCGAAACGTCCCGGCCGGCAAGAAGTAGAAGGCACCGACGGCGGCGAAGACGCCCAGGCACAGCCGAACTGCGCGCTCCCAGGACGGGACATTGCGTTTGAGATGAAACATGTTGCGGACTCCGATGAATGTTGACCTCTGCATAGAGGCCGCTTCAGGGCCCAAAGGATTCGGCGCAGAAAAGAAATTCGCAGGCCGCGAAGACCGCAGGACTATGGCCCGATCGTGCCACCCGCCGGATCCTTGCCGCGGAAGGCGCCGCGCGTCTCCAGCATGCGCCGCGTCTTCTCGAGTTCGCTCTGCAGCAGTTCGGCATCCGGCAGCACGGTGCGGTAGTTCGCGGCCATGATCTTGCTGGGCAGTCCCTCGAGCGCATAGCGGGCCAGCGCCTGGCCCTTGTCGGCGCAAAGGATCAAGCCGACCGGCGGGTTCTCATCGGGCAGGGTCCAGTGCTCCCTGGCGTAGTTGCAGTACATGTGCATCTGCCCCACGTCCGCATGCGTCAGCCCGCCAAGCTTCAGGTCGATGATGACGAGGCAGCGCAGGCGCCGGTGAAAGAACAGCAGGTCCACCCGGTACCAGGTCTGGTCGATGCGCAGCCTTCGCTGCCGCCCGACGAAGCTGAAGTCGCCGCCGAGTTCGAGCAGGAAGTCTTCGAGCCGATGGATCAGGGCCGCTTCCAGGTCGGACTCGGAGTACTCGTCCCTGAGATCGAGGAACTCCAGCACGTAAGGGTCCTTGATCGCATCATCGGGCGTCACCGCATCTTCCGGCTTCGGGACGGCGCCCTTCACCAGCATCGCGGCCTTGTTCCTCGAAAGCGCGGTGCGCTCGTAGAACTGGCTGCCGATCTGGCGATCGAGCTGGCGCACGCTCCATCCGCCGCGCAGCGCCTCGGCTTCATAGAACCGGCGTGCGTTGCCGTCCTTCACCGACAGCAGCCGAACGTAGGCGGACCAGGGCAGCACGAACATCCGCGCCAGGTCCTCCAATGGCCATGATCCGGGAGCGCCGGCAAAATCGGCGCCGTCGAGCAAGTGCCCATCGGATGCCTGCGCCGCATGTCCGGGCGACGGCAATGCAGGAGATTCGCCAGACACTGTCTGGCGAATCGGCCAGGTCAGGAAGAACGAGCGCATCTGCTGCAGGTTCTGGCGGCTGAACCCCCGGCCGAACTGGCTCGTCAGGTCGAGCGAAAGGCGCTCGATCAGCTGTTCGCCGTAGCCCGCGCGCCGCCGGCCCTTCTGCTCGGCCTCGACGATCCGGCGGCCGATTTCCCAGTAGCTCGCGGTCATCCATGAATTGACGCTGCGCGCGGCGGCTCGCCGCGCGGCATCGAGCAATTCGACGATGCCGCCCCGGAAACCCGCGTAGCCGCCGAAGGGGGCGGCGGGCCTTGCCTTGCCCGACGGAGGATTGGCTTTGCTCATGGCTTGGTGTTGTGCACTGCATATCCTAGCTGCAGGCGTCCGCCGCCCTTCTCCCTCGATCGCCAGGTCCCTCCAGGAAGCATCTTGACTTATGAACGTGGAAAACCTGTTCGACAAGAACTACTGGGGCACGTCGACGGCCGGCTACCTGTTCGTCGGCTCGCCGCGCACGCTGAGCCTTTCGGCCAGCATCGACTTCTAAGACCCGGCCGACGCGGCGCGTGGACATGCGCCCACAGGGCGGCGTTCGCACGGCGGGCAGATTGGCGGTCACGCATGCCAGAGGACCACCCGAACCCGCCGACGAAGAAAGCGAAGACGACGCGGGCCGCCGCGCGCAAGGAAGGCAGCCGCAACGCCTCTGAAGCACCCGTCGACCGGGTGCTCCACGAGGTGTTCGGCCACCGCCGGCTGCGGCCCGGGCAGCGCCGCGTGATCGATCGCGTGGTCGGCGGTGAGTCGACGCTCGCCGTCATGCCCACGGGCGCGGGAAAATCGCTGTGCTACCAGGTGCCCGCGGTGCTCGCGCCGGGGCAGACGGTGGTGGTCTCGCCCCTGATCGCACTCATGAAGGACCAGTGCGAAAAGCTGAACGCGACGGGCGTGAGCGCCGTGCAGCTGAACAGCCAGTGCACCGCGGAGGAGCTCGACGCCGCGCAAGCGGCCATTGCCGACGGCTCGGCGCGCGTGATCTTCAGCACGCCGGAGCGCCTGGCCGACGCCGGTTTCCTGGCGCTGCTCCAGCGGCGGCCGACCTCCCTGCTCGTGGTCGACGAGGCGCATTGCATCTCGCAGTGGGGGCACGACTTCCGGCCCGCCTACCTGGAGCTGGGCGCGGCGGTGCGCGCGCTGAACCATCCGGTGGTGCTGGCGCTCACGGCCACGGCGAACGGTGAAGTGGCCGAGGAGATCATGGCCAAGCTCGGCATTCCGCGCGCCGGCCTCGTCGACACCGGCGCGTACCGGCCCAACCTGCGCTATGCGGTCGAGCCGGCGACGCGCGAGGAAGACAAGCTGCGGCGCGCGCTCGCGCTGGTCGCAGGCCTGCAGGGCAGCGGCATCGTCTACACCGCCACGGTGAAGGCGGCCGAGGCGTTCTTCGCCGAACTCGCGGCCGCCGGCGAGTCTGCGGGCCTGTACCACGGCCGGCGGCGTGCCGGCGAACGGCGCGCCGCGCAGGACGCGTTCATGGCCGGAGAGCTGCGCGTGATGGTGGCCACCAATGCCTTCGGCATGGGGGTCGACAAGCCGGACATCCGCTTCGTGCTGCACTACCAGATGCCCTCGAGCCTGGATGCCTACTACCAGGAATCGGGCCGAGCCGGCCGCGACGGCGAACGCGCCGACTGCATTCTTCTGTACCTGCGGCGCGACCGCGCCGTGCAGCAGTTCTTCCTGGCCGGCTGGCTGCCCGACCTGGCCGATCTGCGTGCGCTGCAGCAGCAGCTGCTGTTGCTGTCGAACGCGCCCGCGGCTGCGGCACCGGGCTGGAGCGAGGCGCAGCTCCAGCAGCGCGCGCGCCTGCCGCGCGGCAAGCTTCGCGTGCTGCTGAGCCTGCTGCGGCAGGAAGACCTGGTGGAGCGCGACAGCGAGGGACGGCTGCGCTGGGGCGGGAAGCCGCCGCTCGAAGACGCCGAACTCGATGCGCTTCTGAACGAGCACCGCGAGAAGCGCGAGCAGGACCGCGAGGCGCTGGAACGCATGACCTTCTACGCGACGACCGGCCTGTGCCGCTGGCAGGTGCTTTTGTCGGGCCTTGGAAGCGACAAACTCGCGCAGCGCTGCGGTGCCTGCGACAACTGCGTGCGGCTGGCGCGCCACGAGCGCGAGCGCCGCGCGGCAGCGCAAGCCTCGGCAGCGCCGGAAGAAGCAGAGGTGGGCCCACCGCAGCGCGCCGCCGCCTTTGCGCGCGGAGCGTCCGTGCGCGTGCCGCGCTATGGCGTCGGGTGCGTCAGGGGTGCGGATGCGGTCTCCGTCACGATCGAATTCCCCGACGGCAGCCAGCGCTGCTTCCGGCCCGAGTTCGTGCGCCCGGCGCCCGCGCTTGGCCGCGCCTGAGTCAGTCGCGCAGCAGCAAACCCTACTTGCCCGCGGCCACGTGCCGCTTGTGCAGCGAACTCGAAGCGTTCATGCCGGCGTCTTCGTCGACACCGATGCCCAACCGGTCCACCAGCTCTCCGCCGAGCCAGGCCGTGACCATCGCGAGGGCCGCGCCTGCGAAGGACCACATCATCTGGCTCAGCTGCGGCGCATAGTCGCGGTCGCGCAGCAGAAAGCTCGCAACGAACAGGAGCAGGACGAGCACGTTGCCACCGCCGTGCATGGCACCGATGCGCTTGGCCCGGGTGCCCGCCGGAATGCCGAGCCAGTCGATGGTTCCGAAAGGCGCGGCGAGCACACCGCCCACCAGGCCGGCCGCGATCAGCCAGTACGAAACGGCGGCCATGACCTGGCTGTGCCCCGCCAGGTAAATGATGTCGAACACCACTGCTGTGGCGAGCAGCCCGAGCGGAAACACCACGAGCATCTGGTGCACCGAGTGGCCGAGGAAACGAACTCTTGCATGCATGGGATCACCTCCATTGCCTGAGCCTTCATCTGAGCGGCAATGGCCGCCGCGCCCGCGCAAGCCGCCGCCGCCAGTGCGGGTCGGTACTTTCCTACCCGCCGGCTGCCGTCTCACAAGCGCAAGGGAAAAATTCAAACCCCTTCTATCGGCGCTGGATGACGCTCTGCAGTTGGCAACGCATCACGCTGCGCGACATGGACAAGTTCTTCGCATCCTTCGCCAACGCCACGGCGCGCGCAGCCGGAAGTCCACTCGCCTTTCTGCTGTGCGTCGCGCTGGTGATTGCCTGGGCGGTGTCGGGCCCCTTCTTCCATTTTTCGGAGAACTGGCAGCTGACCATCAACACCGGCACCACCATCGTCACGTTCCTGATGGTGTTCCTGATCCAGAACACGCAGAACCGCGATGGCGCAGCGCTTCAGACCAAGCTCGACGAACTGATCCGATCATCGAACGCCGGCGACGAGTTCATGGGCATCGAGAAGCTCACGGACAAGGAACTGGCCGAGCTGCACGAGAAGTGCGAGGCGGCGGCCAAGCAGAGCCATGCCGCGCTCGATCGCACGCGCAACGAGCGCGCGCGGCGCGGCCACAAGGGCGCACCACAAGAAGCTACTCCAACAGAAAGCAAAGCATGAAAAATTCCATCTGGAAACTGTATGGCTATGGCTGGGTCACGCTCGGCTTCTTCCTTGTGTCGCTGGTGGGCCACTGGGTCTTTGGCTGGTTCGCCTATGTGGACGAGCAGAAGAATTTCGGCGTGCCGCCGGAGATGTCGGGCTATCTGATCCAGATGTCGAGGGACACGCTGGAGAACTGGCAGTCGGAGTTCCTGCAGCTGCTCTGGCAGATCGGCGGGCTGGCCTTCCTGCTCTATGTCGGCTCGCCGCAGTCCAAGGAGGGCGACGACCGCATGGAGGCCAAGATCGACGCGATCCTGGCGGCGGTGGACCCGAAGAACGCCGATGTCCTGATCGACGAGATCGACCGGGAATATGCCGGCAGGCACACCGATTCGCGCTGGACCAAGCTGGCCAAGGAAGGCGCGTCGTGATCGCCCCGAATCGGGCGGTGCGTTGAGCGTGCCGGCGGCGGCGCCGAGGCCGCCGAGGCAGGCCCCGCGTCAGGAGCCGATGACTTGCAGGTCGCCGCTCGCGCCGAGCAGCTGGCGCACCTGCTGCGCGAGCGAGCCGAAGATCCGCCCCGCCAGGCTGGGCTCGTCGCGGCCGAAGACGATGCGGTCGCAGCCGAAGTCGCGCGCCGCCGCAACGATGGTCTCCGCGCTGCGGCCGATCGCCACGGTGCTGCTGCAGGACACGCCCGACATCGCGAGCAGGTTCTGCGCGAACTGCAGTTCCTCGGCGCCCGCGCTTTGCTGCAGCTCGCGCAGCTCCTGCGGGTCGAAGAACATCGCGACGTGGCCGGAAACCGCGGGTTGCACCCGCAAGAGCCGCACGGCCGCCGGCTCCTGCCGGCAGATGCGCACGACTTGCTCGATGGCCGAGCGCGTGCGGGCCGGCTCGGTCGGGTCGATGGGGACCAGAATGCGCCGTCTCACGCCGACACCTGCTTCAGGCCGACTGGTTGGCGGGTTCCGGCTGCTGTTGCCGGCTGGTCAGCCACTTGCCGATCACCACGACGGAGACGGCGCCGATCGCCGGCACGATCGTGTGCAGCGCATGCTGGCTGGCGGCCCAACCTGCGATGGACGGATCCGACATCGCCATTTCGCCGGCCACCCAGCCCAGCAGGGCGGCCCCGAGGGTGATGATGATCGGGAAGCGGTCCATCAGCTTCAGGATCAGGGTGCTGCCGAAGATGATCAGCGGAATGCTGATCACGAGGCCGAACACCAGCAGCGGCACGTTGCCCTTGGCCGCGGCTGCGACCCCGACGACGTTGTCCAGGCTCATGACCAGGTCGGCGACCACAATGGTCTTGATGGCCGCGGCCAGGCTCGAGTGGCCTTCCATGTTCTCCTCGCCGTCATCGCCCTTGAGCAGGCCGATACCGATCCAGAACAGCAGCGCGGCGCCCACGAGCTTGAGGTACGGCAGCGTCAGCAGGTAGACGGCAAAGAAGGTCAGCACCACGCGCAGCACGATGGCACCCATGCTGCCGAACAGGATCGCCTTTTTCTGCTGCGCGGGCGGCAGCGAGCGCGAGGCCATCGCGATGACGACGGCGTTGTCGCCGCTCAGGACGATGTTGATCAGGATGATCTGCGACAGGGCAATCCAGAAATCCGGACTGGTCAAAAACGACATGGTGTCTCCTCGAAGTGGACGCGGAACCACTGCGGTTCCGACGTGTTCGAGGCTACGGGGCTGCGCTGTCACCTTTCTGCCGGCTGGCTGTCAGCAACTTGTCTGCCAGCTGTCAGCCAGCTTACAGCCGGCCGATGCAGCACTGACAGCAGGCTCAGGCCGCGCGCAGCGGGAAGAAGACGCTGAAGGTGTTGCCCACGCCGTCAATGTCTTCCTCCAGCGTGATGCGCGCACCGTGCAGCGTGGCGATTTCGCTGACGATCGCCAGGCCCAGGCCGCTGCCGTCCTCCTGTGTGCCGAGCAGGCGGTGAAAGCGCTCGAAGATGCGCGCGCGCTCCTCCACCGGCACACTCGGGCCGTCGTCGCTGATGGCCAGGCGGCACTGGTCGTTGTCGCTCTGGCCCAGCTGCACGGTCACGCGGCCGCCCGCCTGGCTGTAGCGCACCGCGTTGTCGATCAGGTTGTTGATGAGCTCGCGCAGCCGGTCGCGATCGGCGTTGATCACCAGCGGATGCCCGGCGCCTTCGAAGCCCAGGTCGATGTCGCGCTTGAGGGCCTGCGGCACCCAGTCCATGCTGACCTCCAGCGCGTAGGCATTCAGGTCGAGCGGCTGCAGCTGCATGGCATCGAGCGCGCCGGGCTCGTTGCGCGCGAGCGAAAGCAGCTGGCGCACCAGCCGCGAGAGCCGGTCGGCGCTGATGTACAGCTGCGCGAGCGAATGGCGCACGCGCTCGGGGTCGTTCTCCCGCAGCGCCAGCTCGATCTGCGCCTTCAGGCCGCTCACGGGTGTCTTCAGCTGGTGCGCGGCGTCGGCCACGAAGCGGTTCTGGAAATCGAAGGTGCGCCCGAGCCGCGCCATGAGTTCGTTGACCTCGTCCACCAGCGGCCGCACCTCGCCCGGCACGTCGTGGATGTCGATCGGGCTCAGGTCCAGGTGCGAGCGGTCCGACACCGCGCGCCGCAGCCGCTGCAGCGGCTCGAGCCCGCGCGAGACGCCGAACCAGACCACCGCCGTGGCCATCACGATCAGCAGCAATTGCGGCACCACCACGTTGGCCACCATCTCCCACGCCAGATGCGTGCGCTTGTGCAGGGTTTCCGCCACCTGCACCAGCACCATCGGCGCCTCGGGGTTGCCGCCGATGGGCATCGAGGCGACCAGCATCCGCACCGGCTCGCCGCGCACCGTGTCGCGGTAGAAGCGCGGCCTGGCGGGGTCGCCGGCGCGCGGCGGCGGCATTTCCGCATCGCCGCCCAGTGCCTTGCCGTCCTCGCTCGCCACGCGGTAGAAGAGCAGGTCTTCCTGGTCGAGCAGCAGGATGTTGCCCGCGGCCTCCGACAGGTCGAGCCGCGGCTGCATGCCATCGAGCTTCACGTGCAGCACGATCTCGCGCCCGATCTCGTACAGCGCACGGTCGTAGGCGAGGTTGGAGAAACGCAGCGAATTCCAGTAGGCGGCGCCCGTGTCCAGCACCAGCAGCACGGCCAGCGGACCGAGCAGCCAGGCCAGCAGCTTGCGCTGCAGCCTGGGCTCAGGTTTGCGCATCGCCGCGGTCCATCAGATAGCCCATGCCGCGCACGGTGCGGATCTCGCATCCGAGCGGTTCGAGCTTCTTGCGCAGCCGGTAGACGTTGACCTCGATCGCGTTTTCGCCGACCTCGTCGCCCCACCCGTAGAGATGGTTGACCATCTGCTCTTTGCCCACGACACGCCCCTCGCGCATCATCAGCAGTTCCAGCACGGCGAGCTCGCGCGGCGACAGATCGAGCGGTTTCTTGTCGTAGAACACGCGGCGGCCCACCGTGTCGAAGCGCAGCAGGCCGTGTTCGAGGAAAGGCGTGGAGTTGGTACCGCGGCGCAGCAGCGCCCGCACGCGCGCTTCCAGCTCCGGCAGGTCGAAGGGCTTGGCCAGGTAATCGTCGGCGCCCAGGTCGAGTCCGCGCACGCGGTCCTGCAGGGTGTCGAAGGCGGTCAGCATCAGCACCGGCATGGTGGACCTGCGCGCGCGCAGCCGCCGCAGCACGTCCAGCCCGCTCAGCTTGGGCAGGCCGATGTCCAGGATCGCGAGGTCGTAGATGCCGAGCGCCAGCGCATGGTCGGCCTCTTCGCCGGTGGAGACCATGTCCACCGCGTGGGCGGACTGCACCAGCGCGCGCGAGAGCGCGTCGGCCAGCACCTTGTCGTCCTCTACCAGCAGTATCCGCATTGATTCTCGCCCCGGCGGTAAGCAGCCGAATATGCTAACCGCAATGCCCCGGGGGAAACGGATGGCGCCGGTTCAGGCGCAGGCGTAGCTCGCGGCCAGGTTGGGGTCGCCCCTGGGCATCGCTTCTTCGTGGTCGGGGTCGAGCAGCGGCAAGCTCGAGCCTGTCGCCGACGCCGCATTGCGCGCCTCAACGCTCGCGCGCAGCGCGGTGCAGCACCTGGGTGACCGGCTCTACCAGGTACTGGAGCGCAGTGCGCTCGCCCCCCAGCAGGTAGATCTCGGCGGGCATGCCGGCGAGCAGCTTCAGGTCTCCCGCTGTCGCGAGCGAATCCGCATCGGCCTCGACCAGCACCGAGTAGTAGGGCGCGCTGGTCGTACGGTCGATCAGGCGGTCGCCCGACACATAGACCACCTTGCCGCGCACCAGTGGCGTGGTGCGGTACTTGAATGCCGTGAAACGGATCTCGGCCGACTGCCCGCGCTGAATCCGGCCGATATCCTCGGGGCGGACGCGCGCATCGGTCACCAGGCGGGTGTCGTCCGGCACCACGTCGGCAATGGTCTCGCGAGGCGGGATCACCGCGCCGGGCGTTGAATACTTCAGGTCGATGATCTCGCCGCTGGCCGGCGCCACGATCACCTGGCGCGCCGAGGCGTCGGCCGACTTGCGCCGCTCCTGTTCGATCTCGGCCAGCCGCGCGGCCGTGACCTTGAGCTGGTCGCTTGCCTGCTGGCGGTAGTCGTTCTCCAGCGAGCGGATGCGCAGATCGGCATCGACCGTGCGCTGCTGGGCGCGCGCCAGTTCCGCGCGCCGCTCCTCGATCTTCACGCCGTAGTCGGCCACGGTGCCTTCGAGTTGCGCGATGCGCGCGGACGAGATGAAGCCGTCCTTGAGCAGCTTGCGGTTGGTCTCCAGATCGCCCTTCTGGAACTTCATCGACTCGCCCGCCTGCATGATCTGCGCGCGCAGCGCGACGATTTCCTCGGCCACCTTTTCGCGCTGCGAGCGCAGCAACCCGGTCTGTCCCACCAGCGCATCGCGCCGCGCATCGAACAGCGAGCGTTCCTTGGCCATCTGCTCGGCCAGGCGCGGATCGCTTGCCGCGGTCTCCATCACGTCGGGCGGAAAGGTGATCGCGCGCGCCATGGTCTGCTCCGCGTCGAGCCGCGCGAGGCTGGCGCGCTCGGTCTTGACGCGGTGGTCCAACCGGTTCCTGTCGGCATCGACCGAGACATCGCCCAGCACCAGCAAGGGTTCCCCCTGCCGCACATGCTGGCCATCGCGCACCAGCACCTCGCGCACGATGCCGCCTTCGGCATGCTGCACCGGGCGCCGGTTCAGGTCCACCTTCACATACGCTTGTGCCACCACGGCGGAGGACAGCGGCGCGAAGCTCATCCAGGCGGCCAGCGGCAGCAGCCCGGCGACGATCACGGTCATGCCCCAGTCGGTCAGGCGGCGTGCCTCGCGGACGTGGGGCGCCAGCGGATCATTGGCAGCGAGCACGTGCATCGAGCCGTTCATGAGACCTTCTCCAGCGGCGCAGCGGGCGCAGGAAGAGGACCCGTGCGCGGCATCGCCACGACCTGCCCGCCGCCCGTGTTCTGGCCCGGCCGCTTCATCGCCTGCGTGACCTCCGCCACCGTGCCGTAGTGCTGCACCCGGCCGGCGTCCAGCACCAGCATCTTGTCCATGTGCTGCACCAGCGTGCTGCGGTGCGTGACCACCACCACAGTGACTTGCCCGTTCAGGGCCTTGAGCGCCTCCCCGAGCGCCAGTTCACCCGCACCATCGAGATTTGAATTGGGTTCATCCAGCACCAGCAACTTCGGGTCGCCGTACAGCGCCCGTGCCAGCGCAATGCGCTGGCGCTGCCCCGGCGAGAGCATCACGCCGCTGGCGTCGATCACGGTGTCGTAGCCCTGCTCCAGCGCCAGGATCAGCTCATGCACGCCGGCACGCTGCGCCGCCCGCACCACCTGTTCCGAGTCGACCTCTCCCAGCCGCGCAATGTTCTCGGCGACGGTGCCGGCAAACAGTTCGACGTCCTGCGGCACGTAGCCGAGCCAGGGCCCGAGCTGCTCGCGCGGCCATTGCGCCAGATCGACGTGGTCGAGCCGCACGACGCCGGCGTTGGGCGTCCACAGGCCGGTGAGCAGGCGCACCAGGGTCGATTTGCCGGCCCCGCTGGGGCCGAGGATGGCCAGCGATTCGCCGGGTTCCAGGCTCAGCGAGATGCCGGCCAGGATCATCCGTTCGCTCTGCGGCGGCCGGTAAACCAGGCCCTGTGCGTGCAGCCGCCCGCTCGGTGCCGGCAGCGCCATGCGTTGCGGCTGGCGCTCGGCGGCACCCAGCAGTTCGGACAGGCGCGCGAACGCGAGGCGCCCCTCGGCCAGCACGCGCCAGCTGCCCACCACCTGCTCCACCGGCGCCAGCGCCCGGCCCAGCAGGATGGTGCAGGCCACCAGGATGCCCGGCGTGCCTTCGCCGGTGATGACGAGGTAGGCGCCGAGCGCCTGCAGCAGGACCTGCACTGCCTGGCGCGTGGTGCGCGTCAGCGCCGCGATCGCCACCGACTTGCGTGCGGTCGGACCCTGCAGCGCGGTCACCCCGGCGTTGAGATGCCGCCAGCGCCCGACCAGCGCGTCGCCCATGCCGAGCGACTGCGCCACCTCGGCGTTCTGCATCGAGGATTCGAGGTAGCGCGTGGCCTTGGCGGCTTCCTTCTGCAGCGCTTCGATGCCGCGGCGCGTGGCGCGGTCGTTCACCACGGCGAGGAGGAGCATCAGCAAGGACGCACCCGCGGCCGCCATGCCCAGCAGCGGATGGGCCAGCCAGATGACGGCGACGTAGACGAAGGCCCAGGGTGCATCGAACAGCGCCAGCAGCCCCTGGGCCGAGAACAGGTTGCGCAGCGCCGCGACGTCGCGCAGCCCTTCGGACGGCACACGCTCGGCACGGTGCGCCGATCTGGCCAGCATGACCTTGGCCACCGTCGGCGACAGCTGCTCGGCGATCAGGTTGCCCGCGACACCCTGCAGCCGGCTGCGCAGGTAATCCAGCATCAGCATCAGGCCGAGCGCCACCGCCACGCCAAGCAGCAGCACCAGCAGCGTCTCCCGGCTTTGGCTTGTCAGCACGCGGTCGAACACCTGCAGCATGAAGAGCGCGGGGGCGAGCAGCAGCAGGTTCACGAAGAAAGAGAAGCCTGCGACAAAAAGTAGCGGTCGCCGGAGAAGCTGGAGAAGAGGCTTCATGTCGATGTCTCTCGTGTGCCGCCGCCTGCATCCACAGGCGGCAGGCGAAAGCTCACAGGCCGACCTTGATGTCGTTGCTGTCGAAGGTGTCGGCCGGATTGCTCAGCGTCAATGTCGCCACCAGTGTGCGGTTGGCGACGCCCAGGCCGTCGGAGTCGTAGTACAGGTTGCCCGTCGCGCTGTCGTAGATCACATGCACGCCCGCGCCCACCGTGTCTCCCGCGCCACCGCCGTTCGAGGACGCGAATTCGGATGCGGACAGCGTGCTGCCGCTTGCGGTGGTGATTGCCGTGAAGGTTCCGAGCGACAGCTCGATCACGTCGCCGCTCGCCGCCGATCCCGAAGCATTGAAGTCGGTGACCGAGTCCACTGCGTTGGGTGCCGAGTCGAAGACGAAGGTGTCGTTGTCCGCCCCACCGGTAAGTATGTCGGCGCCGGTCCCGCCGACGATGCGGTCGTCGCCCGCAAGGCCGCTGATCGCATCGTTGCCGCCGCCGCCGCGCAACTGGTCGGCCGACGCCGAACCGGTAATCGTGTCGGCGAAGGCCGTGCCGATGACGCCCTCGAAGTTCTTGTAGCCGTCGGTGCCGAGCCCGGCGGCGCTGGCATTGAAGCTTGTCGTGCTGCTGCTTTGCGTCAACGTGAACGTGAGCCCGGCTGTGCCGTCCGAAAAGTCGAGCAGGTCTGCGCCGCCCGCACCGTCGAGCGTATCGTTTCCGGCGCCGCCGCGGAGGATGTCGTTCGAGGTGCTGCCGGTGAGGGTGTCGGCCAGGCTGGTGCCGATCACGCCTTCGATGTTCTGGTATTCGTCGTTGTTGCCGAGTCCGCCGGTGCCGTTGGCGATGCTGGTCAACACCGCACTCTGGACCAGCGTGAAATTGACCGCCACGCTCCCGTCCGAGAAGTCGAGCAGGTCCTCGCTGCCGGCGCCGCCGTCCATCGAATCGTTGCTGCCGACGCCGCCTCGCAGCACATCGTTGCCACCGCCCCCCGACAGCGTGTCGTTGCCGTCGCCACCGACCAGAAGGTCGTTGCCAGCGGAGCCAGTCAGCGTGTCGGCACTGTTGCCGGTCCCCCCGATGAAGATGTCACCGGCCGCACCACCCGTCAGCTCGTCGGTACCGCCGCGGCCATCGATGTAGGAGGCCTGGTACGTGCCGGTCGCGCTGAGATCGATCGTGTCGGCGCCGTTTCCAGTGGACACGGCTCTGACGTCAACCGTCGCCGTCGCCGTGGTGGTGCCCCCCGCGCCGTCCGACACGGTGTACTGGAAACTGCCGGCCGTGGCGCCCGCCGTGTTGCCGCTGGTAAAGCTGATCGTCCCGTTGGCGGCGTTCAGGGTCAGGCCGGAAATTCCGACCGCGCTGCCGACGCTGGTGATCGTCAAGGCGAGACCGTCGATGTCGGTGTCGTTGCCGAGCAGCGAACTCACCGACAGCGTGACGAGCGTGCTGCTCGATACGATGATCCTGTCGGCCGCGGCGACCGGGTTGTCGTTCACCGCGCTGACTGTGAGGCTTGCCGTGTCGGTGGCGCTCGAGAACGCAGAGCTTCCTCCATTCGTCACGGTGCTCACCGTGGTGCCAGCCACGCCGCTCGTCTGGTCCCAGGCGCGGAAGGTGATGCCATCGCTGACCGTCCCGCTGAAGTTCGAATTCGCCTGGAAGTAGACACGCGTGTTCGCGTCCGCGGCCAACAGCAGTGACGAAGAGTTCGACACCGGCCCCACGGCCGCCCAGTTGGCGCCGCCGTTGGTGGAATACCACCAGCTTCCGTTGGTGGCATTCACGCCCGTCAATGCGATGCCGGTGATGGCGCCGTTGTCCGCGTCGGTCACGTTGTCGAGGCCGCCGACCGGCGGATTCAGATTCACCAAGCTCGTTACGAGCGTCCCGACGGCCCCGATCGGTCCGCCGGCATCCTCGTTGACCGACCCCAGAGCGGGTGTCGCGGCAGCACTCAGGACCGGTGCATCGTTGGTGCCGGCGATGGTCACGGTCACCACCCTGCTGGCTGTCCCGTCGGACGAGACTGCAGTGAAGCTGTCGCTGATCGATTGGCCTGCGGCCAGCTGCTGGATCGCCGCCTGGGCATTGTTGGCCGTGTAGGTCCAGTTGCCATTGGCCGCCAGCGCGAAGCTGCCGTAGCCGTTGCTGCCGCCGGTGCTCGCCTGCGGCGCGAAGTTCGACTGGCCTTGGTCGACATCGGCAATCGTGAGCGCACCACCAGTGCTCAGGTTCGGTGTCGAGGCATCCTCGCTCACCCCACCGCTCGCGACGCCGCCGATCACCGGAACATCGTTAGTGCCAGTGATGGTCACCGTCACGAGCTGGCTGGCCGTGCCGTCGGACGACACCGCGGTGAAGCTCTCGCTGATCGATTGACCCGCGCCCAGTTGCTGGATCGCCGCCTGGCTGTTGTTGGCGGCGTAGGTCCAGTTGCCGTCGGCTGCCAATGTAAAGCTGCCGTAGCCGTTGCTGCCGGCGGTGCCGGTCTGGGCCGCGAAGTTCGACTGTCCTGCATCCACATCGGCGATCGTCAGCGCGCCGCTGGTGCTCAAGTTCGGTGCCGAGGCATCCTCGCCGACCGCGCCGCTCGCAACGCCGCCGATCACCGGAACGTCGTTGGTCCCGGTAATGGTCACGGTCACAAGTTGGCTGGCCGTGCCGTCGGAGGACACCGCGGTGAAGCTGTCGCTGATCGATTGACCCGCGCCCAGCTGCTGGATCGCCGCCTGACCATTGTTGGCCGTGTAGGTCCAACTGCCATCAGCCAGCAAGTTGAAGCTGCCGTAGCCGCTGCTGCCAGCAGTGCTCGCTTGAGGCGCGAAGTTCGACTGGCCTTGGTCGACATCGGCAATCGTCAGCGCACCGCCGGTGCTCAGGTTCGGTGTCGAGGCATCCTCGCTCAGCGCGCCACTGGCCACCCCGCCGATCACCGGCACGTCGTTGGTGCCGGTAATGGTCACGGTCACCACTTGGCTGGCGGTCCCGTCGAACGACACTGCAGTGAAGCTGTCGCTGATCGATTGACCTGCTGCCAGCTGTTGGATTGCTGCTTGGCTGTTGTCGGCCGTGTAGGTCCAGTTACCGTCGGCTGCCAGCGTGAAACTGCCGTAGCCGTTACCGCCAGCGGTGCTCGCTTGGGGCGCGAAGTTCGACTGGCCCGCATCCACATCAGCGATCGTCAGCGCACCGCTGGTCGCGAGGCTGCCCCCCGCCACCGCAATATCTTCTTGCGCCGCGCCGCTGGCAACGCCGCCGATGACCGGCACATCGTTGGTCCCGGTAATCGTCACGGTCACGAGCTGGCTGGCCGTACCGTCGGACGACACCGCGGTGAAGCTCTCGCTGATCGATTGACCCGCGCCCAGTTGCTGGATCGCCGCCTGGCTGTTGTTGGCGGCGTAGGTCCAGTTGCCGTCGGCTGCCAATGTAAAGCTGCCGTAGCCGTTGCTGCCGGCGGTGCCGGTCTGGGCCGCGAAGTTCGACTGTCCTGCATCCACATCGGCGATCGTCAGCGCGCCGCTGGTGCTCAAGTTCGGTGCCGAGGCATCCTCGCCGACCGCGCCGCTCGCAACGCCGCCGATCACCGGAACGTCGTTGGTCCCGGTAATGGTTACGGTCACAAGTTGGCTGGCCGTGCCGTCGGACGACACCGCGGTGAAGCTGTCACTGAGCGACTGGCCGGCGCCCAGTTGCTGGATCGCGCTTTGGCTGTTGTCGGCCGTGTAGGTCCAGTTGCCATCGGTCGCCAGCGCGAAGCTGCCGTAGCCATTGCTGCCGGCAGTGCCGGTCTGGGCCGCGAAGTTCGACTGTCCTTGATCGACATCGGCAATCGTCAACGCGCCGCTGGTGCTCAAGTTCGGTGTCGAGGCGTCCTCGTTCACCGCGCCGCTCGCAACGCCGCCGATCACCGGCACGTCGTTGGTGCCGGTGATGGTCACCGTCACGAGCTGGCTCGCCGTGCCGTCGAAGGAAACTGCAGTGAAGCTGTCGCTGATCGACTCGCCGGCGCCCAGCTGCTGGATCGCTGCTTGGCTGTTGTCGGCCGTGTAGGTCCAGGTGCCGTCGGCTGCCAGCGCGAAACTGCCGTAGCCGCTGCCGCCAGCGGTGCTCTCTTGGGGTGCGAAGTTCGACTGGCCCGCATCCACGTCGGCGATCGTCAGCGCACCGCCGGTGCTCAGGTTCGGCGTCGAGGCATCTTCGCTCACCGCACCGCTGGCGACGCCGCCGATCACTGGAACGTCGTTGGTGCCGGTAATGGTCACGGTCACCACCTGGCTGGTGGTCCCGTCGAACGACACCGCACTGAAGCTATCGCTGATCGACTGGCCCGCGGCCAGCTGCTGGATAGCCGCCTGGCCATTGTTGGCCGTGTAGGTCCAGTTGCCATTGGTCGCCAGTGCGAAGCTGCCGTAGCCATTGCTGCCGGCGGTGCCGGCCTGGGCTGTGAAGCTGGACTGCCCTGCATCGACATCGGCGATCGTCAGCGCACCGCCCGTGCTCAGGTTCGGGGTCGAGGCATCCTCGCTCAGCGCGCCGCTCGCAACGCCGCCGATCACCGGCACGTCGTTGGTGCCGGTGATCGTCACCGTCACGAGCTGGCTCGCCGTGCCGTCGAAGGAAACTGCAGTGAAGCTGTCGCTGATCGACTCGCCGGCGCCCAGCTTCTGGATCGCTGCTTGGCTGTTGTCGGCCGCATAAGTCCAAGTGCCGTCGGCTGCCAGCGTGAAACTGCCGTAGCCGTTGCTGCCGGCGGCGCCGGCCTGGGCTGTGAAGCTGGACTGTCCTGCATCGACATCGGCGATCGTCAGCGCACCGCCGGTGCTCAGGTTCGGCGTCGAGGCATCTTCGCTCACCGCACCACTGGCTACGCCGCCAATCACCGGAACGTCGTTAGTGCCTGTGATGGTCACGGTCACGAGCTGGCTAGCCGTTCCATCGGACGACACAGCGGTGAAGCTGTCGCTGATTGATTGACCAGTGCCCAGTTGCTGGATCGCGTTTTGGCTGTTGTCGGCCGTGTAGGTCCAGTTGCCGTCAGCCGCCAGCGCGAAGCTGCCGTAGCCGTTGCTGCCGGCAGTGCCGGCCTGGGCTGTGAAGCTGGACTGTCCTGCATCCACATCGGCGATCGTCAGCGCACCGCTGGTGCTCAGGTTCGGTGCCGAGGCATCCTCGCCGACCGCGCCACTCGCAACGCCGCCGATCACCGGAACGTCGTTGGTGCCGGTAATGGTCACGGTCACAAGTTGGCTGGCCGTGCCGTCGGAGGACACCGCGGTGAAGCTCTCGCTGATCGATTGACCCGCGCCCAACTGCTGGATCGCCGCCTGGCTGTTGTCGGCGGTGTAGGTCCAGTTGCCATCGGCCGCCAGCGCGAAGTTGCCGTAGCCGTTGCTGCCAGTGGTGCTTGCTTGGGGCGTGAAGCTGGACTGGCCCGCATCCACATCGGCGATCGTCAGCGCACCGCTGGTCGCGAGGCTGCCACCGGACACCGCAACGTCTTCTTGCGCTGCGCCGCTCGCAACGCCGCCAATCACCGGCACGTCGTTGGTGCCAGTGATCGTTACCGTCACCACTTGGCTGGCCGTCCCATCGGACGAGATTGCAGTAAAGCTGTCGTTGATCGATTGGCCGGCACCAAGCTGCTGGATCGCTGCTTGGCTGTTGTCGGCCGTGTAGGTCCAGTTGCCGTCGGCTGCCAGCGTGAAACTGCCGTAGCCGTTGCTGCCAGCGACGCCGGCGTGGGCTGTAAAGCTGGACTGGCCCGCATCCACATCGGCAATCGTCAGCGCGCCACTGGTGCTCAGATTCGGCGTCGAGACATCCTCGTTCACCGCACCGCTGGCCACCCCACCGATCACCGGAACGTCGTTGGTGCCAGTGATGGTCACCGTCACCAGCTGGCTGGCCGTGCCGTCGAAGGAGACTGCGGTGAAGCTCTCGCTGATCGATTGACCCGCGGCCAGCTGCTGGATCACCGTCTGACTGTTGTCGGCCGTGTAGGTCCAACTGCCATCAGCCAGCAAGTTGAAGCTGCCGTAGCCACTGCTGCCGGCAGTGCCGGCCTGGGCCGCGAAGTTGGACTGGCCTGCATCCACATCGATGATCGTCAGCGCGCCGCTGGCCGCGAGGCTGCTCCCGGAAACCGCAACGTCTTCCTGCACTGCGCCGCTGGCCACACCAGCAATCACCGGCACGTCATTGGTGCCCATGATGGTCACCGTCACCAGTTGGCTGGCCGTGCCGTCGGAGGACACGGCAGTGAAGCTGTCGCTGATTGATTGTCCAGCGCCCAGCTGTTGGATCGCCGCCTGGCTGTTGTTGGCGCTGTAGCTCCAGCTGCCATCAGCCAGCAAGTCGAAGCTGCCGTAGCCATCGCTGCCGACGATGCCAGCCTGGGCCGCGAAGCTGGACTGGCCCGCATCCACATCGGCAATCGTCAGCACACCACCGGTGCTCAGGTTCGGTGTCGAGGCATCCTCGCTCAGCGCGCCGCTGGCCACCCCGCCAATCACCGGAACGTCGTTGGTGCCGGCAATGGTCACGGTCACCACTTGGCTGGCGGTCCCGTCGAACGACACCGCAGTGAAGCTATCGCTGATCGATTGGCCTGCGCCCAGCTGCTGGATCGCCGCCTGGCTGTTGTTGGCGCTGTAGCTCCAGCTGCCATCAGCCAGCAAGTTGAAGCTGCCGTAGCCATCGCTGCCGACGGTGCCAGCCTGGGCCGCGAAGCTGGACTGGCCCGCATCCACATCGGCAATCGTCAGCACACCACCGGTGCTCAGGTTCGGTGTCGAGGCATCCTCGCTCAGCGCGCCGCTGGCCACCCCGCCAATCACCGGAACGTCGTTGGTGCCGGTAATGGTCACGGTCACCACTTGGCTGGCGGTCCCGTCGAACGACACCGCAGTGAAGCTATCGCTGATCGATTGACCCGCGCCTAGCTGCTGGATCGCGCTTTGGCTGTTGTCGGCCGCATAAGTCCAAGTGCCGTCGGCTGCCAGCGCGAAACTGCCGTAGCCGCTGCTGCCAGCAGTGCTGGCTTGAGGCGCGAAGTTCGACTGGCCTTGGTCGACATCGGCAATCGTCAGCGAACCACCAGTGCTCAGGTTCGGTGTCGAGGCATCCTCGCTCAGCGCGCCACTGGCCACCCCGCCGATCACCGGCACGTCGTTGGTGCCGGTAATGGTCACGGTCACCACCCGGCTGGCTGTCCCGTCGGACGAGACTGCAGTGAAGCTGTCGCTGATCGATTGACCTGCGGCCAGCTGTTGGATCGCGGCTTGGCTGTTGTCGGCCGCATAAGTCCAGGTGCCGTTGGCCGCCAGTGCGAAGCTGCCGTAGCCATTGCTGCCGGCGGTGCCGGCCTGGGCCGCGAAGTTCGACTGGCCTTGGTCGACATCGGCGATCGTCAGCGCACCGCCCGTGCTCAGGTTCGGTGTCGAGGCATCCTCGCTCAGCGCGCCGCTCGCAACGCCACCGATCACCGGCACGTCATTGGTGCCGGTGATGGTCACCGTCACGAGTTGGCTGGCCGTGCCGTCGGAGGACACGGCGGTAAAGCTGTCGATGATCGATTGGCCTGCGCCCAGCTGTTGGATCGCCGCTTGGCCGTTGTTGGCCGTGTAGGTCCAGTTGCCATTGGCCGCCAGCGTGAAACTGCCATAGCCGTTGCTGCCGGCAGTGCTCGCTTGAAGCGCGAAGTTCGACTGGCCCGCATCCACATCCACAATCGTCAGCGCACCGCTGGTGCTCAGGTTCGGCGCCGAGGCATCCTCGCTCAGCGCACCGCTGGCCACCCCGCCAATCACCGGCACGTCGTTGGTGCCAGTGATGGTCACCGTCACGAGCTGGCTAGCCGTTCCATCGGACGACACAGCGGTGAAGCTCTCGCTGATCGATTGACCCGCGCCCAGCTGCTGGATCGCCGCCTGGCTGTTGTCGGCCGTGTAGGTCCAGTTGCCGTCGGCCGCCAGCGCGAAGCTGCCGTAGCCGTTGCTGCCGACGGTGCCAGCCTGGGCTGTAAAGCTGGACTGGCCCGCATCCACATCAGCGATCGTCAGCGTACCGCTGGTGCTCAGGTTTGGTGTCGAGGCGTCCTCGCTCAGCACGCCACTGGCGACGCCGCCGATCACCGGCACGTCATTGGTACCAGTGATGGTCACCGTCACCAGCTGGCTCGCCGTGCCGTCGAAGGAAACTGCAGTGAAGCTGTCGCTGATCGACTCGCCGGCGCCCAGCTGCTGGATCGCTGCTTGGCCGTTGTCGGCCGCATAAGTCCAAGTGCCGTCGGCTGCCAGCGTGAAACTGCCGTAGCCGTTGCTGCCAGCAGTGCCGGCCTGGACTGTGAAGTTGGACTGACCTGCATCCACATCGACAATCGTCAGCGCACCGCCGGTGCTCAAGTTCGGGGTCAAGGCATCCTCGCTCACCGCACCGCTGGCCGCCCCGCCGATCACCGGCACGTCATTGGTGCCAGTGATGGTCACCGTCACCAACCGGCTGGCGGTCCCGTCGGACGAGACAGCAGTGAAACTGTCGTTGATCGATTGACCCGCACCCAGCTGCTGGATCGCCCCCTGGCCATTGTTGGCCGTGTAGGTCCAGTTGCCATCGGCCGCCAGCGTGAAACTGCCGTAGCCGTTGCTGCCGGCGGTGCCGGTCTGGGCCGCGAAGTTCGACTGTCCCTGATCGACATCGGCAATCGTCAGCGTACCACCGGTGCTCAGGTTCGGGGTCGAGGCTTCCTCGCTGACCGCGCCACTGGCCACCCCACCAATCACCGGCACGTCGTTGGTTCCAGTCACCGTCACGGTGATCTGCTGATCGACCATGCCGCCGTGGCCATCGCCGATGCTGACGGTGAAGGTTTCCGTCGCCGTCTGGCCCTGGGCCAGATACTGCGTGGCCGCGTTGGCGACGCTGTAGTTCCAGCTCACCGTGCCGTCGCCCGCGCCTGTGGCTGCATCGCTGACGCCGGCCGTCAGGACCCCGCCCAGCGTGTTGCCTGGACCGGCCGCCACGCTGACGCTGTGCGCATCGCTCAGGTCCGCGTCGTCGAAGGTGATCGTGCCGCTGTCGCTCAGGGTCGGCGCCGCCGCATCCTCGGTCACCGCCGCAGCGGCATCGGCCACGCCGATCGTCGGCACGTCGTTGGTGCCGGTGATGGTCACGTCGATCTGCCGGGTGACGATGCCGCCATGCTGGTCGTTCACGGTGATGGTGAAGCTCTCGACCCGGGTCTGGCCCGCGGCCAGGTATTCGACGGCCGTGGCGTCCACGGTGTAGGTCCAGGTGAGCTGGCCGCCCGTGCCGGTCCCCGTGGTGTCGCTGTTCTTGACCGCTGTCAGGCTGCCCAGCACGCTGCCGAGCGGCGTGCCCGTGGCGCTCACCAGGTGCACATCGCTCAGGTCCAGGTCGCTGAAGCCGATGACGCCGCTGTCGCTCAGCGTGCCCGCCGGTGCGAGCTGCTCGCTCACCGCGCCCGCCAGGTCCTGGGCTGTGATCACCGGACCATCGTTGGTGCCGGTGATGGTGACAGTCACCGTGGCCAGCCCCGTCCCGCCATCGGCGTCCTTCACCTCGTAGCTGAAGGTGTCGGTCGCGGTCTCGCCCGCTGCCAGGTGCTGGAAATCGGCTGCATGGGGCTGGTACTGGAAATACCAGGTCGACGGATCGCCCATCGCGGGCTGTACAAGCGTCGCCGTCCCGTGGGTGGGGGCCGAGGCCAGCGTCAAGCTCTTGACCAGGTCGGGAACCAGATCGTTCTGCAGCACATGGATCTGGATCCCCGGGCCGTCTTCGGTCGTGGTGCCCGCATCGCCCAGCGCCGTCACCGCCTCGTTGGCCGGATTCATCTCGACCCCGTCCACAAGGATTCTCAGGGCTTCGGTCATCTGGACGGTCAGCGTGGACGACCCGAAGCTGAAAACGAAATCGCTGGCCGAGCCGTTGGAAACCTCGCCGGTCCTGGCATTGGTCACCGCCGCAAGATGGGCCAGATAGGCGGCGATCTGAGTCTGGGTGGAAGAGTCCAGCCACTGCGCCCGCGTGAACTGGAGCTGAAGCGTATCGACGCCCGCCCCGCCGGTGTACACGTCCTTGGTGCCCGCTGCGATGTTCTCGCTCACGTTGTAGATCAGGGTGTCGGTCCCCGATCCGCCGTTGAGTTGATCGCTGCCGCTGCCGCCGTCGAGCGTGTCGTCTCCCGCACCGCCGTTCAATGAATCGTTCCCGGCTCCGCCGTTGACGCTGTCATCCCCATTGCCGCTGTTGATGGTGTCGCTGCCGGCTGTGCCGGTGAGAAGATCATTGCCGTTGGAGCCGGTAATCGTGGTCATGTGCTTCCTTGGTGAACGCCAGAAGGCCGACGCAGGCCGATCTCGACCGTGTATTCCTTCTGTTCGCAAATTAGATCGCGCGAGCGATGCGAGCACATGGAGGGAATGTCCTTCCTTCTCTATCGATAAGCCCTGGGGCGCCCCTGGAAAGCCTGGTACTTTTGCCCTGCCCAGGCATCCGCCCGAACGGGCATGCGGGCAGTCACCGGCCTTGAATCAGAAGCTTGTGCGTTGTGGCGGCGACGGCACCTTGCATGGACGGCACTTCTCGAGGTGATCCCCAGGCCGCAGATCGGTCCCGATGAGAATCACCCGGGCCAGCGCGGCACCCGCCGCTACGCGGTCTCTTTGCCGGTATCCGCGACCAGGTTGCCGTTGCCGTCCAGCCTGTCGCAGAGATCGCTGGAGATGCCGCTGCCGACCTTGCGCACGAACCACTTGCCCGACGCGACGATCTCCTCGTAGTCCGACGTGTGAAACCAGCGCGACAGCGAAGGATCGATCAGGTGCAGGTTCGCCGCGTCCCAGACGCCGTTTCCGACAACGGGCTCCACGGTGTGGCGCAACGGAGAGTGGGCCAGCAGGGTATGAAAGTAGATTTCATCGGGCGCCTTGGAAAACCGCAGGAAGCGCTTCACCGCCGCTTCGTGAGGGTATGAAACGAGATAGCCCACGGCTTCGGGGGTCAGCGCCCACCACTGCGAGCCGAAGTGCCACTGCGCAAAGAGTGGAAAAGAACGGCGCCCGAGCTTGCCGACGAATTGCAACAGGCCGCGCGAAAGCCGCACCAGGGTGAATTTCCGTCCATCCACCGGAAGGTCCTGATAGAACCAGAAGTGACGAACGCGTTCATGCAGCTTGCGCGTGCTCGCGAGCGGAATCATCTTGATGAAATTCGTGTCTGCATGCAATTGCGAAAAGCTGCCGAATTCCTCCAGCGAACGCAGTGGATAGCAGTTGCCCGAGAGCAGCATGAAATGGCTCACCTGCGACGCCTCGCACAGGGCGAGCGCGGCGCGCATGAGCCTCAGGGTGGCATCGATCTGGGAGATGGCGCCCCAGCGCACGTCGACACGGTCTTGCACGTAGGCCACACGAGGATCTTCGATGCGGAATGCGGAAAGATCGGCCTTGGCATCGACATGAACAATGCAGCGGCCGACCGAAACGAGCCGCCGCAACAAGCGCTTTGCCTGCTGTGGATCCGCATGAACAAGCAATAGAAATACCGGACTCATGTCACGATGGCAGTACATCTCGTCGGCTGTCACGAAACTTCGCGAATCGCTCTGGAGGGTTCCCCAAAGTCGCCGCGGCCGAAATCTATCGTACGTCAGGCAAGCCCGAATGACCTCATTTCGTGGGTACCCCGGAGAGATCCGCCTCGAGATATTGCAGGAACATGACGGCTTGCGTCATGCCCGATGCATCAGGCTGTTCGATGGCAGCGTCTCGTCCAGGAGCTTGCGCGCGGTCTCGATGCCGGCCACCGGCAGCAGTTTCGGATCGAGCAGGCCCACCTGCACCAGCACGCTGGCCTGGTCCCAGTAGATGTGCTCGTGGTAGAGCTTGCGGCGCAGTACCGCGCCCGCTTCGGCGAGCGGCTGTCGGAACTCGGGCACTGCGCGCCTCCTGACCTTGGCGTCAGGGCACCAGCAGCAGCTTGCCGGTGGTCGCGCGGCTGGCCATGTCGGCGTGGGCCTGGGCGGCATCGGCCAGCGGATATACGCCGCCGACATGGACTTTCAGCTTGCCTTCGGCAATCCAGCTGAACAGTCGCGCCGAGTGCGCACGCAGCAGCTCCGGCGTATGGATGTGATCGAAGAATACCGCGTAGCCCAGCTTGATGCTCCTGGGCAGGCTCATGATGTCGATGGCGCCGGGCCCGCCCAGCACCGGGCCGTACCAGCAAAAGGTCCCCGAGCGGCGCAGCACGTCCAGCGATCCCTGGAAGGTGCTGGGGCCCGAGCCGTCGAACACCACATGCACGCCCTCGCCGCCGGACAGCTCTCGCGCTTTCTCGACGAACTTGCCGTCGGTATCGACGATCACGTGATCCGCGCCGGCCGCCGCGGCCACCGCCACCTTGCCCGTCGATGACACGCGGCCGATCACCCGCCCGCCGCGCAGCTTGATGATCTGCGTCAGCAGCAGCCCGAGGCCGCCGGCCGCCGCGTGGACGAAGGCGATATCGCCCGGCTGGACCGGATGGAAATCGGTGGCGAAATGGCTGGCGGTCAGGCCTTGCATCATCACCGACGCGGCGGTCTTGTCGTCGATGCCGTCGGGAATGGGCACCAGCGAAGCGGCCGCAATGGCGATCTTCTGCGCATAGCTGCAAGGCGCGTAGACCCAGGCCACGCGCTGGCCGATCTCGAAGCCCTCGACGCCCTCGCCCACGGCCAGCACGCGGCCCGCGCCCTCCACGCCCAGGATCTTCGGATTGGGCATCTCGTTCCACGCCATGCCCTGGCGCACGCCGATGTCCATGAAGTTGACGCCGGCGACGGCGATCTGCACCAGCACCATGCCGCGGCCAGGCACAGGGTCTGGCCACTCCACATAAGCCAGCGCTCCGGTATCGCCGGTCTGGTTCATCACGACTGCTTTCATCGTTTTTCCTTTTTCACGCAATGCCATCCGCGAGGGCGATGGTCTTCGGCTCCAGGAAAGCCTCCATGCCGAAGACGCCGAACTCCCTGCCGACGCCCGACTGCTTGACTCCACCAAAGGGCGCGGCCAACTCGGGCGCGATGCGATTGACCAGCACGGTGCCGGCCCGCAGCCGCGAGGCCACGCGCAGGGCACGCTGCGCGTCGGACGAGAAGACATAGGCCTGCAAGCCGTACGGCGAATCGTTCGCGATGTCGATGGCTTCGTTCTCGTCGCCATAGCCGATCATCGAGAGCACCGGACCGAAGATCTCCTCGCGCGCGATGTCCATGTCGTTGCGCACCTCTGCAAACACGGTGGGCCGCACGAACCAACCTCTTTCAAGACCGTTCGGCCGACCCTCGCCGCCGGCCACGAGGGTTGCGCCCTGCGCCAGACCGCGGCGGATGAAGTGCTGCACGCGATCGAACTGCGCCTGGCTCGCGAGCGGCCCGACCGCGGTGGCAGGGTCGCGCGGATCGCCCACGCGCAGTGCGGCCACCGCCGCTCGCACCTGTTCAACGGCAGCCTTCATGTGCGCCCGCGGGATCAGCAGGCGCGTGCCCGCCACGCAGGCCTGGCCGTTGTTCATGAAGGCGGCATTCAGTGCCAGGGGCAGCGTGGCGGCCAGGTCGGCGTCGTCCAGCACCAGCGTGGCCGACTTGCCCGAGAGCGCGAGGCTCACGCGCTTCATGGTTTCGACGCCCGCGCGCGCAATGAGCTTTCCGGTCTGCGTGGAACCGGTGAACGAGATCTTCGCGATGCCCGCACTGGTGGCGATCTCGTCGCCCACATCGCTGCCGCGCCCGAGCAGCACATTGAAGACGCCGGGCGGCAGGCCCGCGTCGTGCAGCGCCTCGGTCACGGCCTGCGCCTGCAGCGGGCCCAGCTCGCTCGGCTTGACGACCGAGGCGCAGCCCGCGGCGATGGCCGAAGCCAGCTTGCTGCAGATGCTTCCGGCGGCGGCGTTCCAGGGCGCAATGAGACCGGCGACGCCGACCGGTTCCATCACCACGGTGGCCTCGCCCAGGCGGCGTTCGAAGGCGTAGTCCCGCAGCGCCTGGGCCGTGGTGGCGAAGCATTGCGAGGCGTAGTTGCTGACCCACTGCGAGCGTGCCAGCGGACCGCCGTACTCCTCGATGGTGGCCTCGCGGATCTGGTCGGTGCGCGTCAGCACCGCGGCCTCGAGACGCCCGAGCATGTCGATGCGCTGCGCCCTGGTGCTTCGCGCGAGCGCCGGCTGGGCACGGTTCGCCGCGGCAATGGCGCGCTTCGCATCCTCGCGGTTCGCCAGCTTCACCGTGCCGATGGGCCGTTCGGTCGCGGGGTTGCAGATCTCCAGCCGCTCGCCGCCCTGCACGGGCACGAAGGCGCCATCAATGTATGCCTTGTCGATGTTCCACATGGGTTCGCCGCCTCACCCGCGCGCCACGTCGACCACCGCCTTCGCGAAGGCCTCGGGCGCTTCCTGCGGCAGGTTGTGGCCGATGCCGCCACTGACCAGCCGATGTTCGTAGCGCCCCGAGAACTTCTTCGCGTAGGTGCCGGGCTCCGGATGCGGCGCGCCGTTGGCGTCGCCTTCGAGCGTGATGGTCGGCACGCCGATCAGCGGCGCCTTGGCCAGCCGGTCCTCGAGCGCCTGGTACTTCGCCTCGCCATCGGCCAGGCCGAGGCGCCAGCGGTAGTTGTGGACCGTGATGGCCACGTGGTCGGGGTTCTCGAATGCCACGGCGCTGCGCTCGAACGTGGCCGCATCGAAGTTCCACTTCGGCGAGGCGAGCTGCCAGATGAGCTTGGCGAAGTCGTGGCGGTTCTTCTCGTAGCCCGCGCGGCCGCGCTCGGTCGCGAAGTAGTACTGGTACCACCACTGCAGCTCGGCCGCGGGCGGCAGCGGGTTCTTGCCGGCCTGCTGGCTGCCGATCAGGTAGCCGCTGACCGACACCAGCGCCTTCACGCGCTCGGGCCACAGCGCGGCCATGATGCAGGCCGTGCGCGCACCCCAGTCGCAGCCGGCCACCGTGGCGGTCTTGATCTTCAAGGCATCCATCAGCGCGATGATGTCCACGGCGACGACCGACTGCTGCCCGTTGCGCGGCGTGTCGGCCGACAGGAAGCGGGTGGAACCGTAGCCGCGCAGATAGGGCACGATCACGCGGAAGCCCGCGGCCGCAAGCTGCGGGGCGACGTCGACGAACATGTGGATGTCGTAGGGCCAGCCGTGAAGAAGGATCACAGGGGCACCGTCAGCGGGGCCGGCTTCGTGGTAGCCGATGTTGAGCGAGCCCGCATCGATGTTCCTGAGCGGTTCGAGACGCCTCGAGCCGCCTGTGCCGGTGGATTGGGCAAATGCGGGCATGATCGAGGTCAGCTGGGCGGCGGCGACGCCGAGCGCCGCCTTTGCGAGGAAGGAACGGCGGGGCAAGGGGAGGGAAACAATCATTGAGATCTCCTGGAATCCGAAGTGGTGGAGCGATTGTTCTGGCAGAGGCGGCCTGGCGACGGCCTTGTGTATGCCTGTGTATCCGGGCCCGCTTCGCCAACAATAAATTTCAATTCCAGGCGCGCGCCAGGGTGCCAGGCCCGCCAGATCGGCGGGCCGGCGGTGTATCTTCCTTGCGATGCGATCTGCAAATACGGTCAAAGGATCTTCCATGTACATCCCCTGCCAGCGCATTTCGTGGATGCTGGGTACCGCAATGTCGATGGCCCTGCCGTCGGCACAAGCCGCAACTGCGTGCGAAGACAAGGCCCAGAACCAGGCGCAACTGACCGCGTGTGCTGCAGCCGATCTGAAGCAGGCGAACGCCCGGCTCAACCAGCTCTACAGGGAAATGCAGACGCGCTTGAGCGGCGATCAGCGCACCGTCAAGCTGTTGGTGGACGCCCAGAAGAAATGGCTGGGCTTTCGCGACGCCGAGTGCGCGTTGCAGACCGTGCGGACCACCGGCGGCAGCATTCAATCCATGAACGTTGCCAGCTGCCTTGCCGCACTGACGCAAAGCCGCGCCAAGGATTTCGAGAATCTTCTCGGTTGCAGCCTCGCGGCCGGTGAGCAGGAACGCGCCAGTTGCGCGATACCCCGCGAAGCCAGCCGCTGATACTCATATTCCTCCCTGCCGATACGCCGCCTCCACCAGCGCCAGCGTGCGCAGGTTGTCGGCCGGCTCGGTCTCGAAGCTGCGGCCGTTGCGCAGGCTGTCGACAAAATGCGCGATCGTCGCCGCGTAGGACGCGAGGTAGCACGCGGGCAGGTCGTACCGCCGCTCGGCGGGCTGCGCGCCCAGGCAGCGCAGCGTGTCGTTTTCGAGCTCGATGGTCCCCTTGGTGCCGACCAGGGTCAGCCGGTCGGCCTGGGCCGGCGCGCGGCCGTGCACCGACAGGTTGGCCAGCAACGCCACCGGGGCCTGCGAAGCGGTCTCGAAGGACAGGAAGGCCCGGTCTTCGCCGCGCATCGCCGGGCTCGCGCGCCCGAGCCGCGCATGCACCAGCGTCAGCTCGCCCAGCAGAAAACGCAGCGTGTCGATGTGGTGAATCAGTATCTCCATCACCAGCGCGCGCTCGAGACCGGCGATGAAGGGCTGGCGCTCGAGCGCGGGCAGCCTGCCGGCCTCGTCGGGCAACAGGCCGGAGGTCAACAGGGTCATGCTCGCCTGGACCACGTCGCCGATGCGGCCCTCGGCCAGCCATCCTGCGAGGTCGCGGTAGCAAGGGCGGAAGCGCCAGTTCTCGTGAACCATGAGCCGGCACCGGGGCGCCACTTCGTCGGCCAGTGCACGGGCTTCCGCGAGCGTGGGAGCCAAAGGTTTCTGGCACAGCACAGCCAGACCGCGCTGCGCCGCTGCGCGCACGATGGGCGCATGAAACTCGCGCGGCGCCGCCACGTCGACCGCATCGAGCGGCACCGCATCGAACATGTCCTGTGCACTCGCAAACACCCGGGCGATGCCGAACTCGCGCGCACGCGCCTCGGCGTTCGCGGTGTTCGGATCGGCGACGGCCACAACCGTGGCTTGCCCCTCGAGGGCTCGCCAGCCCGCAAGGTGGTGCGAGGTGACCCACCCCCGCCCCCACCAGGCCCACGCGCAAAGGCGTCGTCATGGCGCGCCCACGTCGGCGGCGGGGATCGCTTTCTCCGTGAGGGCATCGAACAGATAGAGGGCTTCGTTCGGAATGCTCAGGCCGACGCGGTCACCGATGCTGCTCCTCACGTCGCGATGCAGGCGCGCCATGACCTCGCCGGCATCGCCCTCCAGCGAGACCATGAGGAGCGTCTCCGCACCCAGCGGCTCGATGGCCGAGACCACGCCTCGCAGCGTGCCGCTGTCCCCGCGGGCTTCGTGCAATTGCAGTTCTTCAGGCCGCACGCCGACCAGCAGTTCGCCCGCCGGAGGCAGCGCGGCGCGGGCCCATCGAGCAAGCGACAGCTCGCTTCCCCCCAACGCCGCAACGGGAGAGGGCTGGCCCGGTGCGATGCGGGCCTTGAGGATGTTCATCGGCGGGTTGCCGAGAAAGCGGGCGACGAAGGCATCGGCCGGTGCACGATAGACGTCCAGCGGCTTGCCGACCTGGGCGACCTTGCCCTTGTTCATGACGCAGATCCGCTGGCCCATCGTCATGGCCTCGACCTGGTCGTGCGTGACGTAGATCATGGTCGCGCCCAGCCGGTGGTGCAGCCGCACCAGTTCGTTGCGGGTGTTCACCCGCAGCGCTGCATCGAGGTTCGACAGCGGCTCGTCGAACAGGAAGACCTTGGGTTCGCGCACGATCGCGCGGCCCAGCGCCACGCGTTGCCGCTGGCCGCCCGACAACGCCGCGGGCTTGCGCGCCAGCAGCTCGTTCAGGCCCAGGATGTCGGCGGCCGACTTCACGCGCGCGGAGATCTGCCGGCTGTCGACCTTGCGCCGCCGAAGACCGAACGACAGATTGTCGGCCACGCTCATGTGCGGATAGAGCGCGTAGGACTGGAACACCATGGCGATGTCGCGGTCCTTGGCGGGGACCTCGTTGACCTTGCGCGCGTCGATGACCAGCGAGCCTTCGCTGATCGCCTCCAGCCCCGCGATCATGCGCAGCGTGGTCGACTTCCCGCAGCCCGAGGGCCCGAGCAGGACCATGAATTCGCCGTCCTGGACGGACAGCGACACGTCGTCGACGGCGGGCTGCGCCGTGCCCTTGTAGCGCTTGAAGATGTTTTCGAGATGGACTGCTGCCACGGTGGTTCCCCGGTCGTTGGAGTTGTTGGAAGGAGGACGGAGCCTGGCGCTCACTTGACGGCGCCGGCCGTCATGCCCTGGATGAGCTTCTCGGAGAAGAAGGCGTACAGCACCACGACCGGAATGACCGCGATCATCATGCCGGTGGCGATCATCCCGATGTCCTGGAAGTAGTCGCCCATGTACGCACGAATGCCGATGGGGAGCGTGCGCGCGCTCTGGTCGCTCAGCAGCACCACCGCGAACAGGAACTCGTTCCAGAGCTGGATGAAGTTCAGGATGATGGTGGTCGCGATCGCCGGCATGCCTACCGGCAGCACGATGCGCCAGAAGATCTCGAAGTCGGAATACCCGTCCATCTTGGCGGCATCGAACAGGTCCTGCGGGATGCGCGCAAAGAAGCCTTCGAGCAGATACACCGTCAGCGGCAACTGCAGGCTCACGTACACGATCATCAGGCCGAGCCGGGAGTTGTAGAGGTCGTACTCCACCAGCACCTGGAACAGCGAGATCAGAATGATCTGTGGCGGGAAAACGATCGAGCTGAACAGGATGAAGTAGACCAGCCGGTTGCCGCGAAAGTTGTAGCGCGCCAGGCAATGCGCCGCCGCAGCGCCCAGCAGCGTGACGATGGCTACCGCGGAAACGACGATGAGCGTGCTGTTCCAGAAGTACTGCGCAAAGTTCGAGTCCACCCATGCGATGCAGAACTTCTCCCAATGAAAGGTTTCGGGCCATGCGAAGTGGTTGGCGCTGATCTCGGACGTCGTGCGCACCGACATCGTTCCGATCCACAGGAAAGGCAGCGCGGAGTAGAGCGTGTACAGCACCACGGCGGCCATGAGACCGCCGTTGCGCAGCATGCGCGAGAGCGTGGTCGAGAGCGAATCGCGATGATCGGCCGCGACGGGCGGTTTCAGGATGGTGGAGGCCGAGGTCATGAAAATCAGTACTCCATGCGCTCGCGGCGACGGAACAGCACGTTGAAGAAGACGACGAAACCGACCACCACGAAGAACCACACGACCGCAATCGCCGACGGATAGCCGAGGTCGAAGGTGTTCCAGTTGAAGGCCCGCTTGTACACATAGGTCGACACCGTTTCGGTCGACCACACCGGGCCGCCCTCGGTCATGATCCAGACCAGGTCGAAAACCTTCATCTTCCCGATGAAGGCGAGGATGTAGAGGTTGAGCAAGGTGGGCCACAGCATGGGCACGATGATGTCGGTGAGCTTGTGCCACCAGCCGCAGTTGTCGAGCTCGGCCGCCTCGAGCACCTCGGAAGGCAGCGAATGCAGCGCGGCAAGGCAAACGACCATGTTGAAGCCCGCCCACTTCCATGCGTGGGTCACGATCAGCGAGCCCAGCGCGAAACGCGGGTCGCCCAGCCAGGCCTGCGCCCAGCTCCCGAGCCCCATCGCGCGCAAGAGGCCGTTCACGACACCCCAGTCGTAGTTGTAGATCCAGACCCACATGATCCCCACGACCACATAGGACAGCAGCACGGGCGTGAACCACGCCACGCGCAGGAAGCGCGAGAACGGCACGCCGGCGTACAGGCACAGCGCCAGGAGCAGCCCGACCACCACGTCGAGGACGGGTCCGATGACCGACCAGATGGCGGTGTTGCGCACAGCCGCCCAGAACGTCTTGTCCTTGAACACCTCGGCATAGTGAGTCCAGCCGACGAACTCCGACGAAGCCAGGTCGGCCACGTTGAAGAAGCTGTTGTAGAAGGTGCGCAGCACCGGATAGGCCGTCAGGGCCGCATACACGATCAATGCCGGCGCGAGGAACAGCATCACCGTGGGCAGCGAAGCGCGCCGGGAGTCGGCCTCCGGCGCGGAAAGCCAGGACGCGAGCGTGCGGCGCATCGCCGCCGCGGCGCCGGAAGAAGGATCACTCATGCCGATCGCTCCGAGCCTGCCGCAATCAGCTCGAGGCCTTGCATGCCGCATCCATCTGCACCGCTGCGTCGTTCACGCTCATCAAACCACCGGGGAAGGCCCGGTTGAGCACCTGTGCGAAGGTGTCACCGCACTTGCCGCTCATGTAGTGCAGCGGTGTCCCGATGAAGTACCTGGCGCCGGCTCCGCGTTCCTGCAGTTCCTTGAAGTACGGCGCATAGATGCTGGTGATGCGGGACGGATCTGTCCTGACCCCTGTCTGCAGCAGCACGCTCTCCATCCACTTGTTGCCGTTCTCCACGGTGGCGAGCGACGAGAGCATCTTGCCCGCGCATTCCTTGTTCTTGCTTCGCGCATACATCACGTAGCTGCCGCCGACCGCCAAGGTCTTGCATTCAGGACACTTGCTGCCATCCATCGCCGGGTACTTCATCAGGCCGAGCGCGAAGTCCTTGGGCTGCCCGCCCTTCTCCGGTGCCACGAAGGCACGCCCGGTGTACCAGCTCGCGATCGGGAACATCAGCGCGCCGGGGTTGGTGTGGAAGTAGTAGTGCGACTCGCCCAGCTTCATCGTGGCCATGCTCCTGGGGAACATGCCGGCATCGACCAGCTGCTTGACCCAGGTCATGGCCTCGATCACGCGCGGGTCCTGGAACGGCAGCCTGCCGGTCAGGAGCTTCTCGTAGTCTTCTGTGCCCAGCTTGCGCAGCAGGATTTCCTGCAGGAAGTACGCGCCCGGGTAAGGCCGGTCGCCCACGCCCGTGGCTGTTGGCGTGATGCCGGCGGCGACCGAGCGCTTGATCATGTCGGCGAACTGGGCCTGCGTCATCTGCATGCCGGCCGGCGGCGTCACGCCGATCTTCTTCATCAGATCGCGGTTGTAGTAGAGCTCGACCGAGTAGGCCTCCTGCGGCATGGCGTAGACCTTGCCGTTCCACGTCCACGCGCGCTTCGCCCAGTCCTCGAGGTTGGCCAGGTCGATGTATTTGTCGAGCGGCTCGAGGTAGCCGCTTTTGGCAAATGCGATCTCGTCGGGCTCCAGCCAGAAGATGTCCGGCGCCTGGCCGGTGCGCACGGAGGTTTTCACGGAGGTGTAGAGGTCTGCCTTCTGGACGAACTGCAGATTGACCTTGCACTGCGGCGTGGCCGCTTCGAACTGCTTCACCCGCTCTTCGATGAAGCTGCGCTTGGAGGCCTCGTCGGGCCAGTGGCTCCACATCGCGAGCGTCTGCTGCTGCGCAACGGCGGGCATGCCGATCAACGCGAGCACGGTGCCGGCCAGCGCGATCGCCGCTGCGCTTCGGCGGCCCGGGCCAAGGCCTGGCCAGGCCGCGGGACGAGAAAAAAATGTCATGTGTGTCTCCTTTGTATGAATCCGGATCAGGCATCGATGCGGTCTTCGCCGCCGCAATGGATTCAGGCGCGCGGATAGCCCGGCATGCTGAAATCGATGGCCCGCAGCTGTGCGTCGACGGCCTCGCGCACCGGCTTGTCCAGCGGCACCAGCGGCGGCCGCACCGTGCGCCATGGCGCATCGTTGGCGTATGTGGCCACCGCATGCTTCATGGCCGGGATCATGTAGCCGCCCTGGAACACCTGGCGGACAGCATCGGCCCTGGCCTGAAGTTCGGGGGCGTCCGGACCGCGCCATCCCGCATAGAGGCGATGGATTCCCGCGGGATTCATGTTCACCGTGGCGCTGATGCAGCCCGCGCCGCCGATGGGCATCGCCATCGAGAGAAGTGACTCGCTGGCAGGAAACACGTCGAAGCCATCGGCTGCGAAGTTGTCGATCATGGCCTTGGTGTTCGCCCAGTCTCCCGAGGAGTCCTTGGCGCCGGCGATGACGCTCGGGTAGCGCTTTCGAAGCCGCTCGATCAGGCCCAGGGTGATCGGGACATGGGTGAACTGAGGGATGTGATACAGGTAGATCGGTGCACAGCCCGGCCCCACCCGTTCGATGATTTCAGCGTAGTAGGCGAACACGCCATCGTCGGACACACCCTTGAAGAAGAACGGCGGCAGCATCAGCAGGCCGGCCGCACCGAGCCTGGAGGCATGCCGCGAAAGTTCGACGGCATCGGGCAGTGCGCAAGCACCAGTGCCCGGCATCAGCTTCGCCGCGGGAATGCCCGCTTCCACCAGTGCTTCGGTCAACGACATCCGCTCGGCAACGCAGATCGAAGCGGCCTCCGAATTGGTGCCGAAGATGGCCAAGCCCGCGTTGTTGTCGACGAGCCACTCGCAGTGCGCGATGAAGCGTCCGACATCGGGTGCCAGGCTGTCGTTGAAGGGCGTCAGGACGGGCGCGAGAACGCCGCGCAGTCTGGTTGTCATGCTGTTGTGTCTTCCGAAGGTGGAACCGATCAACGGTTCGAAGCGGGCCTGTTGCTGTGCGGGGCAGAGTTTGAAAGCACAGCCCCTTCGGAAGAAGCGATGGCGACACCGTCAGAGCAAAATAATTTTTTGTTCCGGTTCATCCGCGAAGTTACATTCGTCCGCATGGATACCCGCTACCTCCAGAGCTTTGTGGCCGTTGTCGAGTTGGGATCGATGGCCGAAGCAGCACGCCATCTGGACCTGACGCCTGCGGCCATTGCAGCGCGCGTCAAGGCGCTGGAGGAAGAAATGGGGCTGGCGCTGGTGCAACGCGCGGGGCGCTCCGTTCGCCCGACCGAAGCCGGCCTGAAGATGCTCGATCGGGCGCGCACCGTGCTCAGGGAAATCCGCGACCTGCGGGCCGCCGCCGGCGACGGATTCGCGCTCGGCGAATTGAAGCTTGGCGTGTTCGGCTCGGCGCTGACGGGCGTGCTGCCGCCCTTGCTCAAGCGTCTTTACGACCGCTACCCGGATCTTTCCGTGTTCGTCGCCCCCGGGAATTCCGTCGAGCTGTGTCGCCAGGTGGGCATCGGTGCGCTGGATGCCGCCATCGTGGTCGAACCCCAGTTCGCCGTGGGCAAAGGCTGCGCATGGCAAGCGCTGCTGGAGGAAGGGCTCGTGGTGGTGGCACCTGCAGGGCTGGCGGATCGATCTGCCCACCAGTTGCTGGAGACCGAACCCTTCATTCGCTACGACCGCTCCGTGCTGGGCGGCCAGCTTGCCGACCGCTACCTTCGCGACAACCACCTGGTCGTGAAGCAGCGGCTCGAGATCGACAATCTGATGGCCATCGCCGCCCTCGTCGGGCAAGGCCTGGGTGTGGCGCTCCTGCCGGACTGGTCGCCCATGTGGCACGCCGGCTACGACATCGTGCCGGTCCCGCTGCCCTCGCGCGCGCCCGTGCGGCGCGTCGGCGTGGTGTGGGCAACGCACGGACCGCGCGCGGCCTTGTCGCAGGCGTTGCTGAACGAAGCGCAGGCCATGTACGGTCAGGAAAACTGATACAGCCGGGCCGGGTTGTCGACCAGGATCAGCTGACGCACCGCCTCGCCCGGCACTGCTTCGGCGAAGGCATCCAGCAAGCCTGCATCGTTCGGGATCTTGTGGGGCTGCTCCGTCGGATGCGGCCAATCGCTTCCCCAGAGCACACGTTCCGGCGCTTCGCGCGCATACGCGGCGGCCTCCGCGACAGCGTCTGCGTAGCTGGGAGCGCCGACCAACGATTCGTTGTAGAACCCGGACAGCTTGACGTAGGCCTTTTGCTGCTGGAGCAGGTCGCGAACCATCAGAAAGGCCGGATGCTGCGTCGCGTTCGGTTGCGGCACGCGCGCCAGGTGGTCGAACACCACGGGGACCGGCAGGTCCGCCCAGATCGCACGCGCCTCCAGAAGAAAGGCCGCGGGCGCGTTGACCTGTACATGCCATCCCAGGGTCGCAATGCGCGCTGCCAGAGGCTTGACCATGGCCAGCGTGGTCGTACCCGGTGGCGCGAGATTGAACCGGATTCCGCGCACACCTCCGCTGTGCAGTTCGCGCAATCCAACGTCCGTCACTTCGGTGTCGACGACGGCGATGCCGCGCGCTTTCCCGTCGAAGTGGCCGATCGACTCGAGCAGCAGGCGGTTGTCGGTCCCGTAGCTCGATGGCTGCACGATCACATTGCGCGTGGTGCCGATGCGCTTCTGCAAGGCCTTGTAGTCGGCAATCAATGCATCGCCGGGCCGCAGCGCCGCCTTCCCGGCGAACGGGTAGCGCGCATCGTAGATGTGGTGATGGCAATCGCAGGCGTCGAGGGGGACGCGCGTGTTCGGCTGCTCTGTGCCTTCAGACCACTTCACCGCCTGGGCAGACCGGCGGTCCATGCTAGCGCGGCACCTTGCCGACCATCCGGGCTGCCCGCAGAAAATCGAAATCCACGCCCTGGTCGGCCTGTGTCACTGTCTGCAGGAACAGCTTGCGGTAGCCGCGCTCAGCCGTCGGTGCCACGACCGGAGCTTCCTGCGCGCGCCGGGCGAGCTCTTCCGCGGACACCAGCAGCGCGATCTCCCTGTGCTCGACGCTCAGCCGGATACGGTCGCCATTGCGAACATGGGCCAGAGGGCCGCCGACCGCAGATTCGGGAGTGACGTGAAGCACGATGGTGCCGAACGCGGTACCGCTCATGCGGCCGTCGGAGATCCGCACGATGTCCTTGACGCCAGCGCGGGCCAGCTTGCGCGGGATCGGAATGTAGCCCGCCTCGGGCATGCCCGGCGCGCCCTTGGGGCCGATGTTCTTGAGCACGAGCACGTCCTGCGCCGTGACATCGAGCTCGTCACTGTCGATTCGGTGCACCAGATCCTCGATGTTCTCGAAGACCACGGCCCGCCCCTCGTGCTCCATGAGCTTCGGATCCGCGGCAGACTGCTTGATGATGGCACCGCCTGGCGCGAGATTGCCTCGCAGCACGGCAATGCCGCCTTGAGGATAGATCGGGTTGCCGGTCGATCGCACCACCGTCTGGTGGAAGCCCGGGCCCGCCCGTTCCATCTCCTCGCCGAGCGTGCGGCCGGTGACGGTCATGGCGTCGAGGCGCAGCAGCGGCTTCAGTTCGCGCAGCAGGGTTGCCATTCCGCCCGCATGATGAAAATCTTCCATGTACCACTGGCCCGAGGGCTTCAGGTCGAGCAGCACCGGTGTTTCCCGCCCCATGCGGTCGAGCGCGGCCAGATCGATCTCCAGCCCCATGCGCCCGGCGATCGCCGTGAGATGCACGATGCCGTTGGTCGATCCTCCGATCGCCAGCAGCACACGCATGGCATTCTCGAAAGCCTCGGGCGTCAGGACCTTGTCGATCGTCAGGCCTGTGCGCGCCATCTGTACGGCCTGGGCCCCGGTCTGCTCGGCAATGCGGATCCGGTCCGCAGTCACGGCGGGCGGCGTCGCACCGCCCGGCACGGTCATGCCCAGTGCTTCGGCAATGCACGCCATGGTGCTGGCCGTTCCCATCACCGAGCAGGTGCCCACGCTCGCAACCAGCTGATTGTTCACGTCGGCGATTTCCTCCGCATCGATCTCGCCTGCGCGGTACTTGCCCCAATAGCGCCGGCAGTCGGTGCAGGCGCCCACCCGTTCGCCACGATGGCTGCCCGTGAGCATCGAGCCCGTGATCAGCTGGATCGAGGGAATGCCGGCCGAAGCCGCACCCATCAGCTGGGCCGGCACGGTCTTGTCGCAGCCGCCGATCAGCACGACGGCATCCATGGGCTGGGCGCGCACCATCTCCTCGGTGTCCATGGACATGAGATTGCGCAGGTACATGCTGGTCGGCGCGGCAAAGCTCTCGTGGATCGAGATCGTCGGGAAGTCCATCGGCAGGCCCCCGGCCAGCATCACGCCGCGCTTGACGGCCTCGATGAGCTGCGGTGCGTTGCCATGGCACGGGTTGTAGGAACTTCCCGTGTTCGAGATGCCGATCACCGGACGGTCGAGCGCCGCGTCGGTGAAGCCCGCGCCCTTGATGAAGGCCTTGCGCAGGAAGAGCGAGAAGCCTTGGTCGCCGTAGCTGGTGAGGCCCTTGCGCATGCCGGAGCTGTCGGCGGCATGGTCGGGCTCGAAAGGAGATTTCTCGTCGGTCATGCTCGCATTACCCTTGTTTCGTGCATCAGGACTCCGGGCGTCATTCATCCGCCTTGATGTTGGCCGCAGTGATCAGTTTCTCCCAGCGGGCAACCTCGAGCTCGATGCGCTTTGCCGTTTGCGCCGGCGTCGTCGGCTCCGCCGCATAGACGCCTTGCTTCAGCAACATCTCCTTGACTTCGGACGACCCAACCAGCCTGGCCAGCGCTTCGTTCAGTCTCGCAACGATGCTCTCGGGCGTGCCGGCGGGCGCGAGCACGCCGAAAGTGGATGCGATGTCCAGCGCCGGCATATCGGCTTCGACCGCGGACGGCACCTCCGGGAGCATCGAGATGCGCTGAGGCATCGTCACCGCCAGCGCGCGCAACTTCCCCGAGACGATGAACGGCAGCGCCGCGGGCACCGTCTCGACCATCATGTTCACCTGCCCGCCCACAAGATCCGTCATGGCAGGGCCGCTGCCCTTGTAGGCGATGTGCGTCATGTTGATCTTCGCATCGCTGCGGATGATTTCGGCGGCCAGGCGTTGCGGGGCCCCCGCGCCCGATGAGGCGTAGTTCAGCTTTTCGGGGTTGGCCTTGCCATAGGCGACCAGTTCCTTGAGGTCTTTCACCGGCAGCCTGGGGTTCACGACCACCACCAGCGGCACCGAACCCACCACCATGATGGGCGCGAAGTCCTTGGTGATGCTGTAGCGGATCTTTCCCTTCTCCAGCGTGGCCATGGTTGCATGAGAGGTGAGCGCGCCCATCAGCAAGGTGTAGCCGTCCGGCGCAGACCTGGCAGCGGCTTCGGCACCCACGTTGCCGCCGGCCCCGCCCCGGTTGTCGACGATCACCTGCTGTCCCAGTTGGTCGCCCAGCTTGAGCGCAATGATCCGGCCGATCACGTCGGTCGCGCCGCCCGGCGGGTAGGGCACGATCAGCTTGATCGGCTTGTCGGGGTACGCCGCAAACGCACTCGCGGCGCTGGCGCACAAGACGACCGAGACACCGGCCTTGAAGATCAAGCGGCGGCGGCGCGAAGTGGTGTGGGGCATGGTCTGTCTCCGGTCAAGGGCGAGCGGATCGCCGGCGCGAGCCGGTGATGTCCGGACGCATTTTTTCGTTGCCGCCAGTGTTACCAATGCCTTCGCCGCGTTGAAGCGCTGCGCGCATGGACAGACCATAAAAAAATTTTTGTCTGACGAACGGCCTACGCGAGACCGCCGCCACGCGCGCTGAATTCACGGGCAATCTGCTCGCCGAGCGCCAGCAGCGGCGCGCTCATCTCGAGCGCCACCTCGTTCGCCGGCTCGCTGGTGGAGAGGCTCGCATTGAGCACGTGCACGCGCTCGTTCGGAAGCGCCAGCGGCGTGGCCAGCGCAACGATCTCGGGCTGCCACGAGGCCACGCACCAGCCGCGGCGGTGCACGCTCTCGATGGCCTTGTCGATGTCCTTGCGAAGCCGCGGCCAATCGCTGCGGCGCGCCTCGAACTCCTTCATCAGCTCGGCGCGCCGCGCCGGCGGCGCCGTCGCCAGCCAGGCGCGGCCGAGCGAGGTGAGCTCGATCGGCACGCGCTGTCCGCTCACCACACTGCGCAGCGACGCCTTCTTGTTGTAGCGGATCGATTCGAGGTACAGCATCTCCGAGCGATCGGCGACCGCGAGCCCGACGTTGATGCGCAGCTTCTCGGCCAGCGCACGCATCCGCGGCGCGGCCACCTGCAGCACGGCGGAGCCGGTGCGCATGGCGTGCGCGAATCCCAGCACCGGCGCCGCGAGCCGGTAGGCGCGCGCGGGCCGGTCATGTTCGAGCAGGCCCGTGCCGACCAGCGTCTGCGTCAGGCGGCTCACGGTGGCCGGCGCCAGGCCGGTGCGCTCCGCGAGCTCGCCGTTGCCCAACAGCGTGGAGCCGGGCCGGAAGGCACGCAGGATCTCGATCCCGCGTTCGAGCGAGCGGTTGGATGGGCTGGGCATTCGATGTCTCCTTGCAGCCGGCCTCCAATTCCATGCAGTGGAAAGAGGCAGGTGCGCTGGCGAAGTATGCGTCCTAAGCTTCAGGCACATCGAACAGCAGGAAAGAGAGACATCCATGCGTGCATTCCTTCGCCTCGCAGCGGCGCTCGCGCTCGCGGCGCTGGCCGCGCCAGCGGCCCTCGCGGCCTTCCCCGACAAGCCGCTGCGCATCATCGTTCCCTTCGCGCCCGGCGGCGGCACCGACGCGATCACGCGCTCGCTCGGCATCGGCCTTGGCGAGGCGCTCGGCCAGCCCGTCATCGTCGACAACAAGCCGGGCGCCGGCACCATCATCGGCACCGACGCGGTCGCCAAGAGCGCGCCCGACGGCTACACGCTGCTGATGGCCACCTTCGCGCATGCGGTCAATCCCGCGCTGCAGCCGAAGCTGCCCTACGACACCGACAAGGCCTTCGCGCCGGTCGCACTGATCGGCGTCTCGCCCAACGTGCTGGTGGTGCGCGCCGACCGGCCGTACAAGACGGTGGCGGAGCTGATCGCCGCAGCCAGAGCCAAGCCCGGCGCGCTGACCTTCGCTTCGCAAGGCAACGGCACCTCGGCGCACCTGGCCGGCGAGCTCTTCAAGAGCCTGGCCAAGGTGGACATCAACCACGTGCCCTACCGCGGCGCAGGCCCGGCCATGACCGACCTGCTCGGCGGGCAGGTCGACATGATGTTTGCCACCGCGGCCGCCGCGCGGCCCTTCGTCAGCGCAGGAAAGATGCGCGCGCTCGCCGTGACCACCGCGCATCGGTCGCCGGCCTACGCCGCCGTGCCCACGCTCGCCGAAGCCGGCGTGCCCGGCTACGCGGCGGAGAGCTGGTACGGCCTCTATGCCGTGGCCGGCACGCCCCGGGACGTGATCGCGCGGCTGAACGATGCGGTACGCCGCGCGGTGAAGGCAGAGGCCTTCGTGAAGCAGACGCAGTCGGAAGGCCTGGCCGTCGACGTCGGCGCGCCGGAAGCACTCGACCGCTACGTGCGGGCCGAGGAAATGCGCTGGCGCAAGGTCGTCAAGGACGGAAACATCAAAGCCGATTGAAGCACCCCCTCATGAACACCACCACCTCCCTCATCGAACTGAAGGTCGAGGCCGGCATCGCCGTCCTCACGCTGAATCGGCCCGAGAAGCGCAACGCGATCAGCGATGCGATGCGCAGCGAGCTGATCGCGGCACTCGAGCAAGCGGCAGGCGACGCGACGATCCGCGCGCTGGTCCTGACCGGCAACGGCAAGGGCTTCTGCGCCGGCGGCGACGTGGCCGGCATGCAGCGGCGCATGGACGCGCCGGCCGGCGCGGTCGGCTTCAACGGCTGGACGCGGCAGCAGCGCGTGCACCACTCGATCGCATTGCTGCACACGATGCCCAAGCCGGTGATCGCGGCCGTGAACGGTTCGGCCAACGGCCTGGGCGCCGACATGGCGCTGGCCTGCGACTTCGTCATCGCCTCGGAAGAAGCCAGCTTCGCCTGGAGCTACATCAAGCGCGGGCTGATTCCCGACGGCGGCGGCATGTACTTCCTGCCGCGGCGCGTGGGGCTGTCGCGCGCCAAACAGCTGATCTTCACCGGCCGCAAGGTGGAAGCGGCCGAGGCGCTGGCGCTCGGCATCGCCGATCGCGTGAGCCCGCACCACGCATTGCTGGACGATGCGCGGGCCTGGGCCGTCGAGCTGTCGCAGGGCTCGGCGGCAGCGCTCGCGCTCGGCAAGTCCATCATCGACCAGAGCTTCGAGCTGCCGGCCGAGCAGGTCTTCGCGCAGGGCAGCCAGGCGCAGGGCATCTGCTACACGACGCAGGAACACCGCGATGCGGTGCTGGCCTTCCTGAACGGCGGCACGCGGGAGAAATCCGCATGAGCGATGCGATCTCCCTGCTTCTCAAGCCGCGCAGCGTGGCGGTGATCGGTGCCTCGGCCGATCCGGCCAAGACCGCCGGCCGGCCGATCGCCTACCTGGCCCGGCATGGCTACACCGGCGCGATCTACCCGGTGAATCCGCGCGCCGCGGAGATCGGCGGACTGAAGTGCTATCCCGACGTGCAGTCGCTGCCCGAGGCGCCCGATGTCGGCATCGTGCTGCTGGGTGCCGAGCGCGCGCACGAAGCGGTGCGCGCGCTTGCCGCGCGCGGCACCTCGGCCGCCATCGTGCTCGCGAGCGGCTATACCGAGGTCGGCGAGGAAGGCGCGAGGCGCCAGCAGCAGTTGATGGAAGCCGCGGGTCCGATGCGCATCCTCGGGCCCAACACCATCGGCCTGGTCAACCTCACGGACAACATCACCCTGTCGGCCAGCGGCGCGCTCGAGATGGAGGGATTCCAGGCCGGGCATATCGGCGTGGTTTCGCAAAGCGGAGGCATCCTGGGCGCCCTGCTCTCGCGCGCGGCGGCACGCGGCATCGGGCTGTCGAAGCTGATATCGACCAGCAACGAGGTCGACCTCGACCTTGCCGATTTCGTCGACCACCTCGCCGACGACGAGGCCACCTCCGTGATCGCGCTCTACATGGAAGGCCTGCGCCATCCGGCGAAGTTCCGTGCGGCAGCGCTGAAGGCGGCTCGCCTGGGCAAACCGGTGGTGGTGTTCAAGGTCGGCCGCTCGGAAGCCGGTGCCACCGCCGCGGTCTCTCACACCGGCGCGCTGGCCGGCGCCGACCGCATGTACGACGCGCTGTTCCGCGAGGTTGGCGTGGTCCGCGCGCAGAGCTTTGCCGACCTGCTCGACATTCCCGCGGCACTGGCCACTGCGCGCGTCCTGCGCGGGCAGCGCGTGGCGGTGCTCACCTCGACCGGCGGCGCCGGCACGCTGGTGGCCGACAGCCTCGGCACCGCAGGTTTCGAAACGCCGGCACCCGATGCAGGAACGGCAGCAACGCTGCGCGCACTGCAGTCGGGCGAGCATGCGGTGCTCGACCGCAATCCGATCGACGTCACCCTCGCAGGCCTGCAGCCCGCGCTGCTGCGCGGGGCGATCAAGGCGCTGCTGGCAAGCCCCTCCTATGACGCGGTGGTGGTGATCGTGGGCTCGTCGGGCCTGGCGATGCCGGACCTCATGGCCAGTGCCATCCACGACAGCCTGCCGGGCAGCGACAAGCCCTTGCTCGCCTACGTCAGCCCGCATGCGCCCGGCATCGCGAGCCTGCTGAACCAGCGCGGCGTGCCGGCCTTCATGGCGCCGGAGAGCTGCACCAGCGCGCTGGCGGCCATGCGCGAGCGGGCGCTGTGGAACGCGCCGGCCGCAAGTGCCGCGCCCACCGCGCCGATCCCGATCGACGGCCTGCCCCACGGCTCGCTCGACGAATCGCAGGCCAAGCAATTGTTCGCCCGCTTCGGCGTTCCCTGCGCGCGCGAGCGCATCGTCGCCAACGGGCATGAGGCAGCGGACGCTGCGCGCGAGTTCGGCGGCACGGTGGTGCTGAAGATCCTGTCCTCCGAAATCACGCACAAGAGCGATGTCGGCGGCGTGGCGGTGAACCTGAGTGCAGAGCAGGTCGGCGCACGGCTCGAACGCATGGCCGCGGAGGTCGAATCGCGCGCGGGCGTGCGGCCGCGGCAGTTCCTGGTGCAGGAGATGGTGAGCGGTGGCGTCGAACTCATCCTCGGTTTTCATCGCGATCCGCTCGGTTGCGCGGTGCTGCTCGGCATGGGGGGCGTCACCGCCGAGCTGCTGAAGGACACCACGCTCAGGATGCTGCCGCCCGGCGGGCTTTCGCGCGCGCAGGCCGCCGCGCTGGTGCGCGAACTCAAGACCTGGCCGCTGCTCGACGGCTTTCGCGGCCGGCCGGTGTGCGATGTCGAGGCGCTGGTATCGGCCATCGTCTCGTTCTCGCAGATGGCGGCAGCGCTCGGCGACCGCCTCCTGGAGGCGGAGATCAATCCGATCTTCGTGCTGCCCGAGGGGCAAGGCGTGCGCGCCGCCGATGGCGTGGCCGTGCTCGCCCCTTGATCCGATCAACGACAAAAAAAGGAGACACCATGAACCCGAATCGCATTTCGCGCCGAGGCTTCAACGCCGCTGCGGGCGCCGGCATCGCGCTCGCGGCCTTGAGCCCGTTCGCGAAGGCACAGTCCGCCTTTCCATCGAAGCCGATCCGCATCGTCGTGCCCTTTGCAGCCGGCGGCCCGACCGACCTGATGGCGCGCGCCATCGCCAAGAACATGGCGCCCAGCCTCGGCCAGCCGGTGATCGTCGACAACAAGCCCGGCGGCGGCGGCGTGATCGGCATGAGCGAGATCGCGCGCGGTGCGGCCGACGGCTACACGATGGTCTTTCCCTCGATCCTCGCGGTCACCAATCCGGCGCTGATGCCGAACTATCCCTTCGACACGCTGCGCGACTTTGCACCGCTCACGGTGGTGGGCTTCATTCCGCACGCGGTGGTGGTGAAGCCGGACTTCCCGGCCAGGAACCTGCAGGAACTGGTTGCGATGGCCAAGGCCAGCCCCGGCAGCCTCTCCTACGGCTCCTCGGGCAACGGCACCTCTGCGCACCTGGGCGCCGCATTGTTCGTGCAACGCGCCGGCATGCGCGCGGTCCATGTGCCCTACCGCGGCGCCGGCCCGGCGGTGCAGGACCTGCTGGGCGGCCAGATCCAGTTCATGTTCCTCGACATGAGTTCAGCGCTGGCGCAGATCAAGGCGGGCAAGCTGCGCGCGCTCGCAGTCGCGCCCAAGTCGCGCTTCGCCGGCCTGCCCGAGGTGCCGACCGTCGCCGAGCAAGGCTATCCCGGCTTCGACGTGCATGGCTGGTACGGGCTGCTGCTGAAGGCCGGCACGCCCGCGCCGGTCGTGCAGCGGCTCTATGGCGAGGTCAAGCGCGCGCTCGATACACAGGAAGTGCGCGAGATCTTCCAGGCCCAGGGCATCGAGCCCGGCGGCATGCCGCCGGCCGAATTCACGGCGCTGATACGCGATGACCTCGCGCTGTGGAAGCGCACGGTCCAGCAGTTGAACATCACCCTGCAATGAAGGAGCGCCGCCCCATGCGCATCGTCATTCCCGACGACTACCAGGACTGCGTCCGCACGCTCGACTGCTTCGGCAAGCTCGACGGGCACGAGGTCCGCATCTTCAACGACACGGTGATGAGCACCGATGAACTCGCCGCCCGTTTCGCGGACGCCGAGGCGATCGTGCTCACCCGCGAGCGCACGCGCATCGATGCGGCGCTGCTCGAGCGCCTGCCCGGCTTGCGCCTCATCAGCCAGACCGGCAAGCTGGCGGGCCACGTCGACCTTGCAGCCTGCACGGCGCGCGGCGTGGCGGTGGCCGAAGGCAGCGGCGCGGGTTCGGCCACCGCAGAACTGACCTGGGCACTGACGCTGGCAAGCCGCCGGCATCTGGTCGAGGAAGCCACGCGGCTGCGCCAGGGCCAGTGGCAAGGCCACCTGGGCCAGCAGCTCGGCGGCCAGCGTCTGGGTGTATGGAGCTATGGACGCATCGGCCGCCAGGTGGCCGCCTATGGACGCACGTTCGGCATGAAGGTCTGGGTGTGGGGGCGCGAAGGCTCGACTTCGGCGGCGCGCGCGGACGGCTTCGAAGTGGCGCCCTCGCGCGAAGCCTTTTTCGCGCAGAGCGACGTGATCAGTCTGCATGTGAGGCTCAGCGAGCACACACTGGGCATGGTCGCAGACGAAGACCTGGCGCGCATGAAGGCCAGCGCCCTGCTGGTGAACACCAGCCGCGCCGAACTGGTCGCACCCGGTGCACTGGAGCGCGCGCTGGCGGCGGGCCGGCCCGGGTTCGCGGCCGTGGACGTGTTCGAGGAAGAGCCCGTACGCGCTGCCGAACATCCGCTCCTGCACCTGCCCAACGCGCTGTGCACGCCGCACATCGGCTATGTCGAGCGCGACAACTACGAGCGCTACTTCGGCATCGCCTTCGACCACGTCAACGCGTTTGCCGCAGGGCGTTTGAGGGAGGTGCTCAACCCCTCGGTCCTGCGACCGGGGTAGGGCCTGTTTCGGAAGCTCGAGCGTCGCCGCGCCCTCAGGAATGCTTTTTTCTGAAACGCTGCTCGAGGCGGCGATGGCGCACACGGCGGATCGACTTATTCTGACGCTCCTCGGCCGGTCTGAATGTGACAACTTCACATTTAAAACGACTGGTCGTTCGAGACATCTTCTCGAGCCGGCCACTGGAGAACAGAATGCCACTCTTCCTTCTGTTGAGGCTGCAATGGGTGCAGCTGCCTGTCCGCGTCACCGATCCGGAGGAAGTCCGGCAGGTCTCGATGCTTCTGGCCACTGGCTTGATCGAGGCGGAGTTCGCAGCCATCAAATCGCGGGCACGGCAAGCCGTATGGCAGGTGGCAACGGTGACTCGCATCACGGAAGAGGGTTTCGCCGAGATCGCCAAGGCGGGCAGCGTGACCGGACCCGCGCGGACCTTCGTTCGATTCCCCAGGGGATTGCGGTTGCTGTGACCCTTGCGTCACACCCGACATGTGCCGGTTCAGACTGGCACCTGATCGGCACTCAGCCATCGATCGCAGCCCACAACCGCAAGGTCGCAGCCACGATGGCCTCGGGTGCATCTTCCTGCACCAAGGGTAGAGCTGCATCTCGTCCTCGCGCAACGCGTTCCCGACCGCTGTTCCGATATAGGCCCGCAGCATGGCTTCATGGATGTAGGCCGGGAGGCTCGCGAAGACCTCTTCATGCTTCCTGGCTGCCTGCACCAGCGGCGAGCCTTGCGGGCTGATTGCCACCGGGTCGACGAGGACGAGCGAGCGATAGTCCAGGCCATCCAGCAGATGGCCGCGCAGGGCGTTCGATCCGCCGAAATCGTGCGCCACCACGTCGGGGCTGCCGAGACCCCAATGCAGATACAGGGCCGCGAAAATCTCGTTTTGCACGCCGCGGGAGACGTCTGCGTCCGGCTTGTCGGAGAGCCCGTAGCCCCGCATGTCGAAGTAGAAAACGCGCCGCTCGCGAGCGAGGCATGGCGCGATGCGTCGCCACTCGGCCGACGAAAATGGCGTGCCGTGAAGAACCACGGCCGCAGGTCCATCCCCGATGGATCCCTACGCAATGGCATGTGGGTTAGCGCGCGGCCAGAGTAGCCAAAAGCAACCCGCCCCGATGAGGCGGGTTTTTTTTCTGCCTCCTGGGGCTCCTCAGCCTTACTGGAGATTGGAATGCTTGAAATCGAAGCTGCGCAGACTGCCAGCACCCTGTCCGTGCCAGCGGTCCTGCACATGGTTTGCGGAAAGATCGGGTCTGGAAAGTCGACGCTCACCAAAGCGGCTCGCGGCGGAGCCGAAGACGGTTCTCATCAGCGAGGACGATTGGCTCGCACGCCTTTATCCGAATGAGATTCATGCCATCGCGGATTACGTTCGCTGCGCCGGCAGGTTGCGCGAAGCGATGGCCGGCCACATTACGGCACTGCTCGCAGCCGGCACGTCCGTCGTACTCGACTTCTCCTCGAACACCACCACCACAAGAAGCTGGGCCCGAGGCGTTTTCGAGAAAGCTGGGGCAGCCCATCGCCTGCACTACCTGGAGGTTCCCGAGGAAGTTTGCAAGGCGCGCCTGCGTGTTCGCAACCTCTCGGGCGAACACCCCTTCCAAACGACTGATGCGGAATTTGATCAAATCACCAGCCATTGCATCCCGCCTGGGGCGGAGGAAGGCTTCAATATCGTTCGCTATGGCTGACAGTCTGTAGGCGGGCTGGCGAGAATGAATGACTGCGTTTGATGTGCACCGAAGCGCTGCATGTCAACAAGGCTGCATTTGATAGGCTCTCGCCCCCACCAGCTGCATCGCCTTCATCGTCTTCGCGATCCCCAGGATTCGCATCACCCGCTTGAGGTTGTACGTCAGCATCTCCCTCTCCAACGGCTGGGTCGATGCCCATCAGTGGGCATCAAAGGCGACTCCTATGACAACGCCCTGGCCGAGACCATCAACGGCCGCTACAAGCTGATTTGATCCATCGCCGTGCGCCCGGAAGGCGGCGGAACTTGCGACGCTTGAACGAGTGTGGTTCAACCATCTGAATCCCGAGGCGATTCACGGGGAGAGTCGAAGAGGGTTATGCATGAGTTCATGACCGCATCTATGCGCGGTGCCGAACAGACGCAGTCCGCGCCGGCAGTCATTGTGGCCGGCGTAGCCTCTATTGAGCTGCACCCCCAAAACTCCAAGGAACTGCCATGAAGAAGTATTTACTCCCGTCCGCCCTGTTGCTCGCTCTGCTCGGTGCATCTGCCTGCACCGGCCCCATGGGCCCTCAAGGCAACACGGGCAACACCGGAAGCACTGGCTACACAGGCGCCACAGGCGCCACAGGCGCGAGGGGAAATACCGGCAACACAGGGAACACAGGCGACACCGGTAGTACCGGCAACACCGGCGCCACAGGGGAAACCGGTAATCAGGGAAATACCGGCAACACGGGCAATACCGGCGCAACGGGCGCCAGAGGCAATACCGGCAGCACTGGCACCGGCAGTGGAACCGTTGTCGTGGTTCCGGCCGCACGCTGACGCATTGACCAACGCGCCCTTCTTTCGGGATGCTTCAGGGACCGTCCGGCGCTGGTTCGGCGCCTGAGGGCGACTGTCTGGTCACGAGATCTGGTTGGCGTCCCGCGTCCGTCAATGCCCGGCAGCGCAATAGGCGAGGAACTCATTGACTTCCGCTGCCTTGTCGAAGACCGCATCGGCGCCCAGACGAATGCACTCGGCGCGGTTGTCCGGAGAAGCCGCATTGGTCAACGCCACCACGATCCCCTTCTTTCTGCCGAGCACCGAAAGGGCGGCCAACACGCCGAGTCCTGTTCCCTGCTTCAGCAACAGATCCACGACGAGAAGCTGCCATGCCTCCTCGTTCGCCTGGAGCCAAGCCACAGCTTCGGCCTCAGAGAGCGCGGTCCCGACGACCTCTGCCTGCAGGTAGCCCTCGAGCACGACCTTGAGGCTGTCCTGGATCAATGGCTCGTCTTCCACTATGAAAACGGCAAGCGTCATTTAAGGAAGCCTCCTGCTGATGTCGTGAACCGCACAGGCCCGTCTCGTCACCGTGCGTGCGACGTCACTGGACAGGGAGAGCATTGCACCGAGTTCAACAAGGAGCAGGCTCGCATCTTCAAGGCCGCTTCGCCCCTGGCCGTCACCCGCATCACCGTGGCTTGACCGGAATAAGTTGTTCGCCCCTGGCAATGTATGAATGGCGGAAGATCTGCCTCTATCTGCCTCTATCTGCCTCTATCTGCCTCTATCTGCCTCTATCTGCCTCTATCTGCCTCTATCTGCCTCTATCTGCCTCTATCTGCCTTGCAGCGCGCAGCAAGTCACACTTCTCGATGTCCTCATGCGCATCGATGGTCATGGGCATATCTGCGGAGTAGAGCCGCTCGAGCAATTGCATGGGCATCGTGGATCCTCGCATCGATACGGGTTGACATCACCGGCTGATGAACTCGCATAGACCTCAGCGCTAGATGCGTCCCGTCAACAACAAGACAATCAGTACGAGCACGACGATGCCGAGAATTCCGCTCGGACCGTAACCCCAGCCACGGCTGTGCGGCCATGACGGAAACGCCCCGACCAGAACGAGGATCAGGATGATCAAAAGAATGGTGCCAATGCTCATGATTCACTCCTAGGTGCTTGCTTGATATCAAGATACCGAAGCAGCGCACTCCAGTCTGTTCGCTATCGAACAAACCGGAATGCGCTTGCCTGACGCCAGCAGATGGTTCTTCCTTGCCTCCGGGGCAGCAACGGCCATCACGGCGTCGGGAGCGCTGCTTTCTTCCGCGAGCAGGATTTTTCGCTCGCGATCGCCGATGCGCCCTCGCTGGTGATCGCGTCCACATGCGCAACTTCCAGGGCGAGTCTTTTCGCCTTGCCTTGAACCTCGAGAGTCACTTCGATCATGCCGCTCGCAGCCAGCCGCTTTGCCGCGGCAACATCCGCCGATAACGTGAGCCAGCGAGGCGGCGTCATGCGTCCGATCCGAATCAGTAATTGAGTATCCATGGCGAGTCCTTTCGGATGAGAGAACGATCGAGTGCCGGTCAGGGGAGGGCGTAACGCGGCAGGCATATGGTGAATACGCAACCGACACCCGGCACGTCCCGAACCGTCAGAGTGCCGAAGTCCGCTTCAACGCTTTGGCGGGCGATGGAAAGACCCAGACCCAATCCCGGCCTGTCATGACTGTGCTGATGGAAGGGGGCGAACATCTTGGCGGCGATTCCCGATGGCAGCCCTCCGCAGTGGTCTTCGACTTCGATCAGGACGTGCTCGCCAAGCTCATAGGCTTTCAAGGCGACGTCGGTGTGCGGGTGCGTGAACTTGAACGCGTTTTGCAGGAGGTTTGCCAGCGCGGCGAGCAGCAGTTCGCGATCTCCCCGGATGGCCAGCAGGGAATCGACAGGCGGCACCTCGAAGACGCAACCCACGGCGCTTGCGACGAGTTGGGCCGCGGTTTCAGCGTCCTTGATGAACAAGGCGACGGAAAATGTCTGCCGCTGGTCCGGTGCGCCGCTGCGCACCTCGGCGAGCGCCCGGCTGATCAGGGCACCCATTGCTGACAGGCTGCGTTTCAGCACGGCCCCGGTGGCGCCTCTCACTGTCATGTTGCCGAGTTCAAGCGCGTGAATCGCCAAGGTTGCTGTCCCTAGGGAATTGCGCAGCTCGTGAACCAAAAATCCGTAACGCTCTGTCGCGTCGAGGCTCTGCTGGCGGGCGATTTGCGTATCCCGCTGGAAGCTGAACTCGGTGACGGCGTCCGCAATGGCGTTGTCCAGGCACCGGTTCAAGGTCCGGAATTCCGCGACAGCGAACGGGGCATCGCGTTCAAAGGCCAGGTCCGTGATCGCCTGGCAAAGGTCGCCATAGTCGTGAACGACCTGGTCAACCGTGTAGCCCAGCTTCAGCAGCTCCTTGCCATGGGCTGTGGCGGACACCCCCATTTCCGACAAGGCCAGCGAGTCCCCGCCCGATGGCCCCGAGATCCTGATGCTGTCGGCGGGTTTGTCGTCCTCTTCGGCCGCAAGGGTTCTTATCAGCTGCTCGAGAAACAACGGGATGCCATTCGCCAGCTGATGTTCCGTGGCGGCCCGCCGGGGCCTCAGTGCAACCTTCGACTTGCACCGTGAAACCAGTTCCTCCCGGTTGTTGGTGAGAAAGTTGCGCATGTTCCGAGACCTCGATGGCTTTCGCCCGCTTCATTCAATGAATGTCGCCTGCTTCTACTTAGAAACTTGGAAGGCGTACCGACATCTTTAGCGGCTCAGGGGAGAATTGTCGGTGCGGTGTCGCACATACCGTGGCGTGCCGATTTGCGATCGGCACTTGCATTCCCTCGACTGTGTGCGGAAGCGCACAGACACCGAGGTATCGGCGGCAAAATGATGGGCACTTTGGAATCTCCTTCCGCCATGGCATCGTCTTCTCCCTCGTCTTCTTCGCGCGCAGCCGTGGCGCGCAACAGCCTCCTGGAGGTGATGCCGCCGGAGGTGCTGACGGGCCTGATGCCACTCCTTGAACTGGTGCCGCTCAAGCTGGGCGAAGTGCTGTACGAATCGGGCGTGGTCCAGCAGTACGTGTACTTCCCGACCGATTGCATCGTCTCGCTGCTGTACGTGCTGGAAAACGGGCAATCGGCCGAGATCGCCGTCGTGGGATTCGAGGGGATGGTCGGCGTGGCGCTGCTGATGGGCGGGGGCAGCACGCCCAACCGCGCCGTGGTGCAAAGCGCAGGCCACGCATTCCGCTTGAGCGCCAGCCACATCAAGCAGCTGACCGACAACGGCGGGCCCCTGCTGCATCTGCTGCTGCGCTACACCCAGTCACTCATCACCCAGATGTCGCAGACGGCCGTCTGCAACAGGCATCATTCACTGGAACAGCAGCTGTGCCGATGGCTGCTGCTGAGCCTCGACAGGCTGCCCGGCAACGAGCTGGTGATGACCCAGGAGCTGATCGCCAACATGCTCGGCGTACGGCGCGAAGGAGTGACGGAGGCGGCCGGCAAGCTGCAGCGCCTGAACCTGATCAAGTACTCGCGGGGCCACATCACGGTGCTGGACCGCCCAGGGCTGGAGAAGCAGGTGTGCGAGTGCTATGAGGTCGTGAAGCGTGAAACGGATCGTCTGCTCCCCCGTCAGCTCGCAACCTGAGCCAGCGGCGATCGCGCCGCATTGGTGCGCCTGCGCACAGACGCGAGAGGGGCCCTCGGCAACAATGCGCTCGGTTGCGCATTCCCGCGCTGATTCTTGATTCTTTCCAACAGGCGGTTCCGTGACATCAGCCCCGCCCCGCCCCATCCTCAATCGCCTGCTCGAGGCGCTGCCGCCCGCGGACCGGGCGCACCTGCTCGAGCGCTGCGACAGCGTGCAGCTGGCCACGGCGCAGATCCTCTACGAGCCGGGCGATGTCATTCATCACATCCATTTCCCCACGAGCGCGTTCGTCTCGCTGGTGTCGACCGCGGACGGCCACGATGGCCTCCAGACGGGGATGGTGGGCAACGAGGGCGCCCTGGGCTACGAGCTGTCGCTGGACGTGCAGCGCGCGCCGCTGCGGGCGCTGGTGCAGGGGGGCGGCATGGCTTGGCGTCTGACGGCGCAATCGTTCGCCCAGGAGCTGGAGCAGAACTCGAAGCTCAAGCGCATCCTCAATCGCTACGTCTGCGTGCTCTTGATGGAATTCGGCCGCTCGGGCCTGTGCAACCGCTTCCACTTGATCGAGGAGCGGCTGGCGCGCTGGCTGCTGACCACGCAGGACTGCGCGCATTCGACGCACCTCGCGCTGACCCATGAAGTGCTGGGCCGCATGCTGGGGGTGCGCCGGGTCGGCATCACCAATGCGGCAACGGCGCTGCACACGCGCCGGTTGATTGACTATCGACGGGGCGTCATCACGATCACGGACCGCGAAGGGCTGGAGAACGCGGCATGCGATTGTTACCGGGCCAACCGGCGCAGCTATGCGCACCTGATCGCATAGCTGCCGGTCGGCCGCGATGCGGCGCCGTCTTGCATGTGCGCTGCTCCAGGCAACAGCCGGCATGAAGCCGATCGATCCGGCAGTGCGCCTGGCCGGTCCGGCCTTTACCGTCGATTGCCGCCCCCCGGGCAACCTGGTGCTGCACTACGCGGTGCAGAAGGCTAGCACGTGTTTGGCACGTTGAAGCACTGGATGGGGTCCACCCACTTCCTGACGAAGACGCTGACGCACGTCAGCACCGAGATGAGCCTGCACGTGCTGGCGTACAACTCAAGCGGGTGATGCGAATCCTGGGGATCGCGAAGACGATGAAGGCGACGCAGTTGGTGGGGGCGTGAGCCTCTCAAACGCAGTCATTCTCGACAGCCCGCCTACTGGCTGTCTATTGAGGCCCACCAGGCATCGACAGCACCAGAGTTCGGCATACTGGCGCGACGAGGGCGTTTCCACACAGCCTCGGCCACGACCGGTCCTTGCGAGACGCCCCACGGCGGAACGTTCGATGGCAATGCGCCGAATCTTGCGGCATCGTCTGGGCAGGTTGATATTGTTAAGTACCTGCTGTCGCGCGGGGCCGGACTTGACACTAGTGAACCCGAAAGAAGCCCACTCTTTGCGGCCATCGTGCCGACCGCCTGGGTGGCCTTGGCGCTGATGCTGTATCGGGTCTTAAGATCAGGCCGCGCACCCCCCACGGCCAGGGGCGCACCCTGATCAACCATCCCCAGAGAGTTCGCATGAAGTCAGCAGGGCTGAAGGGCACTGTTTCCATTGAGCTCGTGCACGAGGCGATTCGCGCCGCCGCGCTCAGGAACATGGACATCAGCGGCGTGCTCGAGATCGCAAGGCTGGACCGCGATCTGCTGGACGCGCCGCGCGCGCGCATTTCGGCCGCTGCGTATTCGCGCATGTGGGTGGCGTTGGCCGATCTGATGGATGACGAGTTCTTCGGGCTGGACAGCCACGGACTGCGCCGCGGGAGCTATGCGCTCATGACGCGTGCGGCGGTCAGTTCGGAGAACCTGGAGCACGCCCTGCGCCGGATCCTCCGATTTCTTCACGCCACCTTGGACGACTTTCGCGGGGAGCTGGTCCGATCGGCGGACGAGGCGCGCGTGATCCTGCACGACGGTGGCGTGCTGCGCCGGCTGTTCGGCTACGGCACCTGGTTCATCCTCGTCCATGGGCTGGCATGCTGGCTCGTGCACAGGCGAATTCCGCTGCGCGAAATGCGGTTTCGATGCCCGCCTCCCGCCGATGACAGCCACTACCGCACGCGGTTCTGCGAGAACGTGAAGTTCAATGCCGAGACCACGCACATCACGTTCGCAAGCGAACTGCTCGACCTGAAGATCGCGGAATCTGCGCTGACCGTCGACAACTTCCTGCGGGCAGCGCCCGCCAATCTGCTGGTCAAGTACCGCAATGACTCGAGCACCAGCGCACAGGTCCGGCACCGGCTTCGCAGCCAGATGCCCGATGCGTGGCCCGAACTGGAGAAGCTCGCGCAAGCGCTCTGCATCTCCGGCACCACGCTCCAGCGTCGATTGCAGCAGGAGGGGCTGAGTTACCAGCGGGTGAAAGACGATCTGCGGCGGGACATCGCGATCGATCTCCTGTCGAGCGCCTCGTTGACGGTGGCGGAAGTCGCCGCCCGCACCGGCTTCCGGGAAACCAGCGCCTTTCATCGCGCATTCAAGAAATGGACAGGCGTCAGCCCGGGAAGCTATCGCTCCTCTGCGCACGTGCGGGAATAGGCCGCTGGCGCCCAGCGCGCGCCGAAGAGACATCCGCATGCCCGAAAGCCCCGGCCAGATCGAGGCCTGCGGGCATGGGCATCGGAGCCTTGCGGAACTAACCTGCTCGGGCAGTCCAGAAACAAGGAAACCCGCAATGAACCGAAGGATGGCGCCGCCGCTGGGCGCACAGGCGCTGCAAGGCGCAGTCGACTGGGCGATTGCCACGCGGCGCAGCATCAGGGCGTACTTGCCCAGGCCGGTGCCGCAGGAAGAGATCGAAGCGATTCTCTCGACCGCACGCTACAGCGCTTCCGGCATGAACATGCAGCCCTGGCATGTGCATGTCCTGACCGGGGCCGCGAAGGCCGGCCTGTCCGCTGCGATCGCAGCGCTCGACGACGACCCCGGAAGATCGGGGGAACTGCTCGAGCCCTACGACTACTATCCGCGCGAATGGCTCTCCCCGTACCTGGAGCGGCGCCGCAAGGTGGGCTGGGATCTCTATGGGCTGCTTGGCATTGCCAAGGGCGACAAGCAGCGCATGCACATGCAGCATGGGCGCAACTACCGATTCTTCGATGCGCCTGTGGGCTTGTTCTTCACGATCGACCGCGCGCTCCAGGAAGGAAGCCTGCTGGACTGCGGCATGTTCCTGCAGAGCGTGATGATCGCCGCACGGGGCCGCAACCTTCACACCTGTCCTCAAGCCGCCTTCCTGAAGTTTCATCGCCAGATCGCCGAGTTCCTGGGAATCCCCGCGGGCCAGATGCTTGTCTGCGGCATGAGCCTGGGCTACGCCGACGAGTCCTCCATCGAAAACTCGCTCGCCACCGAGCGAGAGCCGGTTTGCGCATTCACGACGTTCCACGACACCACGAAGGAGACAAGAACATGAGCGCGCAATCCTATGCAAAGGGCCTCGATCGCTGCGAGGCCAATCATGTGCCGCTGACGCCGCTCGGCTTTCTCGACCGCGCCGCGCTGGCCCATCCGAACCGCGTGGCCGTGGTGCACGGCGACCTGACGCGGACATGGGCGCAGACGCGCGAGCGCTGCCATCGCCTGGCGTCGGCGCTGGCGGCCAGAGGCATCCAGCCGGGCGACACCGTTTCGGTCCTGGCGCCCAACACGCCGGCGATGCTGGAGTCGCACTTCGGCGTGCCGCTGGCAGGTGCCGTGCACAACGCGATCAATCACCGGCTGGATGCTGAAGGGATTGCGTTCATCCTGCGCCATGGCGAATGCAGCTTGCTGCTGGTCGACCGCGAATTCTCCGGGACGGTTGCCGCCGCCTTGAAGCTTCTCGACAGCCCTCCCCCGGTCATCGACATCGAAGACCACCTCGCACCGCCCGGCGAACGCATCGGCGAGACCGACTATGAATCGCTGCTGGCCAGCGGCGACCCGGACTTCCCCGGCCGCTGGCCGAGCGACGAGTGGCAGCCCATCGCGCTGAACTACACCTCGGGTACGACGGGAGACCCAAAGGGCGTGGTCGCCAGCCACCGCGGCACCTACCTGATGAGCCTGCTGCAGATCACGAACTGGGCGATGCCGCGCGCGCCGAAGTACCTGTGGACACTGCCCATGTTCCATGCGAACGGATGGTGCTTCACCTGGGCCGTGACGGCGGCGGCCGGAACCCACGTGTGCCTGCGCCGGATTTCTGCCGAAGCGGTGCTGGAGGCCATCGACAAGTACCAGATCGACCATCTCTGCGCGGCGCCGGTCGTGATGGCCATGCTCTCGGATTCGGCGCGGAACCTCAGGCTGTCCCGTTCGGTGCGGGTACTGACCGCGGGATCCCCGCCTCCACTGGCCGTGCTGAACGCCGTCCTGGCGATGGGCTTCGACGTGGAGCACGTGTTCGGCATCACCGAGGTTTCCGGCACGCCGGTGAGTTGCGCGTGGCAAGACGGCTGGGACGATCTTGCGCCGGCCGAGCAAGGCAGGCTGCGGGTGCGCCAGGGCGTGCGGGCCGCCATGTTCGAAGGCCTCATGGTCGGCGATGCGGACACGCTGGAGCCGGTCCCCCGCGACGGAAAAACCGCCGGGGAGCTCATGCTGCGCGGGAACACGGTGATGATGGGCTACTTCAAGAACGAGGCGGCGACACGCAAGGCGCTCGCCGACGGCTGGTTCCGCACCGGCGACGTGGCGGTTCTTCATGGCAACGGCTATGCACAGATCACCGATCGTTCGAAGGATGTGATCATTTCGGGCGGCGAGAACATCTCTTCCGTGGAGATCGAGGATGTCGTTCATGGGCACCCGGCCGTCTTGCATGCCGCGGTGGTTGCCCAGCCCGACGGAAAATGGGGAGAGGTGCCGTGCGCGTTCATCGAACTCAGGACGGGCATTCCGGCGCCCTCCGAACAAGAGATCATTTCGTTCTGCCGGGAGCGGCTGGCCCACTTCAAGTGTCCACGCCGGGTGATATTCGGCAGCCTGCCGAAGACGGCCACGGGAAAGATCCAGAAGTTCCGCCTGCGCCAGCAGGCCGGAAGCCAGGAAGCCATCGCCGGCCTCGCGAGCCATGGTTGAGTTCGAGCCCGCCGCCGGTGCGCCGGTCGAACCCGGCTACCGCTTCTCGCGAACCCACACTTTCGACGAAGAGCAAGTCAGGGCATTTGCCTTGGCCGCGGGAGACGAGAATCCGCTGCACCACGATGCGGAGTTCGCAAGAAGCACGCGCTTCGGCGGACTGATCGCAAGCGCCACGCATACCACCTCGCTGCTGATGGGACTGACCGCCACGCATTTCGCAAAAAAAGGAAATGTCCTGGGCATCAACTTCTCTGTCGATCTGCTGCGTCCCGTATTGGCGAGCGAGACGGTGCTGATCGAGTGGAGCGTTGCATCGATCGCGGCCCGTCCGAAGGGCGGCAGCATCATCGAACTGCAGGGATGCATGAAAGGATCGGACGACCGGACCCGCGTTCTCGCACACGGCACCGTCCTGCTGACCTCCGGTGCGTGAGCGCGACCTGCGTGGTGGCAGGGCAAGGCCGTGATGACTGCACCGAGACCTTCTGTTCGGCGAACCCTAGCCGTTCAGTACGAGAGACCCTTCCGGATATTGCTCGCACATGAAATCGACAAACGCCCGAACCTTCGGCGCGGGAAGTCGCCTGGATGTATGCAGGACCCAGAGCGCGACCTCCACGCCCGAAACCATGCCCCACTGAACCAGTTCTCCGCGCGTCAGCTGATTCCACGCGATGGACTGCGGCATCAGGGCGGCGCCGGCGCCGGCGACCGCAGCGTCGCGAATCATCAGGAACGAGGAAAGCCTCAGCCTCGGGATCGGCTCCAGGACAAGGCGTCCATCGTCGAGCGTCCAATTCGTGGGTTCAAAGCTTGTTGAAACGACGCCGGGAACAGGGCTGACCTTGCCCTTGCCTGGCTTGGGCATGGGCACGGATGGCGCGGCCACGACCACCAGCCGGTCCTTCGCGAAACACCGGCCGACGAGGCTGCTGTCGGGGCTTGGGTTGATCCGGATCGCGGCGTCGAACTGCTCCTCGACGAGGTCGACCCGGCGATCCTCCGCCACCACCTCGCACGTGACCTCGGGGTAGGCCGCGCAGAACTCGGCGCCGATGCGGCCCATCGCCAGCTGGGAGAACAGCACCGGCGAAGCGACCCGCAAGCGCCCGCGCGGTACCGACAAGCCCTCGCGCGCGGAAGTCATGGCGTCAGCCACCTCGTGCATGGGCCCTTCGGTGCGGTCCATCAGCATCTGGCCGGCTTCCGTGAGCTTGAGCCCGCGGGCGCTGCGCTCGATGAGCCGCACGCCGAGCTGCTCTTCCAGGTCGGCGATGCGCCGGGACAGGGTCGCCTTCGATCTCCCGCTCGCGCGGCTTGCCTTTCCGAGGCCTCCATTCGCTGCGACGAGCGCGAAGTCGGTCAATGCGTTCAGGTCCATGTGTTCCGAATTTGAGACAAGGTGTCTTCATCTTCGCATCTTCGTTTTATCAATGCAACGGCCTATCTTCTCCTCATCGCAACTTCGACATGAGGAAATTGAAATGACCACCACCACTCAACGTGCTGTCCTGATCCGGGCCTATGGCGGTGCTGCCGCGGCCGAGGTCGCCGAGATCGCGAAGCCCGCAGCCGGACCGGGCCAGGTTCTGGTCCGCGTTCGGGCCGCCGGCGTGAACGGCATCGACTGGAAAGTTCGTGAAGGCTTCGTCCGGGAGGCTTTCCCGCTTCAACTGCCCGCCGTGCTGGGTATCGAACTCGCGGGTGTGGTCGAGGCGATCGGCCCCGGCGCCTCGCGCTTTCGTGTGGGCGATCGCGTCATGGGGCCGCTTGGCGGGCTGGGCGCCTATGCCGATTTCGTGGCAGTCGACGAGGCGAATCTGGTGTGCACGCCGCACGGCCTGGACGACGTCCATGCGGCCGGCATCCCCGTGGCGGCCGTGGCAGCCTGGCACAGCTTGCACCATGCCGGTCCGATCGCCGCAGGCCAGCGAATCCTGATCCACGGCGCAGCGGGAGGGCTGGGCGGCTATGCCGTGCAGTACGCCAAGCGGGCAGGCGCCGAAGTCTTTGCCACGGCGTCGACCGCGCACGTCGAATACGTGCGCAGCCTGGGCGCGGACCACGTCATCGACTACCGGACCCAACGCTTCGAGTCGATCGCGCGGGACATCGACCTGGTGCTCGACTACGTCGGCGGCGAAGTGCTCGATCGCTCCTGGCAGGTGCTGACGAAAAACGGCGCAATCGTCGGCACGTCCTCGCCCGACATCCTGGCGCGCACGCCCCCCGGCCGTCGCGGATTGTGGTTCATGAACAAGCCGGACGCAGCCCTGCTGGAACGGCTGGCGGCGGAGATCGCCCAAGGCACGCTGATCTCGAAGCTCAGCGAAGTCGTGGGCTTCGACGACATCCCCGCGGCCATCGAACGCAATCGCACCGACCCTCGCATCGGCAAGGTCGTCGCGGATTTTTCGCGCTGATCGCCCCTTGGCCCTCTCACCCGTTTTCCCCTCAACCCCTGGAGATTTTCATGAGCATTCTCGTCACAGGTGCCACCGGCACCATCGGTTCCCTGGTTGTCCAAGGCCTGGCCGCTGCCGGCGCCCAAGTCAGCGCGTTCGTTCGCACGCCCGGAAAGCAACCCTTCCCGGCCGGCGTCAAGGAGGTCGTCGGCGACCTGACCGACGTGCCCTCATTGCGCGCGGCGCTCTCGTCGGCGCGCACGCTGTTCCTGCTGAACGCCGTCACGCCCGACGAAGTGACGCAAGCCCTCGTCACGCTGAACCTGGCGCGCGAGGCCGGCATCGAGCGCATCGTCTACCTGTCGGTCATCCATGCGGACAAGTTCACCAACGTGCCGCACTTCACCGGCAAGCACACGGTCGAACGGATGATCGAAAGCCTCGACATTCCGGCGACCATCCTTCGGCCGGCCTACTTCATGCAGAACGATCGCATGGTCCAGCAGGTGATCCAGGGCTACGGCGTCTACCCGATGCCGATCGGCTCGGCGGGCGTCGCGATGATCGATGCGCGAGACATCGCGGACGCCGCCGTCGCCGAGCTGCTGCGCCGCGACCGCGCACCCGCGCCGTCACCACGCGTGACGCTGGAGCTGGTCGGGCCCGAGCTGTTGACCGGAGCGTCCGTGGCCAAGGCCTGGAGTGCCGCGCTCGGCCGCGAAGTGACATACGGCGGGGACGACGTGGCGGCCTTCGAAGCACAGATGGCCACATCGGGGCCATCCTGGCTTGCCTACGACATGCGCCTGATGATGGCCGGGATCCAGGAGTTCGGCATGCACGGTGCGGACGGCGCGGCGGATCGCCTGCAGGCCATGCTCGGCCGTCCTCTGCGCAAGTACGCCGACTTTGTCAACGAGGCCACCATTGAGGCCTCGTAGCCGGCGCGCTTCGCGCCGCTTCATCCCGCCCGGATCATCCTGCCTTGCGCGGCACGGGCGTGTTGAGCAGCTGCTGCTCCCAGAGGTACGCGATGCCGCTGCCGCTGAAGTGCTGGATGAGAATCTCGGTCAGCTCCTCGACATGCTCGGTGCGCGCCCAATCGCGCTGCCATTCGCCAGCGAGCGCCATCACGGTCATCATGTTCGCGCCGGCCGCGATCATTCGCTGGATGGCAACTTCGTGGGACTCCTTCGAAATCCCGCCCGACGCGTCGGTGATCACGGTCACGTCCCAGCCCTCGCCGGCGGCCTGGATGACAGGCATTGCGACGCAGACCTCGGTCCACAGGCCGGCGATGATCAGCTGCTTGCGGCCGGTCGCCTTGACGACATTCACCACATTCTCGTCCTGCCAGGTGTTCACCCAGGTGCGATCGATGACTTCCTGGTCCGGAAATACGTCGGTGATCTGCCTGAAGAGAAGTCCGCCGCGCGCCGCGATCACGCTGGTGAGAATGGTCGGAACATTGAAGGCTTTTGCCAGCTTCGCGAGCGCGGTCGTGTTGTTGACCACAGCTTGCGGATCGTGGCTGTTCAGGTTCGCGAGCTGGTAGGGCTGGTGGTCGATAAGGACGAGGACCGAATCTTCGGGACGAAGAAGCGAAGCGAGGCCGTTGCGAAAAGTCATTGGTGCATCCTTTGTTGCCGTTGTGGGCGACGTTGCCCGAAGCAGGATTGTGTTGTTCCCCCTTTTGATCCGGTAGTACCATCCCGCGGCGAGCTGTGTCGCGCAACGGGGAACACCAAGTTGGACATCGAAGAGCTGCAGACATTTGTGGAAGTTGCCGATGCCGGAGGGGTTTCGTCCGCCGCGCTCCGGCTCGGCGTGTCCAAGTCGATCGTCAGCCGCCGTCTCTCTCGGCTTGAAGCGGAACTTGGCATCCAGCTGCTTGCGCGATCCACCCGCGGGGCTGCTCTCACTGAAGCCGGGGCTACGTTCCGGGACTACGCAGCCAGGGCCTGCGCCGAGATCGACGTGGCCAGGGAAACGATCCTGCCCGCCGGCGACCTTCGCGGCCGCCTGCGCGTTGCTGCGCCGTTTTCTTTGGGCCCGACGCACTTCGCTCCCATCCTTGCGGAAATGGCACGACGCCACCCTCGGCTTCACATCCAGACCTGCTACAGCGATCGCTTCGTCGATCTCATCGCGGAGGGCTACGACTGTGCGATCCGGGTCGGCTATCTCCAGGACTCCAACCTGATTGCAAGACGCATCGGCCCGGTCCATGGGAAGCTCGTCGCGAGTCCGGACTATGTCAAGGCGCACGGCTCGCCCGAGACACCGGAGGAGCTCGCCGCGCATCAGGCCCTCATGCAGGGAACCGAGGCCTGGCAGCTCATGGATGGCGACAAGATCATCACGGTCCGTCCGCAGGGGCGCTTCAAGGCCGACAACGGCACTGCGCTGGTCGCCGCTGCTGCAGCAGGACTCGGGATCGCCTACCTGCCGGATTGGCTCACGCATGAACACGTGGCCTCCGGGGCGCTGGTGCCGGTCATGACGCGCCATCCACCACCCCCGGCAGGTGCATATGTCGTCCGACCGCCAGGTCAGCATCCCGCACGGAAGATCCGGGTCCTCACCGAACTCCTGATCGAGTATTGCGACCGGTCTCCGCACCCTGCCGGAGCTGCACCGGTCTGAGTGGCGCATCGACCGTGATGGTCGGTGAGCAGACATCCTTCTAAGGCAAAGTTTCGCGCTTGGCAAAGATGCTCGCCACTTCCGCCATGTGCTCGGTTCCCCAGGTGCACAGCGGGACGATCGCGTCGGCCAGGCTGCGACCGAGCGGGGTCAGTGCGTAGTCCACGCGCGGCGGCACCTCCTTGTAGTCGGTCCGCGCCAGCACGCGGTCGGCCTCCAGATCCTTCAGATGCTGGATCAGCACCTTGTCGCTGACGCCCTCGATCAAGCGCTTGAGCTCGCCGTAGCGCCTTGGGCCGTCGCGCAGGAAAAACAGGATCAGCGGTTTCCACTTGCCCGAGATGATGCGCAGCGTGGCGTCGAGCCCGCAGGAGAAGCCGCCGGTACCGCAGATTGGATGAGAAGGCGTCGTCATTTTTGATACTTACCTAAAAGTGCATACTTGTCCTTAGGTTATCAGAACTCCATACTTGTCCTCAAGCAGTTTTCTGCTTCCGTGCAACACCAACTATGGATCCCATGACATGACCAGACTGAATGGAAAGACCGCCGTGATCACCGGCGGCGCGACCGGCATCGGCCGCGCCGCGGCAAAGCGCTTCATCGAGGAGGGCGCCTTCGTCTTCATCTTCGGCCGCCGGCAGGAAGCGCTAGACGCCGCCGTGGCCGACCTCGGGCCCAATGCCCGCGCGGTGAGTGGCTCTGTCTCGGATGAGGCCGACCTCGACCGGCTCTACGCGGCGGTGAAGGCCGAGCGCGGAACCCTCGACATCGTCTTTGCCAATGCCGGGGTGGGAAGCCAGCTTCGGCTGGGCGAGATCACCGCCAAGCACATTGACGAAACCTTCGACATCAATGTGAAGGGCACGATCTTCACGGTCCAGAAGGCGCTGCCGCTGATGGGCCAGGGCGGCTCGATCATCCTGACCGGATCGAGCGCCGGCACCACGGGCGCCCCGGCATTCAGCGCCTACAGCGCGAGCAAGGCGGCGGTGCGCAACCTCGCGCGGACCTGGGCGGAGGACCTCAAGGGCACCGGCATCCGGGTCAACGTGCTGTCGCCCGGGCCGACCGCAACCGAACTCGCGAAGGCAGCACTGGGCGAGGAGGGCCTGAAGGTCTTCGCCTCGATGAATCCGCTCCAGCGCATGGCCGATCCCGCTGAGATCGGTGCGGCGGCTGCCTTTCTCGCATCGTCGGACAGCAGCTTCATGACCGCCAGCGAGGTCGCCGTGGACGGCGGCCTGGCGCAACTCTGACAACCGAAGGAAATACATGAGCTACGCAATTATTGGATTCGGCAAGATCGGCCAGGCGCTTGCCAAGGCGTTTGCCCGCAGCGGCATTGAAGTGTCCGTTGCAACCACGCGCGACCCGGAAAGCTTTGCGTCCGATGCGGCCGCGATCGGACCCGGGATCATCCCCAAGAAACTGGCGGACGCCATCAAGGCGGACATCGTCTTTTTGGCTGTCCGTTTCGAGTCGCACCGGGATGTCGCGAAGGCGCTTCCCACCTGGCAGGGAAAGATCCTCGTCGATGTGACCAACACCCGCGTGCCCCCTGAGGAACTGGGAGGACAGCCTTCTTCCAAGGCCGTCGCGCAGGCCTTCACCGGCGCAAGGCTGGTCAAGGGCTTCAACCATTTGGGCGCTGCCGTCCTTGCCCAGGACCCGGCCGTTCATGGTGGCAGGAGAGTCGTGTTCCTGGCGAGCGACGATGACGGCGCCGCAGCGGAGATCGGTGCGCTTGCGGAAGATCTCGGTTTCTCGCCGATCCAACTTGGCGGGCTTTCGGAAGGTGGACTGCTTGTGCAGGCGCGCGGAAATAGCTGGGGTCAACTGATCTTCAAGGACTTGGTCAAGTTCGACTGATCGCTCGGCCCTGGCTACTTGGGGCGAATCCTGTCACGCCAGCCCCTTGTGGACGCCTGTTCATTCCAAGTAGTCAATGAACTGCGGGATCACCTCGCGCAGGAAGCGGATTTCCTCTGTGGGAATGCTGCGCGACTCCAGGTCGAAATGGATGAAGGTGCCATAGGGCGTGCCGCATTCTCGCGTCAGCAGCCGGCCGTAGTACGACTCGACCATGCCGGCATAAGGCCGGTTCGTCAGGCGCTGATCCTCCGAGGCATGGCTGGTCACGAACTCGCCGTGCTCGAGCGCGTACTGGCAGAAGCTCTTGCCCAGAGGCACCACCTTCAGCCAGGTGCGGTATTCAGAGTCGCGGTCGAAGGCATGCGCCGCGCGCATCAGCTCGCCGTTCAATTTGTAGATCGCCGTGAACCGATAGGACGTCCTGTCGTTGAGCAAGGCCAGCGCCGGAACAATCCCGCGGCTGGCAAGAAGGCTGCGAACGGCCGCAGCGGGCGCTGGCAAGTCGACGTCGAGCATGGGCACCTTGGTTGGGACGTGGGCGCGAATCTTACGTAGTTCTTACTGTGCTCGGGAACCGGGTTTGACCCTCATCTTGTCAACGCAAACCCTTAGAGGATCCCGCGAATCTCGCGGCTCCCCGGACGTCTGACGGCCAGAACCGTAGCCGCACCGCATTGCGGCCGCCGGCCCTCACTCTCCCTTGATGCCTTGCACGCGGATCAACTCCGCCCAGCGCGTGTATTCGCTGCGAATCAGGCGACCGAGCACGTCGGGCGCGCCGCCCGCCGGGGTGATGCCCATGGCGACCATCCTGTCGCGCACCGCCGGTTGATTCAGCGCGTTATTGAACGCGGTGTTGAGTCGCCGGATCGCCGGCTCAGGCGTGCCCGCCGGGGCCGCGAAGGCGTACCACGGCTCGATGACGAAGCCGGCAAAACCCAGTTCTTCCATCGTGGGAACGTCCGGCAGATTGGCCGAGCGCGTCTTGCCCGTCACCGCCAGCGCACGCACCTTGCCCTGCTTGATGAAGGGCAGGATGGAAGGCTCGTTGTCGAAGAACACCGGGACCTGGCCGCCGATGAGGTCGGTGATGGCAGGCCCCGATCCCTTGTAGGGCACATGTGTCATCTCGATGCCCGCCATCTTCTTGAGCAACTCGGCGGCCAGGTGGTTGGAGGCGCCCACGCCCGAAGACGCGTAGGCCATGGGCTGGCGCCTGGCCTGGTCTACCAGGTCCTTCACGCTGCGGATACCCGCATCGTTGTTGACGGCGAGCACATTGATCGATGCGCCCAGCAGGATCACCGGTGCCATGTCCTTGAACAGGTCGTAGCCGACGTTCTTGTACAGGCTCGGATTGATGGCGCAGCTGCCAATGCTGCACTGGACCAGCGTGTAGCCGTCGGCCGGCGCCTTCAGCGCCGACGCCGTTCCCACGCTGCCGGCGGCTCCGGCACGGTTGTCGACGATGACGGGCTGCCCCAGCTCCGCCGACACCGCATTGGCAAGCAGGCGCCCGACCACGTCCGCGCTGCCACCGGGCGGAACCGGGATGACCAGCTTCACCGGGTGGGCTGGATAAGTCTGTGCGGCAGCAGGCCAGCCCGCAGCAGCGATGAGGCCGAACAGGACGGCGGCGAAGAAGCGGCGTTGCATGCTATTTCCAGCCGTCGACCAGCCGCTTGAGCTGCGCCAGGTCCGCTTCCGGCAGCGGCCAGGTGCTGGGCGGCCGGGCCGCGCCGCAGTCTCGCCGGGCGTATTGCAGCGCCGCTTTCACCACGCTCACGTTCGAGCCGTTGCGCTCATGCGTGCGCAATTCCTCGAAGGCCGCGATGCCGCCGATCAATTCCATCGCCAGTTGGTGGTCCCCCTTCGCCAGCGCGGCGTGAATGCGCACGGACAGGTCGGGCCGCACGTTGATCAGCCCCGAGGTGAAGCCGCGGGCGCCCACCGCATACATCGGCGGGGCCCAGGGCTCGGCCAGGCCGCACACCCAGGCCAGGCCGCGATCGGCCACCTGCGCCATGGCCTGCACCAGGCGCAAGGGCGTGGGCGAGGCCCATTTCACGCCGATGACCTGCGGAATTCGGCACAGGGCTTCGATCGCCGGCAGGCCGATCGCGTCGTCACGCAGATAGAGCACGACGGGCAGGCCGTCCGCCGCGTCGGCAATCCGGCGCACATACGTGACCACACCGCTGGGCGCGACGAAGGGGTCCGTCAGCTGATGCACCATCAGGGCAGCGGCACCTGCCTTGCGTGAGGCGCGCGCCAGGGCGCAGGCGTCGTGGACGCTGCGACCCACGCCACCCAGCAAGGGCACGCGGCCACGCACATGTTCCGCCGCGGCATGCACCATGCGCTCAGCCTCCGCCATGGTCAGGCCGAAGAACTCGCTGGTGTTGCCGTTGGCCACCAGCACATGGACGCCGGCCTCGATGGCGCGGTCGACGATGGGCTCCAGGCGATCGGGCGCGATGTGGTCCGCATCGTCGAAGGGCGTCACCAGGATGCCCGAGATGCCGTCCAGGGCGGTCCTGAGGGAAGTTGTCGGTTCAGTCATGTCGTCGGTCTCGTGGAGTTGCGCGGGTGTTGTCATTGGCCTGCCTCGACAGGGAAGAGACGGACAGGCGCAGGCTGCATGTCATCGCCTCGCCGGGCGCGAGCACCCGCCAGCCAGTGTCGGCGCGCGCCGCAGCCAGGTTGGCGGCGTCCACGACATGCGAGACCGGTTCCACGCAGAAGTACGCTCCCGGACCCGGCCGATGCAGCACCAGGTGCTGCAGCGCGGAGCTGGCCAGCAGTTCGATGGCGGGACCATCGGCCGCCGCCATCCGCGCTTGTCCGTTCCACCCGCCGTAGTAGCGGGTGCATTCGACATCGGGCAAGGCGTTCGCCGACGCGTAGTCGTCCGCCGGACCGGTCGGCACCGGCGTGCTCGCAAGGAATTCGGCGTCCGCCGGCCAGACGGTGCGCGCATCGAACTGCAGGCTCTGCGCGAAGCGGGCCGGGAAATAGGGATGGAAGCCGCAACCGCCTGGCATCGGCTCCCGGTCGTCGTTGGTGACCCGCAGGCTCAGCGTGATGCCTGCGGCGTCGAGCTCCACCCCCTGTTCGGCCCGAAAAGCCCATGGCCAGCCGTGATCCCCCGGCACATGGACATAGGTCATGGTGGCGCGGTCCGCTGCGTGTTGCTCGAGGTGCCATGGACGCTGCTGGCTGACGCCGTGCAGCGCGTGCCGTTCCCCCGGATGAAGCGGCAACTGCACCCTGCCCTGCGTGCCGGCGATGCGGCCATCGCGGATGCGGTTCGAGAACGGAACCAGGGGATAGCAGCCGGCCTTGGGCCACTGGGCGGATTCAAAACCGCCGGCGCGGACGGCGTCGTCGAGCGGCACCAGCCAGTCGATTCGTTCGCCCGCGGTTAGGCGGGAGCTGAGGCTGGTGACGCGTCCGCCGGCAGCCGGCGCCAGCGTCGCCGTCAGCGCTGCGCTGCGCAGCGTGGTGTCGGGCGTCACGTTCAGATGCATCGCCATCCACTCACGACTTCGAACTGCGGATGGTGACGTCAGGCCGCTGCAGCAGCGCCGGCGACAGCGCCAGGCCCAGGCCCGCGCCGGGCGGAACCGTCGCATGGCCGGCGCGGACATCGGGCAGCTGCGTCACGAGCTCGCGATACCAGCCTCCCAGGTAAGCGCGCACCACTTCCTGCAGCACCACATTGGTCGTGCTCATCGCCAGGTGGAGCGACGCCGCGAGCACGACCGGGCCGGTGCAGTCATGCGGCGCGACCGGTTTGTGAAAGGCCTTCGCCAGGGCCGCGATCTTTCTGGCTTCGGAGAGACCCCCGACCCAGCCCAGGTCCAGCATCACATAGTCCACCGCATTGTTCTTGAGCAGCTGGATGAATGGCTGGACGGTGGCCAGCGTCTCGCTGCCGCAGACCGGAATGCGGGTGCGCGAACGGAATTCGGCGATCGTGTCCAGGTTGGACATCTGGATCGGGTCCTCGACCCAGTAGGGCTTGAACTCCTCGAGCGCCTGCGCGATCCGCACGGCCATCGGCAGGTTCCACATCGAATGGAGCTCCACCATGATGTCCATCTCGTAGCCGACAGCACGCCGGATTTCGCGGAATGGCTCGAGCGCGGTGTTCAGGTCGCGGGCCGAAATCGACTGCCCGCCGCTGGCCTGGGCGAAGGGATCGAAGGGCCAGATCTTCATCGCCTTGTAGCCCTCGGACAGCAGGCTTTCGGCCAACGCCGCGGGGCGCTTGACGAATGCAACCTGGTCCTCGTAAGGCCCTTCCGGCGCGACGTCGGCGCTGGCCTGCGTCACGGAGCGGCGCTGTGGGGCCTTGTTGTAGGTGTAGCCCGCGCAGGTGTTGTAGACCGGGACGCGTTCGCGCACGGCGCCGCCGAGCAACTGGTAGAGCGGCTGTTGCGTGACCTGGCCGAACAGATCCCACAGCGCGATGTCGACCGCCGAAGCGGCGCGCGTTTCGGCGCCGCTGCTGGCAAAGCCGACATAGCCGTACAGCAGGTGCTGGCTGTGGGCTTCGATGGCGAGCGGATCCTTTCCCAGCAGGTAGGGCGCGACCAGTTCATGGATCTGCGCCTGCACGGCCTGGGCGCCACGAAAGGTTTCCCCCAGGCCCACCAGGCCGGTGTCGGTGTGGATCTGCACCCACAGGATGTTGGGATAGGCGGCCGCGTGGACCGTATCGACTTGCGTGATCTTCATGGGGGTCGGCCTCAGGCCGCCTTTGGATGTTCCTTGACACGGCTGACCAGCTGCGTCGGGTTGACGAATTGCAGCGCGATCAGCAGCCAGGCCAGCGTGACCGCCATGTAGACCATCGCCATTGCATCGACCGACTGCGGCGCACGAACGCCCGCCGCGAAGACCGCGTAGTACAGGGCCACCACCAGCGTCTGCGAATCCGGGCCGGCCGTCAGGAAGGTCAGCTCGAACATGCCGATGGTGCGCACCAGCACCAGCAGGGAGGCCGCCAGAATGCCCGGCGCCAGCAGCGGCAGCAGCACATGCCAGAACAGCTTGAAGGTGTTGGCGCCGAACACGCGGGCGGCGGATTCGAGGTTGGCATCGATCTGCTCGATGAACGGTGTCATCACCAGGATCATGAACGGCACGGCCGGAATCATGTTCGCCAGGATCACGCCGAAGATGGTGCCCGCGATGTTCGCCTGGTACATCACGGTCGCCAGCGGAATGCCGTAGGTGATCGGCGGGATCATCAGCGGCAGCAGGAACAGCCCCATCAGCAGGTTCTTGCCGCGGAAGTTGCGCCGCGCCAGCGCGTAGGCCGCCGGCACGCCGATCAGGATCGACAGGAACACGACGGCGGCGACCACCTCGATCGTGACCCACAGCACGCTGTCGAGCTGGAACTCCTTCCAGGCGGTCTGGTACCAGTTGAACGTGTAGCCATCGGGCAGCCAGGTGCCGAGCCAGCGGCGGGCCACCGAGCTGGTGCCGACCGCGGCCACCATGAGTGCGACATTGACGATGAAGAAGCCCATCACCAGTGCAACCAGCGACTTCCAGAGTTTCATCAGCAGGCGATGCGTATCCATGGTCAACCTTTGCCGCCGGAGACGGGGCCCCGATAGAACATCCCGCGCGCGCCCAGGACCGCGGCAACGACGAACAGCTGCACCACGCCCATCAGCATCGCGACGGCCGAAGCCATGGAATAGTCGTAGCGCTCGAAGGCGGCCTCATACGCCGCGATCGAGATCACCCGGGTGGCACCGGCCGGCGATCCGAGCAGGACCGCCGACGGAAACACCGAGAAGGCCTGCACGAACGACAGCGCGAAGGCCATCGCCAGTCCCGGGACCAGCAGCGGCAGATAGATATGCCGGAACTGGTTCCACGGCGTTGCGCCCAGGGTCGAGGCAGCGCGTGGCAGGTTGGGGTCGATGCCCGTGATGTACGACAGCGTGAGCAGGAACGCGAACGGAAAACCCGAAATGACGAGCGAAATCAGGACGCCCCAATAGTTGTGCGTCAGCCGGATCGGACCTTCGTAGATGTGCAGCCACTGAAGCGACTGCGACAGCCAGCCCTTGGGGCCGAAGTAGCCGAGCATGCCCTCGGCGATCAGGACGGTGCCCAGCGTCAACGGAATGACCAGCAAGGTGGTGACCAATTTCTGGAAGCGGCTGCTGCGGCGCATCTGATAGGCGATCGGCAGCGCCACGCCGACGTTGATCACGGTGGCGGGAACGGCCAGCTTGAGCGTGGTCCACACCGTGTCGCGCAGGTTGTCAGTGGTGAAGAACTGCGTGTAGTTCGCCAGCCAGTTGCCTTCCATCGGACGGAACGACAGCTGCAAGCCGTAGAGGAACGGATAGACGAACAGCACCACCATGAACAGCGTCGCCGGCACCAGCAGCAGCAGGGACCGGTCGAACGAAGACGGGCTGGCGCTGGTCATGGCGCCACGCCCGCGGCTGCATCGACGGGATAGGCCAGCGCCTTGTCCGGCGCAATGGCCAGCGTGATCGGATCGCCGACTCGCAGGCGCGCCGTCGTGCGCACGATCAGCTTGAGCCCGTCGGCCACCTCGACATCGACGATGTTGTCGTGGCCGCAGTATTCGACATTGAGCACCCGGGCGGCGAAGCTGTTGTCCACCGGTGAAGAGACGACGTCGAATTCCTCGGGCCGGATCGCGAGCATCGCCTTGCCGCCGGCGAGTGGCTGCATCGCCCGCGCGGTGAGCGCCAGGCCGCTGCCGGCGAGCTGCACCGACGCGCCGCCCTCCGAGCGCACGTCCAGCGCCACCAGGTTGCGATAGCCCATGAAGCGGGCCACGTCCAGGTTGGCCGGCTCCGCGTAGATGCGCTGTGGTTCGGCAATCTGCTGTGCCACGCCGTCCTTCATGACGACCACGCGATCGGCCAGCGACAGCGCCTCATCCTGGTCGTGGGTGACGTAGATCGTCGATCGTCCCAGCTCGCGGTGAATGCGCCGGATCTCGGCGCGCATCTCCAGCCGCAACTTGGCGTCGAGATTCGACAAGGGCTCGTCCATCAACACCAGGGGCGGCTCGATGACGATCGCCCGGGCAATGGCGACCCGCTGCTGCTGTCCGCCGGACAACTGGCCGGGCAGCTTGTGCGCCTGCGAGTTCAGCTGCACCAGGTCCAACGCCCGCTTCACGCGCTGCGCCGACTCGGCGGCCGGCACGCCGCGCATCGCCAGCCCGAACGCGACATTGCGCGCCACGCTCATGTGCGGAAAGAGCGCATAGTTCTGGAACACCATGCCAAAGCCCCGTTTTTCAGGCGGCAGCACATCGATGCGCGTGTCGTCGAGCCAGATGCTTCCATCCGTCAAGGGCAGCAGCCCGGCCAGGCAATTGAGGGCCGTCGACTTGCCGCAGCCCGAGGGTCCAAGCAGCGCGATGAACTCGCCGCGCTTGACCGTCATGGTCAAGGCATTGAGCGCGGTGAAGCTCTGCACGCCCTTGCCCGCGGCAAAGCGGCGCGTGACGCCATCGAGGCGCAACTCGGAAAAGTCTGAAGTCATGGAGACACAATCCTGGAAAAGAAGCAGCCTGCAAGCGCCCGCATGGGCGCTTGCGGCATCGGCCGGGCGCGCAGTGCGCGCCGCGAATCACTTGGTCTTGCGGGTGCCGATGTCCTGGTCCCAGCGGCGAAATGCATCGACCATGGCCTTGGTCTCGAGCGGCACGGCATGAGGGAACTGGGCCAGCCACTTGTCGTAGTCAGGCCGTCCGAACTCCTTGATCACGTCCTGGCTGTCCTTGGGTGCCAGCGACAGCGGCACGTCCTTGACCGCCGGGCCCGGATAGAAATAGCCCTTGTCATAGGTCATCGCCTGCTGCTGCGGCTTGAGCAGGAAAGCCATCAGGTCGAGAACCACCGCTTGCTTCTCCGGCGGGACGCCCTTGGGAATCACGATGTAGTGCGCGTCGTTGACCCACGTCATGCCCTTGAACGGCAGCACCTGAAAGTTCTTCGGCACGATGCCCAGCGCCCTGGGGTTGATGTCCCAACCCGTCACCGTGAGCGTCATGTCGCGCGAGCCTTCGCCCAGTTCCTTCATCACCGCTGCGGTTCCCGTCGGGTAGTACTCGATGCAGGCGTCGAGTTCCTTCAGGTAGGCCCAGGTCTTGTCCCAACCGTTGATCGGATCGGCAGGATTCTTGTCACCCAGCAGATAGGGCAGCCCCATCATGAAGGTGCGCCCCGGACCGGAGTTGGCGGGCCGTGCATAGATCAGCTTGTTGGGATTGGCTTTGCACCAGGCCAGCAGGTCCTGGGGCGTCGTCGGCGGCGTCTTGACCTTGTCGGGGTTGAACTCGACCAGCGGGCCGGCCGGCATGAAGACGATGGCCAGACCATGGTCCTTCGCGAGCGCGTGCATCTTGTAGGCGTTGGGAAGGTAGTTCTCCTGCAGCTTGGGGAACTTGGCCGCGTAGTCGGGGAACAACTTGACCCACAGGTTCATCTCGAGGCCGGCGGCGAGCGCATCGGTGCCGACAATGATCATGTCGATGTCACTGCGGCCCGCGTTCTGCATCGCCTTGATCTTGGCCGGGATCTCGGGCGCGGGCGCCTTGGTGAAAGTGAACTTGGAGACCAGCTTGGGGTTCTGCGCCTGGTAGGCCTCAAACGCCCCTTGCGTCAGCGCCAGGTTGCCGGCGGCGTCGATCACGTTGATCACCACCGGCGACTTAGGCAGTTCCTGCGCCTGGACCAGGCCGATGCCGGCACAGCTCGCCGCCCCGAGAACGGCCGCAATGATGGCGTGGCGATGCCGCGAGAGGGAAACTTGGCGCATTCGGAATCTCCTGATGGATGGGCTTGGCAGCGGGATCTTGTAAGACAACTTCCGAGTTGTCATCCGGGTTTTCGCTGAGCCCGCGGACACAGGCTCTCCTCTGGAGGAACAAGGACACTGCGGGAGAGCCACTCGCCGCTCTCATCAAGTTCCGAAGATCCGCTATAGTTGTCTGACAAAGATTCTCGGGTATCGGTTCGATGGCGGAACACTTGCTAGACGTCAATGGCGGCACACTGCCCGACCAGATCTACGCCCGGATGGTCGAAGCCATCCTGCGCGGGGACTACGCCGACTCGAAAAAGCTGCCGACGGAAAGCGAACTGGCCTCCCGATTCGGGGTCTCGCGGCCGACCGTCCGGGAGGCACTGTCGAGGCTGCGATCGGACGGGATCATCGAGTCCCGCCGCGGCTCCGGCAGCCACGTTGTGCGCGCCCCCGGCACACCGGCATCGAGCATGCCCCCCATCAGGAACTATTCGGACATCGAGCGGTATTACGCCTACCGCACAGTTGTTGAATCGGGGGCGGCGGCCGCTGCTGCGGAGTTCCGCACTGCCGACGACCTGACGACGATCAGAGCCTGCCTGGAAGCGCAGACCCAGGCCATGAAGGGTGGAAACAAGGGCATCGAAGAGGACGTCCGCTTCCACAGGGCGATCGCGAGGGCCTCGCACAACCAGTTCTTCGTGGCCGCCGTCGAAACGAGTGTCGCGCCCATCAGGCAATTCATGGAACTGGCGCGCAGCGTGCGATCGAAGATGACCGTCGAGCGTGCCCGGCTGGTCCAGGTGGAGCACCAGCAGATCCTCGACGCCATCGAGAAGCGATCCCCGGCCGACGCCGCCGAGGCCACACGGCTCCATATCCTCAACGCCAAGCGGCGGATCTTCGACGCAGCGAAATTGCGGTAGCGCGCGACGATTTTGAGACTATGTCGAGCCCTGCTACTCCTTCCGATGCAAGCATTGCTGCCTTGCGCGACGCGCTGCGCAGCGGCTCGCTTGCCGAGATTCGAGCGTTGGTTGACAGAGGCGCCGATTTCGCTGGCTTCCGTGACGAGCATGGCTACGACGCCATGCAGACGGCGGTCTTCGGTTGCGGAGCAACTCGCGACCTGGAGATCGCTGCCATCACGCGTCTGCTCGCCGAACAGGGCGTTCGCCTCGATGGCCATTCCTCGTACGGCGAGTCGGCACTGAGCGTGTTGTCGCGGCAGTGTCGCTTCGATGCGATTCAGTCCTTGCTGGAAGTCGGAGCGCCTGAGAGCCTTCTGGCATGGACGCCGTTGTGCCGCCAAGTAGCGCTTGGAACCATCGGCGACGTTCAGCAGCGATTGGCGGGCCATCCAGACGAACTGGAGGCGAAGGATCGCTGGTCGCGGACTCCCTTCACGCTCGCGCTCGCGTTGGGCCGGCTGGATGTGGCCGGAATGCTGCTCGAGGCAGGCGCCGACTTCGAGGCGACTGACCACGTCCACCGGCCCTCGATTTTTCACGCCGTGATGTCCGGTCGGCCGGACGTTGTCCGATGGTTGCTCGACCGAGGCGCAAAGGTGGACGCGCCAGACCAGAGCGGCAGCACCGCGCTCGTCGACGCGGTCGAGACGAACGATGTCGCGATGGTTGACCTGTTGCTTGCGGTTGGAGCCGACCCGAACCATCAGCAAGCGGGCTTTCCGGCGCTCGGCTGCGTCGAATCCCAGACGATGGCGATCCGACTGCTCGACGCAGGGGCAGATCCCGCGGCGCTGCGATACGAGCAGCAGCGGCTGTTCCTGGCCGCTACAACCGCTGACGTGGACGATCCGTTCGACGGGCTTGGGCTGGCGGATTTCGAGCGCTACCGAACGCGCCGTTTCGGACAGTCCAATGCGGAGCCGATGCCCGTGCCTTTCTGGCTCGCGATGGTGCGCTCCGGCCTGACCGGTTACCAGGCCGCGAATCGTTTTAGCGCCGAGCCGTTTGACAAGGCGAGACCGGTCTGGTGCGCGAATCGCATGGGTCAGTCGCTCACGCGGCTATCCGACGGCCGGGTCGTGCAGATTGCCGGCGAGCACGAGGACGGCTACGACCCTGATTTCTGCATCTACAACGACGTCTTCGTCCACCACCCGGACGGTGTACTGCAAATTTTCGGCTATCCGGCGGCCGAGTTTCCGCCGACCGATTTCCACACGGCGACACTGGTCGGCGACCGCATCATCGTCATCGGTTCGCTAGGCTACTGGGGCGAGCGGGGCTACGGAACAACGCCGGTGTTCGCTCTGAATACTCTGAATTGGCGCATCGAGCGCCTGTTGGTCTCGGGCGAGGCGCCGGGCTGGATTCACAAGCATCGGGCGACACGTCGTGGCGATCACGAGATCGTTGTAACCGGAGGAGAGGTCTTGTCGCGAACCGGCGAAGGCGAAACCTCGCTGACCAATACACGAACTTTCATCCTGGATCTCCTGGCGGCGCAGTGGCGTTGAGCGACCGGTGCCAACGGCCGCTTTGGAGCGAAGGGAAAGACCGCAGTGGGGTCAAAGCTTCGAGGCTGCGACCGGCTACAGTCGGCCAAGAGCAGACGTACGTTACGGGCCTTAAGTTTTCGCGCGAAAGCGGTGCCGACGGCCCGCTATCCGTGGATACATCGCCCACACACGAAAGAAAGGCAGATGAAACTCGCATGTTCAGATAGGCCGCCGATGTTGAGGGAAACGTTATGAAGTTTGTATGCCCCTGCGGAGCTGTTGTGCGAGACAACACCGATTACCAGGAACACAAGGCCCACTTCATCTCCGACCAGCTGTACGAGGGCGCTGCAGAGAGGATCCAAGCGGGCGGTGAGGTGTGGGCAGAGATGCGGCGCGTAACGCGTCCGATGTATCAATGCACCGAATGCTGCCGATTGTTCCTGAGTGATGACGCTGGAAACTTGGTTTCCTTCAAACCGGACGAAAGCACCCCGTTCGGAATTCTCAAAGGCAAACTATGAGGCACTGTCGACCTGCACGTCTCGGCCAGGACCGGACATCGAACCCCATGCACAGCATCCTATCGGTAGCTCGACACGCAGAAGGCGTTGACTTAAAGGCTCAAGCCATGCTCGTCTTCTCCGCGCTTGGCATCGCAAGATTCGAGGAGCGGTTTAGTTCGAACTATCCGCCCGATGACCACTACTTCCTTGGCTTCGGAGTGAATGCGTCGATAGAGGTATGCGATGCCGACGAAGAACGGGCGACCGACTTTCCCTACTGGGTCACGATACGGGGTCCAGTGTCTTGGGGAAATGCGGTTGACACAGTATCGACAGACCCGACGGAGGTCGCTTCAATGCTTCAGCGGGCCGGCATGCAATCGAAGCTCGGATTGGCTTGACCGTTCGCTTTGGACAGAAGCGAATTTCGGCTTCGGGCCCACTGCGGTCTTCAGACATTGTCCAAAGCTGCCGGTCGTCGCGCCAAAGCTAAGAGACATCTCCTTTCCACGCATTGTCTAGCCAGGCACGCTGAATAAAATCCAGCCATGTCCGCCGCTTTAGTCCCACGCCCCCAGTGCACCGCTTGCCTGCGCCCGCTCAGCGCCTGCATTTGCCGCTGGGTCGCGCCCACCGCCCACGCGGTGGAGGTACTAGTGCTGCAGCACCCGCTGGAGGTACACCAGGCCAAAGGCAGTGCCCGCCTGTTGCACCTCAGCTTAGCGCACTGCCGCTTGGTGGTGGGTGAGGCATTTGCCGTGCCAGTCTGGCCGGTGGACGGCAAGCACACGCTGCTGCTGTACCCGGACAGTCTGCAAGATACCGCCCCGGACCTGCGGGTCCCACCCCCGCTACCGCCCGAGTGGCCGCAAGCCCAGTCGCGCCTGCGCCTGGTCGTGCTGGACGGCACCTGGCGCAAAAGCCGAAAGATGCTCTACCAAAGCCCGCCACTGCAACAGTTGCCTCGCTTGGTCCTGCGCAACCTGCCGCCTTCGCATTACCGTATCCGCAAAGCCCATGGGCCCGACCAACTGTCCACGCTGGAGGCGACCTGCTACGCCTTGTGCCAACTGGAAGGCGGTGCGACGCGGTTCCAGCCCTTGTTGGATGCCTTCGACGGGTTTGTGGAGTACTTGGAGCAGGCTGGCGGGCAGCGAAACGCGCAAAACTGACAAGCCCTGCCCTCGACCAAGGGTTACGGGGTTCATTTAAGTGACCAGCTAAATGGCTGGTTTGGCCGCGTTGTGCCCGCTGCCTTACTCTTCTGTTTGCTGGGCTTCAGCCTGGCGGCTCCAAGGAGCATCGGGCGCCTCACGCCAAGCCATCCAGCCTGGCTGCATTGCTGCAAGCTCAAGCAGCGTCTGGTCCCGCGCGACCATGCTCTCCAAAGTGACCAGCATTGCTTCTGCCATTTGGAACGCATCCCCCGTTAGGAACTGCCATCCTCCATCGTCTGCATCGCGTGATGCCATAAGGACGGGCTTTTCGCCATCAACGATGGACCGCACCGTGAAACAAACCACATTGGGTGGACTGTTGAACGGCCAACTCTGCGGCTCGGTGGTCATGCTGGGTCCCGTGTGTAAACGTCTGGTTGTGGCCGTAGGTCGCTCTGCGTTCATTTGGTGAACCACTTTTCAGCGACCGCGCCGGTCGTTTCATCGATGCGACAGCTGTATCCCGCGAAGTTGCCGACCCAAAGGGGCGTCTCCTGTTGCACGCCGGTGTACGCATCGATGGCATTCATTCCTATGTCACCCGCTCGCCAAAGCAGCGTGCCTGCCCTGTCGTAGCAGAACAGGTTGCGAGCGGCGGTGCCGTTCTCGAACGCCATCCAGTCATAGGTAACCAGCACGCGGTCTCGGATGAGGACGGCCTCAAGAATCGCATGGTCCCCTCGAAAGCGAATTCCGTCACCCTCAATCCAGTTTTCACGCACAGCAAGCTTCATACGGCGTTATCGAAGTTGGTCGATGGCGTGATTCTGCCGGGACAGCGACCGGCCGGTTTTGGCCGGCTGCAGCCAGTTCGGCCGAGTTCTGGTCAGCCATAGAGCCGAGCATCGGCATTCTGGCGAAAGTCGGCCTCATTCAAAAAATCCGTCGCCGTAGGCCACTCCGGGGAGCTTTCGACGTTCCAGGTGAGATGAACGACCACGTACTTCGGCTGCGCCAAACCCACGGCGAACAAAAAGTCGTCGCGGCTTACGTGCCGGGCCACGGCCCTGGCCGCAACACCGTGTAGCCGGTGAGCGCTACAGACCTCACGGGTCAGCTCTTCAGAGATGCGGCGAGCATCGTCTTCGGCGAGGAACACCCAATTTTGCGGAAGCGACTGCGGCTTAAGGTTCGTCATCAAGAAAGCGCCTTCAATGTCCGGTCTTGGCCGAATGCAGCCCGTTTCAGCTTCTTGAAGACTTGACGGTTCATGAGGCACGCTGTTACCGAAGCTTGCTCAGCTCGCTTAGGTACGAGCCTGGAATCTGTTGAAGCTTGCCGTCTGCCCCGAGCACGCCGATGCGAGCGCCGTCTACGACAACTTGCAATTCCGCCGGCACGGCGAAGAACTTGACTAAGTCCGGACGGTCGACCCCGAGCTGATAGAGGGAGGTTTTAACGAAACGAATCGGGTCTTGGGAGCCCGCCTGGTCGTCCAGGTCCGAGAGCCACCAACCAGAGTCTGCTCCGTCGACGGCGGCGCTTCGCGTGAGTAGCACTCGGCTGGCGTCCTTGTAGTTCACATGCACCACAGCGCTTTGGCGAAGCGACGGAAAGTCTGGCTCTACCGGCGGGAAGAGGCTTCCGACAACGTCTCGCTGATTTCGCAAATGCATCAACGTTCCATCGACCGAATCGAAAAATTTCACTGGAACGACCTTCATGTCGGGCTCCAAAACTCGCAGGAACCCTCCCGGCCCGTCCTCAAGCATCGTGAACATCCAGCCGACCTGCAGGCTCTCGCCGCTTCGGAACTTCTCGCCCTTGGATACACGTTGTTCGAAGAAGCGCAGAAACCAGGAAATGTCTTCTGCTGGGATGGCGCTATTTGAGACCCGAAGCTGAAACTCGGGGTGGTTGTGGAGCTTGCATTCGGAAGTCGTATGGACCAACCACGTCTTCGGCTGCTCCGAGGACGGTTTCCGGCCAAATGTGGAGAAGACGGAGCGAAGAGACATGATCTTCTAAGGTGCAGTGGTTCAGTCGTGGCGAACGTCGCTATCGGGCAAATTCGGCTTGGTCAACGAATGTCGGGTTCTGGCCCGATTCTGTCGTAACCCGCAGCGCGACGCTGGGCTCAAGACAGCACCTCGGAAGAAGTTCACCGACCGCCCCTGATAACGATACGGGTCATGCCCTGGCCTGCCAGAAGCTCAATGAACTCTGATAGCGCGTCGGCCGGAGCAGAGCCAAAGTCACCGGTGAGGTACCACCATCCATCCTGACTCTCGACTGGGGAGAACGAGTGAATCGCCTGGCTCGTCCCGAAGGGGCCCGGAGGATTCTTGTCCTCAACGTCCAGCCAGCGAGTAATCCACCCTTCCAACTGCCTAGAGTCTTTGATTGGGCCGTTTACCAGCACCTGGACCGAATCCCAAGTGAAGGGGTAGACCTCAACCGCGAACGCTCCAAAGTTGAATTCCCGCGCTTCGAACGCCTCGTCAATATCGACCACCACTTCGCCTGGTTTCGGCAGGCCATCGGAGCCCTTGGACATGATGTCAACTCGGACGTAGCGGTATGGATACGGGATAGCCTCGTTGTTTATGCTGAGCAGCAGTTCCCCGACCGTGCCCTCGGACTCCGAGGTAAGTCGCGTTCTCGTCTCCACCAAGAACTGCACATATCGGTTGCGCTCTTGCTCAAAGATTTGCGATAGCTTCATAAGTTCTATGGTGGCTGCGGTGCGCGGACTGCCTCATTGGGGCAGTTCAGGAAGGCTCATAGCATCGTCGCAGGGAATCTGCGAGGCCGCCGGCAATGTCTGGTTCTGGCCGAAGGCCGTCCTCCCCCACTGTGAGCTAGGAGAACTCTGCGTCGATGTACCTGACTTGGCGTTGATGATCAATCACAACCGTTCCAGCCCACAGCACCGCGACCGCAAGCCAGACAACCAGAGCTACACGGCCACCAGACCGTCTGAACCGACTGACGACAATGAAGAGCGCCATGGAATTCACAAGCGTGAAAGCCGCGAGGACCGGGACAAGAAAGAACAGCCAGTAAAAGGCATCGCCGGGTCCGCCCGGCATGCCTTCCTCGCTGGGAACTACCCACAAAGCGGACGCCAGCTTTAGATAGACGGCCATGCCAAGCACATTGGCAGCAAGCCAGAGCGTCCGGCGCCGAAGCAGGGATTTCATCTTGTGCTCCTCTCAGTCATCGGCGCCAGTCTAGCCACGGCCGGCATGCATGCAAGGCACTACCGAGGCAAAACTGGAGGGGCGTGACGAACGTCTGGTTCTGGCTGGATTCTGCCGCAGCTATTGGCGCGCTGGCGACGCCCCGTTGGCCCCGAAGTGTTTGGCCGCGAGCTCCTTGGCGCGGCGCAGCCCCTCGTCCGTCAGGTAGACCGACTCCTGCCTCCCACGGGCCTCTGTGATGAGCCCTTTTTCGTGTAGACCGTCCATGGTTGCGAAGTCATATCGCTTCCATACGCGCCCGTTCTCGAACTCGAAGACGCCGAGCAACGCCAGAAGCGCCTCTTCGACCTTGACCATGTCGTATTTCATAGCATCGCCCCTCAACGTTCGACAATGGCCCGTTTGCACGGCACCGCCTTTGATTGGCTGCGGCCGCCGCAAGGCGGTAGTTCGAATTTACGATGGTACTTTGGGAATTTGCCTTCGCCCAGCCAACATGGTTTCCCGGCAGAGGGCGTACAGGCTTCAAATCCGACAGCCTCAGAGATGAAAGCAAGCAAGACTAAGAAGACCACGTCCTGGAGCGACGTCAAGGCCAGACTGACCCACTTCGACCGCGATGGACTGGTTGGCCTGGTGCATGACCTGTACACGGCCAATAAGGACAACCAAGTATTCCTTCACGCCCGTTTCGGGCTGGGCGAGGATGTCCTGGCGCCGTACAAGGTCACCATCAACCGTTGGCTCTGGCCCGACATGTTCCGGAACCAGAACGCGTCCGTCGCCGAGGCCAAGAAGTCCATCGCGAGCTACAAGAAGGCCATTGGCCACCCAGAGGGACTGGCAGAGCTGATGGTCTTTTACTGCGAGCGCGCGTCAGGGTTCAGCGCCGAAGTCGGCCTGCAGGATGAGGGCTTCTTCATCGCGTTAGTGCGAATGTTCGAACACGCGTTGCAGGCCATTGCGAGACTGCCCGATGCGGAGCGGCCCCTCCTCATGGAGCGTCTGGATTCTGTGTGTCAAGTCAGCCAGAACATCGGCTACGGCGTCGAGGATGCCATGAGAGACCTGCTAGTCGAGTACGGCACCTGTGATTGACGACGACGTTCAAGGTCAGCTGTTGGCCGACTGTAGCCATTCTTGCGAATTGTTCAACAGGCCCGAAGCGGCGATCCGCGCTTCTGGTTTCTACAAGGCAGACTCGCGGATACCAAGCATGGTCTGTGCGTCCCACCTCGCGCAACGCCATCTTCTGTGCGAGTTATAGACCTAACTGCGTTAAGGCCCAGGCCACAGCACCCAACTGCGCCACGTTGAGCATCATGCCGGCGATGTGAAGCCGGCGGAACTGGAAGATCGAAGCGTCAATGGCCGGAATCGTGTGACGCAGGAGGTCCATGCGCGGGATGATGATCCAGCGGCGCAACGCGAATGCCAAGGCTGCAATGAAGGCCATGCCGAAGGCGAATGCAGGTCTACCAGACCAGGCAAAGCTGAGTGCTGCAGCGCTCGCCGTCAGTGCCACGGCAACGTAATAAACATTGAACAGGCCCCGGATAAAGCGCGAGTCCAGCGGGGTGTCGTGCTTGAGCACCAGTAGTGGTAGCGAGCCCATCATGAAAAAACCCATCCAGACGAGCAGGACGACCGTCGCTATGAGCGAAATGACGATGGAAAGCATCTGAACTCTCCCCTCCGTGTCTCGAAGAAACCCCGCTGATTCGTTCAACCTCGAGGTGAACATCTGAGCCATCCGACGTCCGGTGTTGGGCCGATGATTGTGGTCTCGCTCGTGGCCTACGTGGCAAGTCCACTCGCGTCGGCGACCACGGGTGCAATCCTTCGCGTCGACGGCAGCGTCAAGAGCGCCTTCTGACGAAGGCACGATGATGTTCAATCCGCAGCGAGGCGCTTGAACACCGCCTGGAGCAAGCCGAGATTCGAAGCATCCGCGGCCACGGTATCTCGGCGGAACGAACTGCTGTCGTACGGCGAATAGCTGTTGATGGGGTTGTCGATGGCCGGGCGCACCAGTACGACGTAGGCGCGAACCTTCCCATCGAAGCTGTACCGTTCGTTGTTGCGCGGGGGAGGTGTCAGCGCCGAATTCGCTGCCAAGGTGTTGGCGAGATGGCGCCTGACGCTTTCCGTGTCGACGCCGTAGGGCCCCGCACTCTCTACGACAACGCTGTCCGGTCCGGTGCGGGCAGCCCATTTTTCGGCGACGAGACTCCCATTTGTCGCCTGGCTGGCGACCTCGCCGGCGATCACGGAAGTCACGGTGAAAAGCGAGCCGGCGCAGAGGGCGAGTGCCACGCGGCCGAAAGGGAAATCCATACTCATCAAGAACTCCTTCGCCTGGGCGGCACTGCGGAAATCGAGGTTATGGCTGAACGGGTCGACCTGCCCGATGAGGGCGTCGATCGGCTGGCACGGCTTTGGCCGTTCCTGCGAATGCGGGAACGGTGCCCGAAGTGGACACCAAGGTCAAGGCATACCTGCCGTTCCCGAACCGGTGCAGGAGAGGATCCGCGCCTCGGCAATCCCGGGACACGCGCTAGCGACCTGCGCTGACATGGTCCCGATTTCTTCAAGCCAGAATTCGTGCATGGGAACCAGGAAGTCACCCGCCCTGCAGCGAAAGCTCCTGCCGAGCAGCGTGGGCGATGGCATGAAAACGGAACGACTTCGCCTCTCCGGCGGGACCGAGCTGTCGTTCACCACCGCGGGCCAGGCTTCCAAGCCCGCCCTGCTGCTGCTGCACGGAACGCCGAACTCGGCCCGCCTGTTCCGGGCGGTCGTGCCAGCGCTCTCGCAGGCCGCTTTTGTGATCGCACCGGATCTGCCCGGCCACGGCGAGTCCGACCCGCTGCCGGCTCCTTCGTTTGCCGCCATCGGCCAAGCGATCTCCGAGCTGCTGGACTCGCAGGAGATCGGGCCGCGCTTTATCTACCTGCATGATTGGGGAGCGCCGGTGGGCCTGCAGATCGCGATGCAGGCGCCAGAGAAAGTCCTGGGTCTCATCGTGCAGAACGCCAACGCGCATCGAACGGGGTGGGGACCGGGATGGGCCGCAACGCAGGCCTATTGGTCGCAGCCCAACGCCGAGAACCAGGCGGCGGCCAGCGCGCACCTGACCCTCGCGGGCACACGCGACACTTACATCGCCGGCGTCCCGCCGGAAGTGGCCGAGCGCATCCCTGCAGAACACTGGGAAGAGGATTGGCGGGTGATGAACCTGCCGGGCCATATGGACACTCAGCGGGCGCTGATCGCGGACTACGGAAACTATGCCGCCCGCTTCGACGCCATCGCCAAGTACCTCGAGCGCTGGCAGCCCCCTGCCCTCATGGTGTGGGGAAGGCACGATATCTATTTCGACCTTGCCGAGGTTTTGTCCTGGATGCGTGCACTGCCGAGGATGGAAGCCCATGTCCTGGACGCGGGCCACCTGCTGCTCGAAACCCACGCGGCTGCAGCCGCTGCGCTGATGCTCGATTTCATCAGGCGTACCCAGGCGCCTGCCGCGGGCACGCGATAGCGGATGTCCGGTCTTGGCCCCGGATTCCGCCGCAGCTATCGATGCACCGACGCCGCCCCGTTGGTTCCGAAGTGTTTGGCCGCAAGCTCCTTGGCACGGCGCATTCCCTCGTCCGTGAGGTAAACCGATTCTTGCCTGCCGCGCGCCTTGGTGATGAGGCCTTTTTCGTGGAGATCGTCCATGACTGCGAAGTCATATCGCTTCCATATCACACCAGCAATGCGAGTTCGAAAAAGCCCCTCGCCTCCCGACACCAATCACGCGGCGCGAGCCCTTGCCGGGCTTCTGAGCAAGCTCGCCACGCTCCCGGCCAATGCGGCCAGAGCCGCCATCGCCAAGCCCCAGTGCACTGCGCTGTGGGACGGCAGCAGCTCGAACATCAAGCTCATCAACAGGCTGCCGAGCGTCAACCCCGTGAGCCGGGCGGTGCCTTGCGCGCCACCGGCCGCGCCGCTGCGCTCCTTGGGCGCCGAAAGCAGCATGTTCTGGTTGTTCGGTGTCTGGAAGAAGCCGAAGCCCAGGCCTGCGAGGCTCGTGAACGCAGCGATCGGCAAGGCCGGGTTGCCGTGCAGCGGCCACAGGGCACACAGGGCCAGGCCGCTCGCGAAACACGCGCTTCCGGCCGCGCACAGCCATGCGCTTGGCACGCGCTGCGCCAGACGTGCCGACAGCGGTGCGGCCAGCATCACCGCGAAGGGCCAAGGGGTCATCAAGAGGCCGGCCGTCACCGCGCTCTGGCCGAGTTCGTGCTGGATGTAGAACGGCAGCGCCACAAGGCCGGCCATCTGACCGGTGAAGCAGCACATGGAGGCAATGATCGAGACCCGAAAGGAATGCACGCGCAGCAGGTCGAGCGGGATCAACGGTGCCGCCTTTGGCATTTCGCGCCGCACCAGCAGGACCATGCAAACGGCCGACAACGCGAGCAATGCGCCACCGCGCAACGGCTGCGCCACCAATCGGTCGCTCCCCAGCACCAAGGAGGCGAACATGACCGCGTTGAGCGCGATGCTCCAGGCGTCGATGCGGCGCAGCGACCGCGCCGGGCTGGGCAAGCCCGCGCAGGCGGCGAGCACGAGGAGGCCGATCGGCAGGTTCACCGCAAAGAGCCACGGCCAACTTGCCGCAGAAAGTATGAAGGCGCCAAGGGTGGGGCCCGACGCTGAAGCAGCCGCGACCGCGAGCGCATTCCACGCGATCGAGCGCGCCAACAATCGACGTGGATAGGTGAAGCGCAGCAATGCCAGCCCAAGGGGCATGACGGCCGCACTGCCCAGGCCCTGAAGGCACCTCGCGGCCACGAGCCATGGCAGCGATGGTGCCAACGCGCACAGCACCGACGCCGCAGTGAACAGCGCAACGCCGCCCGCAAAGACCCGCCGATACCCGAAGCTCTCCCCGACGGCAGAAGCCGGCAACAGGAACATGACCACGGCCAATTGGTAGGCGGTGATGATCCACACGGCATCCGCGGGTGTCGCCTGCAGTTGCTGGGCAATGCCTGGCAGCGCGATGTTGGCGATGGCGCCATCGAGCACCACCAGCACGCCCGCGCCCAGGATCGCGGCGACCGCTGCGCAGCGCCGCGGCAGGGGCAGGCCATCGGCATCAGGCACCGCGTTGGCGTCGTCGTTGACCTCTCGGGTTTCGACGGTGCGGGAAGCAGTGGAAGAAGAGTTGGGTTGAAGTGTGGATGTCAACATGAGTCCAGCTTAGGACTGCGCGCACGGCTTGCACAGCGCGCGGCGCGCAACTTGTCCCTGCATGCGGCGCCTGTCGAAATCCTCGCGGCCGTGCTAGGTTCGGGCATGCCGACAGAAGCCGACCTGAACCTGCTGTTTGCGTTGAACGCACTTCTCTCCGAGGGCAGCGTCGCGAAAGCTGCCGAGCGCCTGGGCCTGAGCGAGTCGGCGATGAGCCGGGCGCTCGCGCGGTTGCGGGAATCCACCGGGGACCAGCTCCTCGTGCGCGCGGGCCGCGCCATGGTGCTCACGCCGCATGCGCTGGCACTGCGCGATCGCGTCAGGGAGCTGGTGCAGGCGTCGCGCGCGGTGCTTCAGCCCGCCGGCGCGAGCATGGACCCCCGCACGCTCCGGCACCTGTTCACGATACGGGCCAACGACGGCTTCATCGAGGGCTTCGCGCCTCGGCTGGTGGCCCGCGCCGCCCACGAGGCGCCCGGCGTTCGCCTGCGCTTCGCGCCCAAGCCCGACAAGGACGTTCGGCCCCTGCGCGAGGGACTGCTCGATCTGGATATCGGCGTGCTCGGCGAGTCGGGGCCGGAGGTACGTGTTCAGGCGCTCTTTCGCGACCGGTTCATCGCGGTCGTGCGCGAGGGCCATCCCCTGCTGCTCGCCGGCTCCGAGATCACGGCCGAGCGCTACGCCGCCTGCGACCACGTGGTCACTTCACGCCACGGCCGGACTGTGGGACCGGTGGACGACGCACTCGCAGCGATGGGCCTGGTGCGCAATACCGCGGTCGTGGTGCCCAGCTTCAGCACCGCCTTGTCGATAGCGGCCGCGACCGATCTGGTTGCATTGATACCGTCCTCTTATTTCGAACACCTGAGAGCGCGGGGCACGCTGCGCTCGTTCCTGCTGCCGATGCCTACGGAGCAGATCACCGTGTCGCAGATGTGGCATCCGCGCCTGGATCGGGATCCTGCGCATCAGTGGCTGCGCGGGATGGTGCTGGAGGTTTGCCGGCCGTTGAACGAGCGGACAAGAGCGCCGTGATTGCATTCAATGCGTCGACATTGAACGTCGGCTTCGCCGGCGAATCCGGTGCTCCGCGGAGCCGTCATAGCGACAGCGGCAGCCCCAGGTGCCGCTCGTACATCATGTCCCGGTGCCGCAGCAGCACTGCGTCCAACGCCGCGTCGGTCACTGGCTCTCGGAACTCGAAAGCCTGTCGCGTGGCGGGGTCCGTCTCGCAAACCGCCTGCGGCAACGGACGCATCAGCGCCAGCGCGGTCGCGCTGTAGATGTCCACGGCGGTAAGACTTCTGCCGATGTAGTAATTGCTGCCAGCTGCCTGCTGTGCCTTCAGGCGCGCCGCCAGCATCTTCAGCACAGCCGCCACGCGCGCGGGTGCACTCGCGCCCGCCTGCGGACTGAAGCCGTACTTCTTGCCGATGTATGCGGCGGCCTGCGCAGCGAAACCGCCCTCCCCCGCCAGGCCGGCCTGCACCAGCTGCACGCGGCGCGACCAGGCCAGCCCCTGCTCGCCGCAGATCTCGTGGGCCAGGCCGAACATCAGCGCCCGGTCAGCCGCATCGGCCGGGAGAAGCGAGGGCTGCGGCGCGAGCCGCTCGCACAGGAGCAGGATGTCTGCCCAGGCCGAGCGCGGCGCCTCGTTGTTGTAGATGGCCACCGGCGCGCTGCGCTCGCCGGCCCACGCCTTGAGCTGCGGACTGTCGTAGGCCAGGCGCACCGCCTTCCACGGGATGCCTTTCACATGCAGGATGCCTTTGGCCGCCTCGGACCAGGGGCTGGGAATGTGGCCTACGACCACCATGCGCAGGCCGGTGCCGGCAATGGCCTCTTCAACGCTGATGTATTCGATGCTCATGCGCGCATTCTGCGCGAGCCCATTGCCTCGAAGAGGGTTCGCTGGGGCACCCCGCGCGCTAAACTGAAGCTCCCTTCTTCCTGCAGGAGACGACCCCATGGCCCGATTGCTCGTGCGCAGCTTCGGCGTTTCGCTCGACGGCTTTGCCGCCGGACCAGACCAGAGCCTGGCGCACCCGCTGGGCGTTCGCGGTCCCGAACTCATGGACTGGTTCTTTCCCACGCGGGTCTGGCAGCAGATGCAAAAGACCGGCGAGGCCAACGGCGAGACCGGCGTCGACAACGAAATGGCCGAACTGGGCTTCGCCGAGATGGGTGCCTGGATCCTCGGGCGCAACATGTTCGGACCGGTGCGCGGTCCATGGCCCGACGAGAGCTGGAAAGGCTGGTGGGGCGACGAGCCCCCGTACCACGTGCCGGTCTTCGTGCTGACCCACCATGCCCGCGCGCCGCTGACGATGCAGGGCGGCACCACCTTCCACTTCGTCACCGGCGGCATCCACGAAGCGCTTGCGCTGGCGCAGGCCGCCGCCGGCGGGCGCGACGTGCGGGTGGGCGGCGGCGCGGCGACCGTGCGCGAATACCTGAAGGCCGGGCTGATCGACGAATTGCACCTGGCCGTGCGTCCGGTGCTGCTGGGCAAGGGCGAGGCGCTGTTCGCAGGCCTGGACCTGCCGGCGCTGGGCTACCGCTGCGAACGGCAGGTGGCGGGCGAGCGCGCCACGCATGTGTTCCTGCGACGTAGCGCGCCTTGAGAGCAGGTCGCCCATTCACGCAAGCGCCATCGCCTCCACCTCGACCTTGAACCCAAAGTGCAGCGGCCCCGTCGGCACGACGGCCCTGGCCGGGCGCGATGGTCCGGCCCACTGCGCATAGATCCTGTCGAACGCCGGCCAGTTGGCGATGTCGTCGAGGTACACCCTCACCTGCAGCAGCTTGTCGACGCCCGAGCCGGCCGCGAGCAAGGCGGCCTGCACGTTCGCCAGCGTCTGCGCCACCTGGGCTTCGAACGACGCATCGGCCAGGCGCTCGCCGTCCGGCGTGACCGGGAGTTGCCCGGAGATGAAGACCAGGCCGCCGCCCACGGCAGCATGGCTGTAGTGGCCGCCCGGCCTGGCCAGCGCGGGCACTTCGACATGGACCGGACCCGGCATGTCGTGGGGTTCGGCGCCCTGCTCACCAGCCATGGAAACGCTCCCAGGTTTGCACCGTGCCGTCCGCGGCCAGCGCCTGGTAGGCGGGAAACTGCGCGCCGGTGGCGCAGGCATGGTTGGGCAGGATCCGCAACCGGGTTCCGGCCGGGAAGCGCGCCACGATGTCCGGGTCCGCAGTGCCCTCGCGCGACAGGATGCCGTGCTCCTGGTTGGCTGCCGACAGCAGGTAGCCCTCGATCGGCACCCCGTCCATGCTGCACACCTGGCCATAGCCGTAGTCGCACTGCTGCTTGCCCGTGCCCCGGTCGCGGCTCATGGCCATCCAGCCGGCATCGACGATGGCCCAGCCCTTGTCGGCCTGGTGCCCGATGACGGTGGTGAGCACGCTCAGCGCGATGTCCTCGGTGCGGCAGACGCCCACGTTGCGCATCACCAGGTCGAAGAAGACATAGACCCCGGCGCGCAGTTCGGTGACGCCTTCCAGCGACGCGGCTTCCAGCGCCGTGGGCGTGGAGCCTACCGAGACGATGGGGCACGGCAGGCCCGCTGCGCGCAGGCGTTCCGCAGCCAGCACGCAGCCCGCGCGTTCCTGCTCGGCCAGGGCGGCCAGGGCCTGGGGCGTGTGCAGTTCGTAGCTGGAGCCCGCATGCGTGAGCACGCCGGCCAGGCGCATACCGCCCTCGTGCAGCGCACGGCCGACTTCGAGCAGGAGGTCCTCGCCCGGCTTGATGCCGGAGCGGTGGCCGTCGGTGTCGATCTCGATGAGCACCTCGAAGGCGTGGCCGTGCTCGCGGCCATAGTCGGCGATGGCCCGCGCGCCCTCCACGCTGTCGGTCAGGATCTGGAGTGCGCAGCCGCGCTGGCGCAGGTCCAGCGCATGCGGGAGCCGGTGCGGTGCCATGCCGACGGCATAGAGGATGTCGGTCACGCCGTGGCCAAAGAACTGATCGGCCTCTTTCAGCGTCGACACCGTGATGCCGGCCGCGCCGGCGGCAAGCTGGGCCGCGACCACATCGGCGCATTTGCTGGTCTTCACGTGCGGGCGAAAGCGCACGCCCAGCGCGTCGGCCTGCTGCTGCATGCGCGCGATGTTCCGTTGCATGCGCGGCAGCGACACGATGGCCGCGGGGGTGTCGATGTTGGCGAGATTTTGGGGGGTGTTCTGCATGTTGCTCATTTCGAATCAGTCCAGGTATTCGCCCTTGGCCTTGAGGGCCGGCACGTCGTCGCGGATGCCGCGCGCGATGAGCGCGGTGACGGCCGCGGGCGTTGCGTCGGCGGGCGCAGGCAGATCGACGCCCAGCCCTTCCATCTGCTTGCGCAGCGCCGGATCGGCGACCGCCTGCTGCAGCGCGCTCGTCAGTTTCGCGAGCACGGGCTGCGGCGTACCGCGCGGAGCGAAGAAGGCGTTCCAGGAACGCACATCCAGGGGATGACCGGCTTCCGTCGCGGTGCCGACACGAGGCAGCTGAACAAGGCGCGCGCCCGACAGCACGGCAATGGCCTTGATGCGCCCACCAGCGATCTGCGGCAGTGCGGTGGTGGTCTGGTCGCACATGAAATCGGTCTGGCCGCCCATCAGGTCGTTGACCGCCGGCGCCACGCCCTTGTAGGGCACGTGCGTGGCATTCTGGCCGAGGGAAGACAGCAGCAGCACGCAGCCGTAGTGCGAGATCGACCCCACGCCCGCGCTGGCGTAGGACGCCTTGTCCTTGTGCGCCGACAGCCAGGCGCCGAACTCGCGCAGGTTGCCGGCCGGCAGGTCGGCGCGGGCCAGCAGCAGCATCGGTGCCGCGCCCGCGGGCCCGATGGGCGCGAAATCGGCGACGGGGTCATAGGCCAGCTTCTTGTACAGGGCGAGGTTGGCGACATGCGTACCGATGCCCCCGAACGAGATGGTGTAGCCGTCGGCGCCGGCCTTGACGGCCTTGGTCAGGCCGATGACGCCATTGGCGCCGCCCAGGTTCTCGATGACGACGGGCTGGCCCAGCGGCGCAGCCATCTTCTGTGCGACGGCGCGGGCCAGCGCATCGCTGGGACCGCCGGCCGGGAAAGGAACGATCAGCGTGACCGGGCGGCTCGGAAACGGCTGGGCGATGGCGCCGGGCGCGGCCAGCAAGCCGGCGCAGAGGACGGCAAGGCCGCCCGCAGGGCGAAGGAAGCGGATCATGGGCAGGTCCTGGCGTGATGGTGAGTTGAATCAGGAAGCGGCGGGTTGGAAGCCGCGCAGCCATGGCAGCGCGCCATCGAGCGTGGGCGACTCGACCTCCGCCAGGGGCGCACCTTCGGGCCGGGCCAGCCCGACGCGGTTGTGCCAGTAGGTGCGCAGGCCGACGCGGGCGGTGCCGAACATGTCGTAGCCCGAACCGGCTACGAAGGCAGCCTCGCCCGGCTGCACGTCCAGGCGTTCCAGGGCCAGCCGGTAGGGCCTGGGATCGGGCTTGTAGAAGCCCGCCACCTCGGAGGTCACGACCACGTCCCAGTCGATTCCCAGGCGTTCGGCGGCGCGCTGGCCCAGGCGCCGCGAGCAGTTGGTCACCACGGCCAGCTTGCAGTGGGGCGCGAGCGCCTGCAGCAGTTCGGTGGCGCCGCTCCAGGCGGGCAGCTCGTCCCAATGGTCGTCCAGCGACTGCGGCGCGCCGGCGGGCAACCCGACAGTCGCGGCGGCCTGCCGCACCAGGTCTTCGTAGGGCACGTAGGCGCCGCAGCCATAAGTGAGCCGCAGGTATTCGGCGCGCCAGCTGCGGCCCATCTGCTCGGAGCCGGCCGCCGCGTTCCAGACGGTCCACGAATCGAGCAGCGCAGTGAGCAGGTCGAACAGCACGGCCCGGGGATAGTGCCCGGCCGTCGTGATGGGAGTCGAAGTGTTTGGCATGGCGCTCACTGTAGGCGTGCCAAGGCGCTTTGGTGCTTCACTCTTGCGTCATCAATAGTTAAGCTCTGCTGAATGATGCAGATCGAAGACCTTCGCCTGGCTGCCGCGCTGCTGCGCGAGAGCTCGCTCAGCGCGGCTGCGCGCTCGCTCGGCGTCACGCCACCCGCGCTGTCGATGCGCTTGCGCAAGCTCGAGGCCTCGCTGGGCCTGGTGCTGGCCAACCGCACGTCGCGCAAGCTGCACCTGACCTCGGAAGGCGAACGGTTCGGGCGCGAGGCCTATGAACTCCTGCTGAAGTTCGACGGCCTGCGCGAATCCCTGCAGCGCGACGACCGGCGCCTGAGCGGAACCCTGCGGGTGGCCGCGTCCTTCGGCTATGGCCGCACGCACGTCGCGCCATTGCTGTCCCGTTTCTCTCGCCTGCACCCAGCCCTGCGGCTGCAATTGGACCTGCGCGAAACCCCGTGGCCCGACAGGCACGATTCCGACGCGGTGGTGCACGTGGGCGCGGTGCGCGACTCGTCCTGGGTGGCCCATACGCTCGCCTCCAACGAGCGCTGGCTGTGCGCCAGCCCCGGCTACCTGCGCGAGCACGGCACGCCCCGCAACCCGGCGGACCTGGCCTACCACGCCTGCATCTGCATCCGCGAGAACGACGAGGATGTGACGCTGTGGCACATGCGGCCCGCGGGCAGCGGCGCCCGCAAGGGCGAGACACTGCGCATCAACCCGGCGTTCGTCACCAACGACGGCAGCGTGGCGCGCCAGTGGGCCGAGGATGGCCTGGGCATCGTGCTGCGCTCCCAATGGGATGCCGCCGACGCGCTGGCCGCCGGCCGCCTCGAGCGCGTGATGGCCGACTGGGAGTTTGGCGCCGCCCCGGTGGTGGTGCTGGTGCCCACGCGCAAGGGACGCAGCGCGCGGGTGCAGGCCCTGGTCAGGTTCCTGGTTGAAGCGACGGGCCCCTCAACGACGTGAGCCCCCTGTGATTGCGACGGCCCCTGTCCGTCATTCGCCCAGAACACAGAACAAGTGCCAACGCACCACGCGGTGCCCGCAGTAGCGGTCGACGATGCGCGCAGCCAGTTCTTGATTGCCGTGCAGGTCCCGACGCCTGTCGACCCAAACCATGGCCTCGTAGAGATCATCTGAATCGCCAGTCAAGTCGAACTCGTCCAGCAGGGCTTTGGAGAGTGCCCGGCTTGAAAATTCGTCGCCGCTCGCCGCCTCGTTGCGCAGCAGATCGAGTCTGGATCGCGTCGCGGCAGTGAACGGAGCTGCCGCGGCGGCTTGTGCGGGAGTGCCTGGTGCCGCGACACCGACGGCCGGACTGCTCATCGAGAAGGTCAAGAGCGCGCCGGAGACAACCGCCCCTGTCGCGAAGGACCCGATGAGCTGCGTGCGCTTCGAGAGTCGACGCATGAATGCGCTTTGTGCTGCGGACAGGCGTCGAACGGTGCGGTCAAACATGGCGAACTTTCTTCTTGTCAATCTTGGTGCGCGAGCGTAGGCGATCACCGCAGCCGCGGCGTCATTGGAAGCGATGACACGGGTTCCTACGCGCAAGGATCCGCCAGGCGCGCCTGGTGCCGAGTCGGAGGTGTCGAGTGGTGCAACAGACGCAGCAGATCCCCCTGCTTGGATGTGCCGGTCTTGGAGTAGATCCTCTGCAGGTGGGTGCGAATGGTCGGCTCCCCCACGCCCAGCATGCCGGCGGCCTCGATGCCGCCGAGGCCCTGCGACAGCGCCATCAGCACGCGCAGTTCTCCGCCGGTGAGCCCATGCAGCCGTCCAAATGCCTCCCCAGGCATCAGCGGCGCCTGGACAGGATCCTGGACGAACACGGCAACACTCGCCGCGAACGGTGCGAGGACCCCGGCGCGCCGGCCATCGGCAACCGGCAGCAGGGTGGCAACGTAGCCCCCGCCGGTTCCATCGGGGATTCCGATCGCATGGTCCCTGGTGCGCGTGTCCGCACCATCGCGGCCTGCATCCTGGATCGCCTGCGTCAACGCCGCACGAGCGGCCGGATAGACAGGCGACAACCGGTTGTTGACCAGGCGCATCGCCGTGCCCGACCTGATCTGTCGCTCGGCCGCAGTGTTCATGTACACGACGCGACCGTCACGCGCCGCCAGGAACACGCCGGCCGCCAGCCCATCGAGAGTTCTCTCCAGCACCTCGGACTTCAGCACCTGGATGTCGAGCGCATCGGAAATCGCCAGGGCACGGCAGACGTGCGGCGCAAGGAGCTCGAACAGGCCCAGGTCACTCTGCTGGTAATGCGGCGACTTGTCGCTGCGCGACGCGTGCAGGGACGCCATGCGCCCGGCGGTGCGCAGCGCCGGAAACCAGATGATGTCGAGCACCCCATGTGGCTGCAGCACTTCGCGGTAGAAGCGGCTGTCATGCAGATGGAAGCGCTCCATCGACAGCGCGCTCACGTCCCCGATGTTGGAAACGACATCGGCCGCAGCCATCGGACTCTCGGCGTAGTGCGCGCCGAGTTTCTGCAGAAACTCCGGCTCATAGCCGAAGACGTACAGCTGGTCGTTCTGGATCTGCTTCAGGTCGTGCACGCAGATGCCGCCTCCGACGCTGTCACAACGCTGCGCAATCATTGCGCATGTTGCGGCCCATCGCTGCGGGTCGAGGGAGCAGTCGTAGATCGCACCGATCAGGTCCGACAGTTCGGCGGCGGGAATCCCTTGCAGGCCCGTCATCGCACACGGTTGCGGAACGATGCCCGAACCGGCGGCACAAAGGTCCGTCGAATGCCATACGATGCCGGGCTGGTTCATCAAGGGATCGTAGGCAGGTAGGCTGCGTCGCGTAATAACCTAAACAGGTGACCAATTGAATGCAGGAGTTGCGCCCCCCGCCCAGCCTCCAGTGAACGATTTCACCGAGGCGATCTACGCGCTGTGGGACAAGCTCGCGAGTTTCCCCATCGGCGATGGCGATGTAGCGCTCGAGCACCTGCTCTGCAGCCTCTGCTCGATCTTCGGCGCGCACAACGCACTTTGGTCGGTGGTCGTGCGGCTGCCAAGCCCTGCGTCGGGCGACGCGCTGAACGGCTGGCGCCCGCTGTTCGTCCGGCTGCTGCGGCCTTTGCCGCCGATTGCCGCTTCGGTCCAGGAGCAGTTCGACACCCTGTGGTCGCCGTCTGTCGACCTCTCGCAGATCCTTGCCGTGTCCGGCGAGGAACCTTTCCGCATCCAGCTCCTGTTTGAAGCGCTGCCTGCGGAGTGGTTCGACGGCCCGCACTACCAGCGCCACTATCTGGCGATCGGACACGCGGACAGCATGTCGATGCGGTGTGCGATCAACGACGATGTGCGGGTGCACCTGTTCATCTTCCGCAGCACGGAAGCTCCCCGGTTCTCATCAACGGACAAGCACCCTTTCGGCCTGGCGCTTCGCGGACTGCGCTGGTTCTACCGCCAGCAGTTGCTCAGCCACGGGCTCCTCATCGCGAACGCGCCGCTCACCGCGATGGAACGCAGGGTCTTGCTGGGCCTGCTCGACGGCAAGGCGGAAAAGGCGGTCGCAGCCACTCTGGGCCAAAGCCCGAACACGACGCATATCCACGTGAAGTCGATCTATGCCAAGTTCGGTGTCCATAACCGGGCGGCGCTGACCTCCCTCTGGCTCGGGCGCCTGCCCGAAGCCGGCCGATCGAACATGGATTGATGCTGCGGCGCGCCCACGCGTCATTGCTTCCGATGACTCGTTGAGCGTGCGATCTCCCTAGGCTCGGGACCCCACATTCCCACCCCAGGAGTTCACCATGAACACGAGCCGAATCCTCCCACTCCCGCTGTCGACCGGCGCAGTTGAGAAGGCGCCCATCCCGTCCGTGCACGGTGCCTTCAAGCGTGCCGCTGCGGCCCTTGTGCGGCGCTGCGCGACCGCCACAGTCGACCCGCGAGAAGGCTATCTCTCGCGATCGGTCGATCATGAAGACCTCGAGAACCGCATCCGTGCATGGGAAGCGTACGAAGCCCGCCTGCGATGCCTTCCGCCAGTGCTGTGAGGACACGTTGAACGCGGACAGGCCCCTGCGTTCGTGCCCGACGCTCGCGCGCTTGCCAGCGTTCCGAGAGTCAGGGCGATCAGCCTCCTGCCGACGGCGCGTTTTCGGCCAGCAGCGCCTGAATCTTCTTCTCAGTGGTGCCGTAGCTGCCTCCGCCGAAGTGCGAATAGACGATCTTTCCCTGCTTGTCGATCAGATAGACCGCAGGCCAGTACTGGTTGTTGAAGGCCTTCCAGGTGGCGTAGTGGTTGTCTTGCGCGACGGCGTGCTTGATCTGCAACCGGTTGATCGCGTCCTGCACGTTCTTGGTGGACTTCTCGTATGCGAATTCCGGCGTGTGCACACCCACGACGACGAGGCCCTTGTCCTTGTACTTTTCGTTCCACTCCTTGACATAGGGCAGGTGGTTGAGACAGTTGATGCAGGTGTAGGTCCAGAAGTCGACGAGCACAACCTTGCCGCGCAGATCTTGCAGCTTCAGGGGCTGGGAGTTGAACCAGTGGTCGATGTTCTGGAACTCAGGCGCAATCTGCGCGACGCTGGATGGAATTTCGCCTTCAGACGGCCGCGCCGCAGCAGTGAGTATGCCGACCGAGGCTGCAACAGCCGCCACGCCGACAAGCACGTTGGATCTCGTAGTCACGGTGAGCTCCAGCGTTCAGCGCAACGTGACGCCGTCGGCGATGCCAGCCTGGCGCGTCGGGAGCACCCCGTGGATGCCGTATTGGGCAGGCACCCGGCTGTTGACGAAGGCCTCGACATAGAGGTTCTGGGCTGGCGCGTGGGCGAGTGCGCGGGCTTCGGACTGCACTGCGGACCGGTCGAGCGGGGATGGCAGCGCCGCAACCACACCCGAAGAGGCGCCATCGGCATAAGGATCTGCGGCGTGCGCAGCCGCGACAGCCTGGGCACGGACGTCGCTGCGGCTGAGCGTCGAACGCGTCTGCAACACGCCTTGATATTCCTCGGCATGGGCCTGCGCTCCAATCAGAGCGGCAAGGACCGAGAACGAGGCAGCACTGGCAATTCGAGAGAACTTCATGGGGATTTCCTTGGTGGTGAAGTGAGCTTGGGTAGAGAGCGAACGAATTGTTTGCGACGCTCTCCTCTTCCGGCACACATTGCGTATGCCTATGTGTCGGCCCTGGAATTGCACACACTACGTTTCAAGGCTGCGGCTTTGCCGCGGTTGTTGATCCGAGGACCATGGCCGCCGTCTGCGGGTCGCCCGTCGCGCTCGGCGACAACACCCTACACCTTCGTTCAATGGAACTTCGGTCGGCACTTCTGTTGAATCACATGTGCATCGCCATGTCCGCGCCAGCTTCCGCCCACGAGCATTCACCTCCCAGGAGCCATCATGCACGACCACACCGTTCTCTCGTCCAACGATCTTCCCGCTCGCTTCACGCAACGCCTGCCAGCGCGGCCCAGCGCTCCCGCGCTTCTGCAAACCGTCCAAGCCTTCCAGTACCGCGAGATGGAACATGCGCTGCGCGCAAGCGGCGGAGTAATGAGTTCCGACGAGGTTGTCACCCTGCTTGTGAGGCAGACGGAGCAGCCGATTTCACAGCTGGCGCGCTGGATCGTCGACCGCGACGTGATCAGCTTCCAGTGGCAATCGCGCACGGTACTGCCGCTGTTCCAGTTCGACCTGTCCACCATGACGCCTCGGTCATCCGTCACCGCGGTGATCCGGGAGTTGATTCCGGCTCGGAGCGATTGGGAGATCTGCCTCTGGTTCGTCGCGCCGAACACAAGGTTGGCCGGCGCGTCGCCGCTCGACGCCATTGCGCTGAACGCGCCGACCGTGCTCGACGCGGCTCGGGAAGAGCGTTGCCTGCCGCGCGATTGATGCGGCACGGGCAGCGCGGCCCGCGACGCCCGAACTCGAAAGAATCGGCTCATACGAAGGTATCTCCTAAACCAACGTTCCATAGCCAGAGCCACATGTTTTTGATTTCATTGCTTTGCGCGCGCCCTTGCGCGCAAGCAGGACAACCCTTCCGCAGGGGCTTCGAACCGATGCCTCGCTTCTCTCACATCAAGGAATTCAAAATGAAATTGCTTTTCTCCACCTGCGCCCTCGTCGGCGCACAGATCCTGGCCTTCACTGCCTGCGCTCAGACGCAGCCCCTCGACAAGACGATGACCCGCGCCGAGCGCAAAGCCGAGGGTGTGGAGGCCGCGCGTACTTTCATGCCGGGCGAAGGAGACCCGATCCCCGAACCCAAGGCGCGGGCATCGAAGGCCGATCGCGCGGCGGCCCGCCAGGCGCGCAGACCAGAGGGAGTCCAGGCCGCGCGTACCTTCATGCCCGGCGAGGGAGACCCGATCCCGACGCCCACCGCCAAGCTGTCTCGTGCAGAGCGCTCGGCGGGCCGCAAGGCGAGCCGCTCCGAAGTGGCGAAGGCCAACAGGGCCGGACAGCTGCCTTCGTACAGCGACAACTACGGCGGCAAGTAGGCCATCCGACCAGGAAAACGCTGCGGCGACAGCTGCGAACTGGTGCAGGCAGGCATGGACATCCCCACGATGCGCGCGCAGCGCCGCGCAGGGAGCCGACATGCGCCGAGCCTGCGCGGCCATGCTGACGATGTGGCTGGGCCAGCTCGAATGAGCCCGGCGATCACCGGTGGCATCGCACAGCGTCGAAGACTGGGAGCCGCGATCGTGCGTGCCACCTCGCGCCCGGCAAGGCCCGTAGTGGCCATCTCGACAAGACAGGCCGCGCTCAATCGGACTTCGCTACCGCTGCTTCGAGGAAGTCCAAGCGGTCCTGCCCCCAGAAAAGCTCATCACGGAAGACATAGGACGGCGAGCCGAACACGCCTGCTGAAACCGCGCGGTCGGTCAGTGCGGCATAGGAGCGGGCCACCTGGTCGGTGCGTGCCTGGCTGATCAAGGTCGGGGCGTCGAGACCGCACGCTTGCAGGATATCGGAGAGTGTCTGCGGACTCGAGATGTCCAGATCTGCACACCATTGGGCATGCAGGATGGCCTTGTAGAGCGGCACGACGTCGTGGCCCACGGCGCCCGCCGCGATGACGATGCACGAGGCGAGAGTGGCATCGGGACACATGAACTTCGGTTGCGGGTTCACGTGAATCCCAAGACGCCGACACCAGCGCCGCAGTTCCGCCACCCGGTATGCCTGCCGCTCAGGCGCGCGCAACGGAAGAAGCACACCGCCCGTGCGGGCGTACACCGCCGGCAGATCCACAGGCATGTAGCGGACCGTGGCGCCGTGCCGCTGCGCCAGGGCAGCAAGCCGGTCGGCGCCCAGGTAGGCCCAGTCCGAGTTCATCCAGAGGTAGCAATCGATGGACTTCGTCATGGCGGATCTTCTCTGCGTCACGGGGTGGACTTCACCAGCGGCTTTGCAAAGCCAGCAAAGCGATCGCTGCCGTGCATCTTGAATGCACTGACGCAGGCAACCACGCCAAGCACACTCAGATACCACGTCACGTAGGTCGGCGATCCGTTGCCTTTGGACAGCAACCATGTCGCCACGATCGGCGCGAGCCCGCCGCCAATGGCACCTGAAACCTGCACGGCCAGCGAAATGCCCGTGTAGCGCACCTCCGGCGGGAACTGGCTCGAAAAAAGGCTGCCCTCGGGCCCGTACAGACAGGCGTAGACCAGGCCGATGGCAATCACCGCCGCCGCATTGATCCAGAAGACCTCACGGGTGTGCAGGAAGTCGAAGAACAACGGCGCGCATGCCACGATGCCGGCGGTGCCGATCATGAAAACCCATTTGTGGCCGATCCTGTCGCCGAGCATGCCGCACATGGGCATCATGACCAGTGCCGCCACCGCGCCCCATATGGTGGCGTCCAGCATCACAGTCCGTGGGATACCGAGCGTTCCGGTGGCGTAGGCGAGCGCGAAGGTCACCGTGGTGTAGAACCATGTCACCTCGGCCAGTCGAGCGCCGACGACCACCAGAGTCTCTCGAGGGTACTTCCGCAGTACCTCGACCACGGGAACCTCGACTTTGCTGCCGCGGTTTTCCATCCGCTCGAAATCCGGCGACTCAGCCACCTTCACACGGATGAACCATCCCACCAGCAGCAGGATCACGCTGGCCAGAAACGGAACGCGCCAGCCCCAAGACAGCATGTCGGCTTCCGGGAGCTTGGCGACCGCACCCATGGCGAGCGAGGAGAGGATGAGCCCCGGGGCAACGCCGGCCTGCGGGAGGCTACCGAAGAAGCCTTTCTTGCCCGGCGGTGCATGCTCGACCGCCATCAACACCGCGCCACCCCATTCACCGCCAACGGCGATGCCCTGCAAGAACCGCATGATCACCAGCAGCACCGCAGCCCAGTAGCCGATGTGGTCGTACGATGGAATCAACCCGATCAGGATGGTCGGAATGCCCATCATCAGCAGCGTGATGAGCAGCATCGACTTGCGCCCCACCTTGTCACCGAAATGGCCGAACACGATGCCGCCGAGCGGCCGCGCGAAGAACCCGACCGAGTAGGTTGCGAACGCGGCCATGGTGCCGGTGATCGGATCGAACGACGGGAAGAAGATCTTGTTGAAGATCAGCGCCGCGGCAGTGCCGTAGAGGAAGAAGTCGTACCACTCGATGGTGGTACCCATCATGCTGGCGAGGCCGGCCGTCACGTGCCCCTTGCGGGCGCCGGTGGTCTCGCTGCCCGCGAGCTTGTGCTGTGTGTTCATCGTTCTGACCTTGGGTGAAACAGCTGAAGAATCGATCAGCGCGCCAGCTGGGGCAGCGACTTTGTCTGGCGGCACCAGTAGTTGAACGTGGCATTCACGATCGACGGCTTCAGCAGGTAGTCGTGCGCCTCGCGGGCCAGGGCATCGTCCACTTGCGTGAGCGCGCCGTATGCGGCTTGGGCGCGCAATTGCAGGCGCGCGGCGCGCTCCAGGTACACCGACAGGTATGTCGCCTCTTCGATCGTCTGGCCGGCCGTGAGGTAGCCGTGGTGGGCGAGGATGATCGCCCGCTTCGTGCCCAAGGCCTCGGAGATCACCACGCCTTCGTGGTCTGCGATCGGGACGCCCGGCCAGTCGCCCAGGAACGCGCAGTCGTCGTGCAGGGGTGTCATGTCCATCTGACAGATCACCAGCGGCTGACGCGCCGCCGCCAGCGCCGACGCCCACGGCGAGTGGGTGTGCACGATCGAGTGCACGTCTTGCCGCGCGCGATAGACCCACAGATGAAATCGTGTGGCCGGGTTGGCCATGCCGTCGCCGCTGAGCGTGTTCAGGTCTTGGTCCACCTCGATGAAATCGTCTGGCGTGGCCTCGTCGAAACCCAGCCCGAAGCGCAGCGTCCAGTAAGCATCGGGCCGTTCCGACCGTGCGCTGATCTGGCCTGCCAGGCCGGCCTCCTGCCCGGTCATGGCAAGGATGCGGCAGGCGTCGGCCAGCGTTTCCCTCGCAGTGCGGGGCGCATCTTTCAGGTGTTGCGCCATCTCGCGCGTGGCGCGCGCGTCGAAGTATTCCTTTGTCCTCAGATCGTCTTTCATGTGCTGTGCTCTCGTGGTCGGGCGGCCGGCGGCGGGAGCAGGTTTGCACGCGTCGCGACCGCTGCGGGCGAGTATGGGAGAGGGGGTTGCCTGCAAGCCATGCAGCAGCTTGCATAGCTGCTATGCGGCCTGGAACCGGCCAGGGCGCACCGCAGCGCGCCCCATGCCGGCCACTGCCAGCGAGTGGCTATCCAGCCATGTCCACCGCCGTGGCTATCAGTTCCTGGACCAGCGGTGGCACGGGCCTGTCGCAGCGCACGATCGCCACCACCCTGCGGCGCAGCACGGGGTGCAAGATGGTCACCTTGCGCAGGCGATGATCGCCCAGCAGCTTGTCGGGAATGCGCAACGGGAGAATGCAGGCACCGACACCCGAGGCGACGAGTTCCAGGAGCGCATCGACCGTTTCCGCTTCGGCCACGAAGGTCGGCTCGAGGCCGCTGCTGTGGATCATTCGACGCAACACATAATGCGCCGGGAAGCCCACCAGCCTCGGAAGGTCGCGCGTCAGGTCGATGGTGTCGCCAATGGCGTCCCTTTCCTGCACGACCAGGCACATGTCGTCGTCGAACAGCGCCGCGGAAGTCAACGCTTGCGAAGCCACGGCGGTGTCGTAGACAAAGCCGGCATCCGCCTTGCCGCTCTCCACCAACTCGACCACCTCCGGAGAGCTGCGCCCCATCAGGGAAAGGTTGGCACCCTCATGGCGACTCACGAAGCGCGCCACCACGTCACCCATGAAGTAGTAGCTCAGCGTGTGCACCGTGGCGAGCCGGACGGTACCTTGGGTGATGCCCTCGCGGGTTCGCACCAGGTCAAGCGCGGCGTCGATGGTGCGATAGCTGCCCTGCGTCAGGTCCCGCAGCTTGCGGCCTGCCAGCGTCAACTCGACGCCGCGTCCGGTCCGCAGGAACAGGGGCTTGCCCAGGTGTGCCTCGAGCGCCGCCAACTGCCGGCTCAGGCCGGATTGCGTCTGATCGAGGTCTTCCGCCGCACGGGAGAGCGACCCGAGGTCGGCGATCCTCAGGAAATAGCGAAGCTGGCGGTCGAAACTGTCCATGTGGGTTCGGTGGCAGAGCCCGACAGTACCACCGCGGCCGCTTCGATCGAACTGGGGCAATCATGCCGCCCCAAGCGCATTGCGAACCCGATCCTCGAAGGTTCCGAAATCGGTAGTTGTTGACCAATCCGTCAAAAACACCTAGATTCCGGCCGATGGCAAGACCTCGCGAATTCGATCGGGATGCGGCCCTTGACAGGGCGATGAAGCTGTTCTGGGAGAAAGGCTTCGCCGCCACTTCAACGGACAGCCTCCTCAAAGAGATGGGAATCGGCCGGCAGAGCCTCTACAACGCCTTCGGCGACAAGCGCCAGTTGTACCTGGAGGTGCTGCGTTCGTATCAACAAATGTCGATCGGCGGCCACTTGGAGCGGCTGAATGAACCGGAGTCGCCGTTGGAGGGAATTTTCGAGCTCTTGAACGGCCTCGCGGCCAAGGATCGCAAGATCCGGGCGCTGGGTTGCTTCGGCGTGAGTTCGATCGGCGAGTTCGGCACCTCGGATCCGGAGTTGAGGCGCCTCGGCGAAGCAGGCGGCGCGCTGCTGCGTGGCAGGATTGCCGAGCGCATCCGGGAAGGCCAGGCGCTGGGCGAGATCGACCCGGGTTTCGAAGCGGAAAAAGGCGCCGCATTCGTGCTGATGTCCATGATGGGATTGCAAGTCACGGCAAGGGCCGGGGCCGGCGTGAAAGACATGCAGCAGCTTGCGGCGTTTGCCGTGGAGCGCCTGAAGGCGTAGTTTTCCTGGATCCGCAGGAATTCGGTTTTTTTGGTTTGTTATTGATCGATTAGTCAAAAATGAATGTCATGAACAGCGCAAGCACGACCCCGCCCAGCAAGACTGCACTCGTCTTTGGCGGCTCCCGCGGCATTGGCGCAGCGGCGGTTCAGCGGCTGGCCGCCGACGGTTACGCTGTCGCATTCACCTACGTCTCTCAGGCCGGCAAGGCCAATGAGCTTGTGGCGTCGATCGAGGCCTCCGGCGCCAAGGCTCTTGCCATCCAGGCAGACAGCGCAAATCCTGACGCGATTCGCCAGGCCGTGAGCCAGGCGGTGGATTGCTTCGGAATCGTCAACGTACTGGTGGTCAACGCCGGGTTGCTGCGCATGGGCACCATCGACGCGGTCAACCTGGAGGACCTCGACCTCATGCTGGATGTGAATGTGCGCGGGGTCTACCTCGCGATCCAGGCCGCGCTCCCCATCTGCGAGATGGGGCTCGTGTCATCACGATCGGCAGCAACGTGGCTGTCCGCACCGGCATGGCCGGCACGAGCGTCTATCAACTCACGAAGACCGCCATTGCAGGGCTGGTCAAAGGGGTGGCGCTCGACCTGGCCCCACGCGGAATCACCGTCAACAAACATTCAGCCGGGGCCCACCCGCACAGACATGACGGCGGGCGCGATCGACATGCTCGTGGAACGCAGCCCGCTCAAGCGCGTCGCCGAGCCCGAGGAGATCGCAGGACTCGTCTCGTACCTGGCGCGCGACGAGGCCCGCTACGTGACAGGCTCCAGCATCACCATCGACGGCGGACTCACGCTCTGACCAAGGCTGAAGCGCCGCTGAATGTCGGCGACAGCGATCGGGGCCTGCGGGACGCCACCATGTCTAACAACGCCTAACACACGCCAACGCTCCCGACTGCCTTCACGCGAGCATTTGCGGTCCAATAGATGCGGAGCGAAAGGGACCCGTCTCGAGACGATGCCGAGCAGCGGACCGGGGCGTCCGGATCGCACAGAGGCGCGTCCAGAACCGAACCTCCTTCGGAAGCTACCCCATGCGACAAGAAGAACTCAGTGAGCGCCGTCAGGCAGAGATCCTGGACAGCAACCTTTACGTCGATCGCGCGGAAACCGAGTCCGCGCACGGCCGCCTGCAGATCTTGTCTGCGGCACAAGAGACCATCGAACAGAAGTTCTCAAGCGCAGGCCTGTTTTCACGGGAATTTCATGATCTGGGCACAGGCACACCACGCCTGGAACGCGCCAGCGCCCCCGGCTCGGCATCCTGGCTTGTTGCAGGGCGCGGCCAGGTCGCCCCGACAACACTGGCCACTCTTCAGCGCGAGTATGCGTTCCGCGACGCCTTGCACGAAAACTGGGCGGCAGTGCCGATGGCACTGGTGCCGCACGGCGAAGGGGCACTGCTGGTTCTGAAAGACCCCGGCGGCGAACTGCTGCGCCGGACCGACTACCCGGTTCGCGACACAGAAGCCTTCATTGCCCGGGCGCTCCAACTCACCGCCGCCGTGGAGGCAATGCACGCGGCAGGCGTGATGCACTGCGCGCTGACCCCCGATCGCCTGCTGTGCACGTCCGGCGCCAGCACGTACCTGACGGGTTTCGGCTATGCAGCGCGGCTTGACACGGGAAGCGACGTGCCGACAGACGGCAGTCTGGCCTGGGACGAAGACAGCTTCGACTACATGGCGCCCGAACTCGGCGGACGCATGAATATTTGCATCGATGCGCGCGCCGATCTTTATTCACTCGGTTGCATCCTTTACGAACTGCTGGTCGGCAGGCCTCCTTTCCAGGGCGAAGACGTCGCGGAACGGGTCCACGCGCATGCGACGCAGAAGCCCCGCCCGCCCTGCGAACTGCAGGAGGGCGTCCCAGCGCAACTGTCGCTGCTGGTCCTGAAACTCCTCGAGAAGACGCCCCATCACCGCTATGGCGACGCTGCGAGCGTGCTGGCGGATCTGCGCCGCTGCGAGACGCTGCAGCGCCAGCAGGGATGCATCCCGCTTTTCGCGCTCGACGCCCACGCCACGCTGCACAGGATGCTGCGCACACAGCAGGTACTGGGCCGCGATGCCGAGCTCCAGACGCTGGACGCGCTCTATCGCGAAGTCGCCGTCAGTGCGCGATCGCGCGTGGCCTGGGTCTCGGGCCCATCGGGCATCGGTAAATCGATACTGTTGCGCGAGGCCGTGGCGCGCATTCAGCAATCGGGCACGCCGCTCCTGGCGGCGGTCAAGAGCGAGGAAGGCAGCCTCGGCGGGCCCTACACGGTCTTGGTGCAAGCGCTCGAGCAACTGCTGCAGTTCGTGCTCGGCTGCCCCGAGGACGAATTTTCGATCTGGCAGGATCGGATCCGCGCGGCGACCACTGCGGTCGATCGCACCCTGGCCGGCTTCCTTCCCTCCCTGGCCGTGGTGCTCGGCCCGCAGGCCGAAGCACCTGAACCACCAGACACCGCACCCGCACTCGAACGGGAGCGCGTGCTCCACGGCATGGCACGCCTGCTGTCTTGCTTTGCTACGACCGCGCGACCTCTGCTGCTGTGGCTGGACGACCTGCAATGGGCGGATGTGGGAACCCTGCAGGTTCTCGAACGCCTGCTTCACCAGTATCCCGACAAGGCGCTGCTGCTGGTCGGCGCGTTCCGCACCAAGGAGGTGGACGCGCATCATCCGCTGCGCGCGGGTCGGCTCGCCGAAGTGCCCGATTCGGTGACCATGGAACTCGGCCCGCTCGACGAGGGCGCTCTGCGCGAACTGATCGCGCTGGCGCTGCAGCAGGATGCCGATGCCCTCGGTCCGCTCGCCGAGGTGATCGGCCACAAGACCCAGCGCAACCCGTTTTTTGCCCAGCACCTGCTCGGGCTGCTCGCCGACGACGGCCTGCTTGCCTACGACGCGCCGGCCGCGGCCTGGCGCTGGAGCCTGGAGCGAATCGCGGCCCATCCGGGTATCGACAACGTCGTCGACCTGCTGGCGCGCCGCTTCGAACAACTGCCGGGCCCGACGCAGTCCGTGCTGCAGTTGCTTTCCTGCCTCGGCCACCGTGCCTCGGGCGAAGCGCTTGCCATCGCAACGGACCTGGTGCCTGGCACCGATGCGCTGCGCAGCCTCGAAGCGGCGCTCGAGCCGGCGCTCCAAGCCGGCAGCGCCTGCCGCGAGGACGACGACTGGGTGTTCTGCCACGATCGCTTCCGTGAAGCGGCCTACGCCTCGATTCCGCTGGAGGAGCGCGCACCGCTGCACCTGCAGATCGCGCGCCGCCAGCTCGCGCACCCAGCCACGTCCGAGCAGGTCTTCACGATCGCCGCGCAGGCCAATCTCGCGCGGCCGGCAATCGACGCGCCCCATGAGCGGCGGCACTTCGCCAAGCTCAACCTCGAGGCCGGACGCCAGGCCAAGGCCGCAACGGCACACCATTCCGCCCTGGGCCTCTTCCGCGCCGCGCTCGACTTCCTCGGTGAAGACGATGCCAGCGAGGATGGCCTTGCCGCCCGCGCGTCGTGTGGCGAGGCCGAGTTCATGATCGGTGCGCTCGAAGTCGCCGAGGCGCGCCTGGCGGCACTGGAGCAGGTGGCCGGCGACGGCATCTTCGGCGCAGACTTGGCGCGCCCTGCGCGCCGCGCTCTACACCACGCTCGGCCGCTTCGACCTGGCGCTGGGCGTCGGGCTGGCGTTTCTGCGCAAGTCGGGGATCTACGTGCCGATGCAGCCCGACGCCGCCGCCGTCGACCGCGAATACGCGCAGCTCCAAGCGTGGCTCGACCGCCATGGCATGGACGCGCTGCGGCAGCTGCCGGTCGCGACCAATCCGCTGCGCCGCGCCATCACCAACATCTTTGCCGACCTCATTCCGCCGGCGCTGTACACCGACCAGAACCTGGTCGACCTGATCCTGCTGCGCATGACCAACCTCGGGATCGTGCACGGGCATACGGATGCTTCGGCGAACGGGTACGTGTGCATGACACAGATCTTGGGCGTGCGCTACGGCAACTACGCCGCCGCTCGCGAGTTCGGCGCGCTGGCACTGCACCTGGTCGACGAGCGCGGCCTCTCCCGCTACCGCGGCCGCGTCTACATGGCCTTCGGCACCATGATCGTGCCCTGGACGCAGCCCGCCCGCGCGGCACGCGACTACATCCGCCGCGCCTACAAGGTCCTGGTGGAGACCGCGGACCATACCTTCGCAATCTACTGCGCCCCCAATGAGGCCTCCGGCATGTTGTTCGCGGGTGAATTCCTGGGCGAGGTGCGCGACACGGTCGAGCGCGGCCTCGCCATCGCGCGCGACGCAAATTTCCAGTTCGTGGTCGACGCGCTGCTGGCCCAGAAGCTGCTGCTGGCACGGCTGCAGGACGGCACGCGCGGCGACCCCGGCGAGCGACCGCATGTGCCCCAGGAAGGCGCGCCGCCCACGCTGGTGGACTTCGAATACTGGGTGTACCGGCTGGAGGCTGCGCTGCTGTGCGGAGAGCTCGCGGAGGCGCTCGAGGCCCGCGGCCGCGCCGAGGCCTGTGCGTCGGCAGGGCGCACCTTTGCCGAAAGCGGCGAACTGCCGTACTACGGCGCGCTGGCGCTGCTCGCGCTGCCCGCGCGCAACGCCGAGCAGCAGGCGGCGCTGCAACGCGATGTGGACCAGCTCGCCACTTGGGCCCTTGCCTGTCCCGACAACTTCTCGGCTCGCTTCGAGCTGGTGTGCGCCGAGTTGGCCCGGGTTGCCGGCAAGCCGCTGGAAGCCAGCGAGGCCTACGCCCACGCAGTGTCGCAGGCCCGCCGCAACGGCTTCATCCAGGTGGAGGCGCTGGCAGCCGAATTGGCCGCCGCGTTCCACGCCGGCCGCGGGGATGAACTGTCCGCACACGGCAACCTGCGCTACGCACGCGGCGCATGGCAGCGCTGGGGCGCCGCAGCCAAGGTGCGGCAGCTGCAGGCCGCCCATCCCGCGGTGTTCGAGCAAGACGCATGGGCGCCCGCCACGAGCCGCCTCCAGGCGCTCGACGCGCAGGCCGTGCTGCGCATCTCGACAGCGCTCGCGAGCGACATCGTGCCCGCGCGCCTGGTGGAAACTCTGCTGCGCACCGCGCTCGAGAGTGCCGGAGCCGGCTACGGCACGCTGACGCTGCTGCGCCAGGGCGCTTGGCAGGTGCGCGCGCAGGCACAGGTGCTGGATGGAGCGATCTCGGTAACGCAGGAGCCAGTCGCGTTCGGCACCGACACCTGCCCGGTATCGATCGTGCAGTCCGTCGCGCGCACTCAGCAGCGCGCCGTGGTGGGAGATGCGCGCGAGGAGCCGTCCCTTGCCCAGGACGACTACGTGCGCCGCCGGCGGCCGCGCTCGGTACTGTGCGTGCCATTGATGCGCCATGCGACGCTCATCGGCGTGCTGTACCTCGAGAACAACCTCGCAGCCCACGTCTTCACGCAGTCCAAGGCCGAGGTGCTGGAAGTGATCGCATCGCATGCGGCCTTCGCGCTGGAGAACGCTCGCCTGTACGAAGAACTGCTCGAACAGAACCACCAGCGCACCCTTGCCGAAGAAGAACTGCGCGGGGCGCTCGCGGAACTCGAGCGCGCGAGCCGCCTGAAGGCAATGGGCGAACTGGTGGCATCCATCGTCCACGAGATCGGCCAGCCGATCGCAGCCGTCGACACCTCCGCCAGTGCCGCGCTGCGTTGGCTCGATCGCAGCACGCCGGACATTTCCGAAGCGCGCGAGATGCTCATTCACATCGGCAAAAGCGCACTGCGCGCCCGCACCATCATCCAGGGCCTCCGGGCCAAGGCGCGCAAAGCCGAGCCGCAGTTTGCCGTGTTCGACCTCAACGAAGCACTGCGCGAAGCCGTGACGCTGGTCGCAGGTCCGCTCGAATCGCTCGGCATTGTGCTGGAGCTGCAGGGCCTGGACTCACCGGAGCCGGTCTACGGAGACCGCGTTCAGTTGCAGCAGGTCGCCGTGAACCTGCTGATGAACGGCGCCGAATCGATGGCGGAGCTCGAACACGGCTCGCGGCGGCTGCTGCTGGCGTGCGCGAGCGACCAGGAGGGACGCGTGCGCGTCGCGGTGGACGACGTCGGCACCGGCATCGCCGCCGAGAATTCCGACAAGCTGCTGCAGCCCCTCTTCAGCACCAAGGCCAACGGCATGGGCATGGGCCTGGCGATTTGCAAGTCGATCCTCGATGCGCACGACGGGACGCTCGCTCTGCTGCCGCGCGAGATGGTGGGTACGCGTGCCGTATTCACGCTGCCGCGCCCGGATCCGGCGAAATTGATCTGAACCGAATGCGAGCAACCGCCCATGCATCCTGCCACCGATCTCTCGACCGCCTTGCGCACAGCCCAAGATCCGCGCGTCGTCTATATCGTCGATGACGACGAACTGGTGCGCAATGCGCTGGGCAGCCTGCTGCGCTCGATCGACCTGGAGGTTCGCGCCTTTGCCGCCACCGAGGAGTTCCTCGCCGCGCCGCGTGCCGAGGGGCCTTCCTGCCTTGTGCTGGACGTGCGCCTGCGCGGCCAGAGCGGCCTTGCCTTGCAGCAAACCCTCCTGCAGCCCGGCCGAGCGCCGATCCCCATCATCTTCATGACCGGCCACGGCGACATCGCCATGAGCGTGAGGGCGATGAAGGCCGGCGCCATGGACTTCCTGAGCAAGCCCTTTCGCGACCAGGACATGATCGATGCGGTCACCGCCGCGCTGGACAAGGACGCCAAGCGCCTGGCGCTCGGGCACGCGCTGCATGCCTTGCGGGTGTGCTGGGACTCGCTGACGCCGCGCGAGCGCGAGGTGGTGCAGCATGTGGCCGCAGGCCTGATGAACAAGCAGATCGCCGCCAGCATGGGCATTGCGGAGATCACCGCCAAGATCCATCGGGGCCAGGCGATGCGCAAGATGAACTCGCGGTCGGTCGCAGAGCTGGTGCGCAAGATGGAGGCGCTCGGCCTCTTGCAAGGCGCGCACTGAGCACGCCGCTCGGCATGCATACCCTCACCGGTCCACATGGACGCATGGTGACGGCAAACCTTCGTAGGGGTTGGCCGAACGCTGGTGCAATGGTGCACGCGCCCTCCCCGTGATGTCATCTCCCTCGTGCTGGCCGTTGCGCCGGCCGAACGGAGAACGAGATGACCTGCAGCCCCTTGAAGTCCATCGACACCATCCATCCGAAGACCGCTAGCCGTATAGCCCTGACCGCGGCGCGCGCGCTCGCCATCCTCGCGCTCGGGCAGAACACACATGCCTCGATGCTTGCGCCAACGGCCTGCACGATCAATGACGGCGCGCTGTGGCTCCTGTGCATGCCGCTGCTCGCCGGCATCGCGCTGGTTGCGGCGTTCCTCGGATTCAAACTCCAGGCCCGACGTGCGAGTGCGGCGCGCCTCGCCGGCACGCTGGAACGCTTGGCAAGCGACGCCCGCATACCAGCGCTGGAAGAGAACGGTTCCGCCGACATCGCCCGGCTAGCACGCGCGATCAACACGGTCCGCCGCCGGCAGGCCGAGCGCGAGGCCCAGCACCTGGACGTGCAGGCCGGCTATGCACACGACCTGCGCACGCCACTCACCCGTATAGGATTGCGCTGCGAGATGCTCGGGGACGCCGAGGCGCGCGAGGCCATGGAGCGGGATCTCGCCGAGATGCGCGAGCTGGTCGAGGGCAGCATCGCCTGCGCGCGGATGCAGCACAGCCTGGGCGAGCCGTTGCAGCGGGTCGATGCCGATGGCCTGATCGGCAGACTGGTGCGCGACTACCGCGACTCGGGCCGTGCGATCGCGCTTGACGGATGCATCGGCCAGCCGGTGGTTGCGTGCCCCCTCGCGCTGCGGCGCGTGCTGGCCAACCTGATCGACAACGCCTTGCGCTACGGCACGGACGTGCGTGTTTGCGCCCGCGTCGATACGACGAGTCTCGTGTTGGCAGTGGTCGACTCCGGTCCGGGCATCCGGCCGGCGCAGATCGATGCAGTCCTTGCCCCCTGGGTGCGGGGGCTGCAGCCGCAAGAGGACAAGCCCGGGTCCGGCCTCGGTCTGGCGATCTCCCGGCGCCTGGTGCAGGCGATGCAGGGTGAACTCCATCTGGAGAACCGCCGCAGCGGTGGGTTCGAGGCACGGTTGACGCTGCCGCTCGTGGTCGCATGACGCAGGAACGGATGCGTGCCCCGCTAGGGCAAGGCGCCGCCCGGTCTGTTTCGCGGTGTTAGATTGCGAGTCCTTCAACTTGCAGCAGTGAGCGCGGGCCAGGAAGCTCCCGGCGCTCCATGAATCAGTTCTTTCCATTGAAGAACAAGCAATCATAAAAATGGAAAGATCAATAATTCAGGAAATCAACGAGAAATCCATGAATGGATTTCAATGGTCCGTGGTCCTGCTTTGCTTCATCGTGAGCATGATCGACGGATTCGACGTTCTTGTCATGGCCTTCACCGCATCGGCCGTCACCGACGATTGGTCGCTCAGCGGCGTGGAACTGGGCTATTTGCTCAGTGCGGCTCCGATTGGCATGGCATTGGGCTCGCTTTTTCTCGCACCGTGGGCTGACCGGCGAGGGCGCCGGCCACTGATCATCGGCTGTCTCACCATCGTGGGTACGGCAATGACCGGATCAGCCTACGTGGCTTCGCCGATCGAACTGGGTGGGCTCCGGTTCAGCACCGGCGTCGGCATTGGCGGCATCATGGCCAGCAGCTATGTCATTGCCGGGGAATTTGCGTCGAAGCGATGGCGAGGCTTGGCGATCGGGCTCCAGTCCGCCGCATTCTCCACGGGTGCAGCCGTTGGCGGATTGATCGCTGTTCGATTGATTCCCGACGCGGGTTGGCGGGCGGTTTTCCTGTGCGGCGGCCTGATGACTCTGGCTGCCTTGCCAGTGATGCTGATCTGGCTTCCGGAATCCATCGATTTTCTGGCCTCCCGGAAATCGGCTATTTCACTGCACAGAATCAATCGCATTCTGCCAAAACTGGGACTGTTGAAGCTCGAGAAATTACCTGATTCCGGCAGGAAGGAATCGGTTGCTCCAGCCTATCTGAGGGACCTGTTCGGGCACGATATGAAGGCAGCGACCCTGTCGATCTGGGGCGCCTTTTTTCTTGCTTTTCTCGGTTTTTATTTTGTCTTCAGCTGGACGCCCAGGCTGCTCGCCACGGCAGGCCTGCCGGGCCCGCAGGCAATTGCCAGCGGAGTGCTGCTGAACGTAGGCGGGATCCTGGGTGCGGCATCGGTGGGCCTGCTGGCGGCGCGCTTCCCGCTTGATAAGGTCTTGACGATCTGCATGCTGATCAACGCAACTCTGATGGCGATATTTTCCCATCTACTCGCCCATCTGGCCCTCGCCTTCGTCGTCATTTTCCTGATCGGATTTTTCTCGAATGGCTGTATCGCTGGTCTTTTTGCATTGACGCCGTCGCTCTACCAATCAACCCAGCGCGTCACGGGTCTTGGCTGGGCAATCGGATTCGGACGGATCGGTGCAATTCTTGCCCCCACACTCACGGGTGCGCTGATCAGTGCAAATTGGCGTCCCAGCCATTTGTTTCTCCTGTTCGGCGTTTTTTTCGTCTTTGCGGCAACTCTCATTGCGCTGATGAATACCAGGGAAGTCATCGCGACTTCGCGCCAGGACCGATAAGCGTCTGGCTGTAAACTCCGGCGGCCTGGGCGGCGGACGAATCTGCTTTCATTCGTGAGCGAAGCATCCAGAACTTTCAACACCATTCAGGAATGGAACCGTTGCCCAAGTTGACCGCGTGCTATCCATGCAGCGCTGAAATCGCCGGTCGACTCCTTCGTCGGCTGCGCCTTGACGGGCCCCGGGTTCACATCGCCCGCGCGCGAATCGATTTTCCCCCGGCATTCCATTGAGCTCGCCACCGGCCATGAGGAAAGAACTGCTCGCCCACGCAGGCGAAATCGTTTCATTCGGCCCTTTCACCCTGCGCGTCAACGAGCGGCTGCTGGCGCGCAACGGTGTGCCGTTGGACCTGGGTGGTCGCGCCATGGATGTGCTCCTCGCGCTGATTGCCAAGGCAAATGTCGTGGTCAGCAAGGAGGAACTGCTGGCAGAGGCCTGGCCCGGCGTGGTCATTTCAGACGGAAGCCTGCGCTATCAGATCACGATGCTGCGGCAGGCGCTCGGTGATGGGCGAGATGGCGCCCGGTATGTGTCGAACATCGTCGGCCGCGGGTACTGCTTCGTCGCCAAGATTTCCAGAACCCTTGTCGAACCGGATGTCCCGGCGAACCGGGACGAGTCGCCGGTCGAACCAGGCTTGCCTGCCCCGGCGAGCTTGCTGGTCGGCCGTACCGGGGATCTGGCCGCAGTTGCGGCGCAGCTTGCCAAGGGACGATTCGTCACCGTGGTGGGCACCGGGGGCGTTGGCAAGACAACGGTCGCGATCCGGACCGGACACGATTTGTTGGCTGATTTCGCTGGCGCTGTCGTCTTCGTGGATCTGGCGACACTCACCGATCCTTCGCTGGTACCCACCGCCATCGCCTCGATGCTGCGGCTCTCGGTGCGTTCCGTCGATCCGGTTCCCAGCCTGATCTCGTACCTGCGCGCGCGCCGAATGCTCTTGATCCTGGACAACTGCGAGCACGTGATCGCAGCGGCAGCTTCTCTGGCCGAGAGAATCTTTCAGGCAGCGTCCAGCATCCATATCCTGGCAACGAGCCGGGAGGCGCTGCGGGTTCAGGGCGAGTATGTCCACCTGCTGAATCCGTTTGCCAGTCCGCCGGACCTCCCCGGCCTCGGCGCCCGCGAGATCCTCACGTATCCCGCCACACGCTTGTTCGTGGACAGGGCCGAGGCCAGCGGAAGCACGCTGGACCTTAACGGCATCGACGCCCCGATCATCGCGAACATCTGCAGAAAACTCGATGGCGTGGCACTGGCGATCGAACTCGCGGCGCGCCGTGTGTCGACCTATGGACTGCACCAGACCGCCACGCTCCTGGACGAACGGCTGGCGCTTTCATGGCTCGGCCAGCGCGGTGCGCAGCCGCGGCACGCCACGCTGCAGGCCACGCTGGACTGGAGCTACGAGCTTCTCGATGTTCACGAACGGCTCGTGCTGTGCCGCCTGTGCGTCTTTGTCGGGTACTTTTCGCTCGATGCCGCGCGTCACGTGGCCGATGCGGACGACCTGTCCAAGGGGCAGATCGTCGCCGCGATCGCGAGCCTGGCGGAGAAGTCCTTGCTTGCCATCCGCCAGTCGGGTGCCTTCACCCGGTACCGCCTTCTTGAAAGCACGCGCACGTATGCACTTTCGAAGGCCGACGAAGCGACCGTGGACGACGCGTCGCTGCACCACGCGCTCTACTTTCGGGAGCGCCTGCAACAGATGGCGGCGTCCCGCGACACCGGGCATGCGCCCGATGGTGCATCGGAGACGGCCGACCTGGGCAACATACGGGCCGCCCTCACGTGGTGTTTCGGCCAGGGCCGCGCGACGGACCTGGGCGTTTCGCTCGCATCGGCCGCGGTGCCTGCGTTCCTGGCGAAGTCATTGCTGGCCGAGTGCCACAGCTGGTCGAGACGAGCGCTTGCGGAGCTGACGCCCACGATGCGCGGCAGCTCGACCGAGATGCACCTGCAGGCAGCCATCGGGGTGTCGCAGATGTTCACCCGCGGCAACAGCGACGAGGTACGGTCGGCTCTCGAGCGCAGCCTCGAAGTCGCCGAGGCCCTGGACGATGCCGCCAGCCAGGTCCAGTTGCTTGGCCGGCTCCAGATTTTTCACGAACGCATCGGGGACTTCGTCGAATCATTGAGATATGCGCATCGCTGCGCCCGCGTTGCCAGCACCATCGGCGACGCAACCGCGGTAGCCGCGGCCAACTCGCTGGTCGGACTCTGCAACCATCTGCTGGGCGATCAGCCCCAAGCCAGGCGCCTGCTCGAAGCTGCGCTCGCCGGCTCACCCGACTCGCTGCAGGACAGCAGCATCTACTCGGGATTCGATCTTCGCAACCGCGCCTGCATCGCCCTGGCCAGGACATTGTGGCTTCAGGGCTACCCGTCGCAGGCCGTCGTGCTCGCGCAGCGCGCCGTCGACGAAGCGCGGCAACTGGACCATCCCGTCACGTTGTGCATCGCACTGATCTGGGCTGTGTCGGTGTACATGTGGGTCGGCGACCTGGAGCGTGCCGAACGGGACATCAACCGATTCATCGCCTATGCTGAGGCTCATTCGCTCACGCCGTACCTGGCCGTGGGCCGAGGAGTCAAGGGCGAACTGGCCGTCAGGCGGGGCGATGCTGCGCGCGGTGTCCAGGCGATCCAGGACTGCCTGGTGGAGCTTCGCGAATCCCGGTACGAACTGCTCACCACGGCATTCAACCTGACGCTGGCCGAGGGCCTGACCGCCCTGGGGCAGACAGCCGAGGCGCTGAAACTCCTGGACGACACCCTGGCGCTGGTGCATGCAAAAGGCGATCTGTACAACCTTCCGGAACTCCTTCGGGTCAGGTCCCGCGCCTTGTCGTGCCTGTCGCCCTCGCGCACGGAGCAAGCCGAGGAATGCCTCGTCCAGTCGCTCGCCAGCAGCAGGCATCAGGGCGCCCGCGCGTGGGAGCTGCGAGCGGCGACAGACCTTGCGCGGATGTGGCAGGCAGCTGGACGCGAGCGCGAGGCGCGAGCCCTGCTGGAAGGCACCCTTGCTCACTACACCGAGGGCTTCGAGACGGCGGATCTTCAACAGGCGGAGCAGCTCCTGGGAAAGGCAAAGGACGCGGCCGTCTGACGAACAAGCAGATCGCTGCCGTGCCAAGTATTCCTTGACCAGCCGGCAGCGAGGCGGGCGCCGCCCATCCATACCTACATATGATGGCGCCGCCCGCTGGCGGCGGTAATCTGGGACACCGGGCAGCGGCGGGATAGTCCCGGCCGCTTACCAGGTAAAAGAGCCCGGAATTTTCCCTTGCAACCCCTCAGCATCGAACTCGTGTCCATCGTCGACGACGATCCTTTCGTGCGCACCGCGACCAGCAGCCTCGTGCGTTCGCTCGGATGGGAAGCGCGCGAGTTCGCGTCGGGCCCGGCATTCCTTGCCTCCGGCATGGCGCCGCGTACGCGCTGCCTGGTGTGCGACGTGCAAATGCCGGCGATGGACGGCATCGAGTTGCTGGACCGGCTCCTGGGCCAGGGCATCCAGGTTCCCACGCTGTTCATCACCGCGTTCGCATCGGCTCGTGTGCGCGAGCGCGTGCGGGCCAGCACGGCGCTGTGCCTGATCGAGAAGCCGATCGATGCTCGCGAGCTGCAGGCCTGGATAGACCTCGCACTCAAGCGCGACTGACAACGGTCTTTCTTGCAGCTTTGGCGACGCGCCAAGCGTCATTCTTTGGTATGCATCGCCCCCATACGAACGGCTGATGGAAATGCCGTCAGATGATTCGTAGAGTGATCATGCTTTCAATACCGACAAGAGGAATATCCCAATGAGCAAGCCGCCGGAACCTTCGAAACACACCCTGCTGACCACCGCCTTCGGCGCCCCCGTGCCCAACAACCAGAACAGCCTGGCGGCCGGCCCGCGCGGCCCGCTGCTCATGCAGGATGTATGGCTGCTCGAGAAGCTCGCCAACTTCAACCGCGAGGTCATTCCCGAGCGCCGCATGCACGCCAAGGGCTCCGGCGCGTTCGGCACCTTCACCGTCACGCACGACATCACCCGGTTCACGCGCGCCAAGCTCTTTTCCGCCATGGGCAAGAAGACCGAGATGTTCGCGCGCTTCACCACGGTGGCCGGCGAACGCGGCGCGGCTGATGCCGAGCGCGACATCCGCGGCTTCGCGCTCAAGTTCTACACGGAAGAAGGCAACTGGGATCTGGTGGGCAACAACACGCCCGTCTTCTTCCTGCGCGATCCTCGCAAGTTTCCGGACCTCAACAAGGCCGTGAAGCGCGACCCGAAGACCAACCTGCGCAGCGCCACCAACAACTGGGACTTCTGGACGCTGCTGCCCGAAGCGCTGCACCAGGTCACCATCGTGATGAGCGATCGCGGCATTCCGGCGAGCTACCGCCACATGCACGGCTTCGGCTCGCACACCTACAGCTTCGTCAACGCGCAGCACGAACGCTTCTGGGTCAAGTTCCACTTCAAGACCCAGCAGGGCATCAGGAACCTCACCGACGCCGAGGCCTCGGCCCTGGTGGGCGGCGACCGCGAGAGCCACCAGCGCGACCTGTTCGATTCGATCGGCCGCGGCGACTTTCCCAAGTGGACGCTGTACGTGCAGGTGATGGCCGAAGCCGATGCAGAGAAGGTGCCCTACCACCCCTTCGACCTGACCAAGGTCTGGCCCAAGAAGGACTACCCGCTGATCGAGGTGGGCGTGATGGAGCTGAACCGCAACCCTGAGAACTTCTTCGCCGACGTGGAGCAGAGCGCCTTCGCACCCAGCAACCTGGTGCCGGGCATCGGCGTGTCGCCCGACAAGATGCTGCAGGCGCGGCTGTTCGCGTATTCGGATGCGCAGCGCTACCGCCTGGGGGTGAACCATCACCAGATTCCGGTGAACGCCGCGCGCTGCCCGGTGCACAGCAACCACCGCGACGGCGCGCTGCGCGTGGACGGCAACTACGGCGGCACGCCGCACTACGAGCCCAACAGCTTCGGCCAGTGGCAGGAGCAACCCGATTACCGCGAGCCGCCGCTCAAGCTGCGCGGCGAGGCGGACTTCTGGAACTTCCGCGAAGACGATGCCGACTACTACAAGCAGCCCGGCGACCTGTTCCGCCTAATGAAGCCCGAGCAACAGCAGGTGCTGTTCGACAACACGGCGCGCGCCATGGGCGATGCGCCGGAGTTCATCAAGCGGCGGCACATCGGCAACTGCGCCAAGGCCGATCCGGCCTACGGCGCGGGCGTGGCGAAGGCGCTGGGTCTTGATGCCGGCATGGGACGATTCAGCTCATCGATGGAATAAACCCCGCGCGTCAACGCGCGAGCCGCGTGAACACGTAGTCGTGGTTCTTCACCAGCGTCTGATGGCAGGCAAAGCAGGTCTGATGCTGCGCCAGGTCCACAGGCTTGCCATCGACGAAGCGGCCGAATCCCCATCCACCCGTGGCAGTGTACTTTTTGGAGTCTTTCACCATCACCTGCACGGTGGTCGCTGCGCCAGGGATCGACGCGGGCGCGAACTCCGGCGACTGCACATGTTTCCATGCCAGCTTGGTGAGGATGGTGCCGTCGGGGAACGGCAGCGTGCCCTGGTCGTAGGCCTGGATCGCCTTGGCATTGCCGAGCACCACGCGCAGTTCGTTCAACGGCTCCGCCTCGATCGCCGGCGCAATCAGCTGCCACTGCCTGTAGCCCTTGGGAAGGGTGACGCCGTACAAGGGCGAGGCATCCGAAGTCTTCGCCTCCTCCGCGGCGCTGGAGGTCGTCGCGAAGACGCCGGCCGCCGCCGCGAGCGCAAGCAGGCCAAGACCGGTGAGCTTCGCCAGTGTCCCTTGGCATGAAGCCGGGCATGCATGACGGGTTGCGGCGTCCGAGACAGACACCTGTTGTGTGTTGTTTCGATTCATGAGGCGGACCTTGTGAGTTGGAAATTGCCGCCGGGCGCAAAGGCCCGCGGCGCCTGAACGCGTGGATTGTTCAGCGCCCCTGCCTCTTGCAAACGGGGTTCCGTATTCCTGTGTATCTGCATGGCCGGACGCCAACACTACGTTTCATTGGCGAGGCCTTCGTGTAATTCTTCATGTCGCCCTGTCCGGCCGACACAGTGGCATACAGACATCTGCAGTGCACGTGGAGGCGAGCCCTATAAACGCGGCCGTGCTTTGCCCGACCGCGCTCGTCACGGGTTGCGAAAGGCGATCACTCTTCATTGCCCTTTACTTCAACCGCAGGAAAAAACGAAATGAAAAATCTCAGCCGCCGCTTCGCCCGCACCATGGCCGCCGTGGGCCTCATGGCATTGGCTGGCGCCTTCGCGTTCAATGCTTCGGCGCAGACCCCGAGCACTGCGCAACAAGCCAAGCCCACTGTGGTTCTCGTGCACGGTGCCTTCGCGGAATCGTCGAGCTGGGACGGCGTCATCCGCAAGCTCGAGGCGAAGCACTATCCGGTGATCGCTGCCGCCAACCCGTTGCGCGGCGTCAAGTCCGACGCGGCCTATGTCGCGAGCATCGTCGATGCGGTCAAGGGACCGGTGGTGCTGGTGGGCCATTCCTATGGCGGCTCCGTGATCTCCAGCGCCGCCACCGGCAAGAGCAACGTGAAAGCGCTTGTCTTCGTCGCCGCCTTCGCGCCTGAAGCCGGGGAGTCGGCAGCCGATCTCGCCGGCAAGTTCCCCGGCAGCACGCTCGGGCCCGCGCTGGCACCACCGGTCGCACTCGCCGATGGCGGCAAGGACCTGTACATCCTGAAGAACAGGTTCCACGACCAATTCGCCGCCGACGTTTCAGCCGCCGCTGCGCGCCTGATGGCTGCGACCCAGCGCCCCATCGCCGAGTCGGCGCTTGGCGAACCGGCAGGAGCACCTGCGTGGAAGACGGTGCCCTCGTGGTTCGTGTATGGCGACGGCGACAAGAACATTCCGCCCGCAGCACAGTCCTTCATGGCAGAGCGTGCCAAGTCAGTGAGGACGGTGGTCGTCAAGGGCGCCTCGCACGTGGTGATGACGTCCAGGCCCGACGTGGTCGCGAAGCTCATCGTCGAAGCCGCCAGCCGATAGAGGGACTCCCGCGCACGGTCCTCCGACACCACGCGGCCAAACGTCGCGTCGCAAAGATCTCCATTCACCAGCACAAGGCAAATGACCATGACAGATTCCGACGCATCCAGCTGCCGCGGGCATGCCGCCCTCGGCACGACATTCCAGCCCACCCTGACGCGCCGCGGCGCGCTGGTGGCGACTGCGAGCCTTCTCGCAGGTTCGGTGACCGCGGCTTTCGCTGCGACACCGGCGGGCAAGAGCTCTTTAGCGCAAGCCGACGCGATACGGCCCTTTCGCATCGATGTTCCCGAGGACGCGATCGTCGACCTGCGTCGACGCCTCAGGGCGACACGATGGCCCGACCGGGAGACGGTCGGCGACACATCCCAGGGCGTTCAGTTGGCCAGGCTGCAGGCACTGGCCCGCTATTGGGAAACGAGCTATGACTGGCGCAAGATCGAAGCCCGGCTCAACGCCCTGCCTCAGTTCATCACCACGATCGACGGCGTCGAGATCCAGTTCATTCACATACGTTCCCGCCATCCGAACGCATTGCCGCTGATCCTGACGCATGGCTGGCCCGGCTCGATGCTGGAGTTCCTGAAAACGGTCGGGCCCCTGACCGACCCGACTGCCTTTGCAGGAAGTGCCGCCGACGCCTTCCACGTTGTGATCCCGTCCATCCCCGGCCATGGGTTCTCTGGCAAGCCCAAGGAAACAGGCTGGGGCCCCGAGCGTGTGGGCCGCGCGTGGGACACCCTGATGAAGCGGCTGGGCTACACCCACTATGTATCCCAAGGCGGAGACCATGGTTCGGTCATTTCGGACGCGATGGCACGCCAGGCACCGCAAGGCCTGTTGGGCATCCACCTCAACTTGCCCGCCACCGTGCCCGCGGAACTGGTCAAACCCATCAACAATGGAGATCCCGCACCGGCCGGACTGTCGGCGCCTGAGCGGGCAGCGTTCAACACGCTCAGCGCCTTCTTCAAGACGGGCGCTGCCTACGGCGCCATGATGGTGACGCGCCCACAGACGATCGGCTATCCCCTGGCCGATTCTCCAGCGGGCCTGGCCGGGTGGATCTACGAGAAGTTCGCGCAGTGGACGGACAGTGGAGGCGAACCCGAGCGCGTGCTCACCCAGGACGAGATGCTCGATGACATCACCCTCTACTGGCTCACCGACACTGCCGCTTCTTCCTCGAGGTTCTACTGGGAGAACAACAACAACAACTTCAGTGCAGCGGCTCAGAAGACGCAGGACATTTCGATTCCAGTGGCAGTGAGCGTATTCCCGGGTGAGATCTACCGCGCGCCGAGAAGCTGGACCGAGCGCGCCTATCGCACGCTCTACTACTTCAACGAAGTCGGCAAGGGCGGCCACTTTGCCGCCTGGGAGCAGCCGCAGCTGTTCTGCGAGGAACTGCGCGCGGCGTTTCGGCCGCTGCGCCAGCCCGGCCGGCCGGCCGCACAAACAGACAACGGAGTGTTAAATCGTGCAAGCCAGCCCAACCGGTGATGCGTAGGCTCGTCTGCGGCCCGTAGACCATTCCAATCACCCCCTGAATATGGCACTTGAATCAGATCCATCCGACATTCCCCTTCCCTCTCCTTCCCGACGGCAGCTGCTCGTTACCGGGGCTGGCATGGTTGCAGCCGCCGGGATACCCTTCGCGGCAAGCGCCGCCGACCCACTCCCCAGCGGCGTTCGCGCGGCGCAACCAACACCACCCAAGAAAGGAACGAAAACCATGAGCACCATCACCACCAAGGACGGCACGCAGATCTACTACAAGGACTGGGGCAGCGGGCAACCCGTTGTCTTCTCGCATGGCTGGCCGCTGAGTGCGGACGACTGGGACGGCCAGATGCTGTTCTTCCTGCGCCAGGGATACCGGGTCATCGCGCACGACCGTCGCGGGCACGGGCGCTCGAGCCAGGGCTCGACCGGCCACGACATGAACCACTATGCCGACGACCTTGCGGCCCTGACGGAAGCGCTCGATCTGCACAAGGCCATCCACGTGGGCCACTCGACTGGCGGCGGCGAAGTCGCACGCTACATCAGCCGGCACGGCAGCAAGCGGGTTGCCAAGGCCGTGCTCATCAGCTCGGTGCCCCCGCTGATGGTCAAGACCGCGGCCAATCCCAATGGCGTGCCCATCGAGGTGCTGGATGGCATTCGTGCGGCGGTCGCCAGCAACAGGCCGCAGTTCTTCAAGGACTTCACGCTGCCGTTCTACGGCTTCAATCGTCCCGGCGCGAAAATCTCGGAAGGCATCCGCGAGCACTGGTGGCAGCAGGGCATGATGGGCTCCGTGCAGGCCCACTACGACGGTATCAAGGCGTTTTCGGAAACCGACTTCACCGAGGACCTGAAGAAAATGGACGTGCCGACGCTGGTGATGCATGGCGACGACGACCAGGTCGTGCCGATCGGGATCTCGAGCGAGCTGACTGCGAAGATCATCAAGAACGCGACCTTGAAGGTCTACCCGGGACTGCCGCACGGCATGTGCGCGACCCACGCCGACCTCATCAATCCCGATCTGCTCGCATTCTTCAAGAGCTGACGTCGAGAGTTGAATTGCAGGAGGCCGCCAAGGCCTCCTGCCGCCGCGATCAACTCCGGTGCAAAATATTCAAGAAAGCGCCCAAACCTTCTATCGCCAATCGCTGCGACAGACGCAAATAGCATTCACCAACTCCCGTCCCCGACCTGCAGCCCATGCAGGTCGAAAGCAACAATTTCGCACAAAGCAGGAATATGCCGCCGTCGGTCCAGGAAGCTCCTCCGTCGCAGCGCCTCGATCCCATCCCGAAGGACACCCTGGGGTGCATGTCGAGCCACCTTCAACGGGATCAAGGCCTGCGCGCGACCGGGGTCGGAATTCATCGCAAGACGATGGACATGCACCAACTCCACCACGTGGAGACGGAGGCCAGCGCGCGCGGTGTGCTGCTTGGCATCTCGCTGCGCGACGGCCACAGCCGGCGCATTCTCGATGGGCACCGCGCCTCGTGCCACGATTTCGACAAGGGGTCGATCTACATTCGAAGCTTCTCGGATCGCTATCGCGCGGACATCCGGCGGCCATTCGATTTTGTGCTGCTCGAGATATCGCAGGCCAGCCTCGAGCGTGCCATCGAGGAAAAGGAAGGCAAGCGCGTCGGCAGCCTCGCCTACGTGGCGGGTGTCCGGGACGAGGTGCTTCTCAATCTCGCGTGTGCGCTGACGCCCGCGCTCGAGCACCCCGCCAGCGCGAGCATGCTGTTTGTCGACCAGTTGAGCGTGGCCATGACGAGCTACCTCGTCGAAACCTACGGTGGCGCAGCGGCTGCGGCGCCCAGAACCAACCGGCTCCTGTCGCGCTCGCACGAGGCACGCGCAAAGGAAATGTTGCGCAGCAAGATCGAAGGCAGCATCTCGATCACCGAGATCGCCGATGCCTGCGGCCTGTCACGCAGCTATTTCATTCACGCCTTCCGCGAGACCACGGGGTACACGCCCCATCGATGGTTGATCGCGCAGCGGCTGGAGCACGCTCGCGCACTTCTCGCGGACTTCGACATGTCGCTGGCGGACGTCGCTGCAGCTTGCGGTTTTGCCGATCAAAGCCACTTCACCCGCGTCTTCTCTCAGCATTCCGGCGCCCCGCCAGGCATTTGGCGGCGCAGGATGCGGGTCGGAAGCTAGTCCGGACGCACCCGGCTAGAGGCCGAGCCGGTCTGCCACGCCCTGGCCCAGCGAGTTGTCGACAAGCCGGAAGTGCGCGATCTGGCGCCGCTGAATGGCCTCGGGCACCCCGGCCATCGATCTCGCGATGTTCTCGTGGAGCCTCTGTCTGTGGCCGCTGTCCATGCTGCGGTACAAGACCGCCGCCTGCGCATGGTCCCCGAGCCCCTGGCGGTCGTCGAAGCGCATCGCGTCGCCATCGAGGGGCAGCGGCGGCTCGGCGAGCGAGCGGTCGGGACGCGGCCCTCCGAACGAGTTCGGCTCATAGTAGGCGTCGGTCCGGGCCGGAACGTCCAGGCGCATCGCGCCGTCGGCGTGATAGGTGTGCACCGGCGACCTCGGCCGGTTGACCGGCAGGGCCTCGTGATGCGTACCCACGCGGTAGCGCTGCGCGTCGGCATAGGCCAGCAGCCGCCCCTGCAGCAGCTTGTCGGGCGAGAAGCAGATGCCGGGCACGATGTTGGCCGGATTGAAGCTGGCTTGCTCGACCTGTGCAAAGTAGTTGTCGGGGTTCGCATCGAGTTCGACAACGCCGACCTCCACGAGCGGAAACTCCCGCTGCGGCCAGACCTTGGTCGCGTCGAAGGGGTTGAACGGCAACTGCGCCGCCTGCGCCTCGCTCATCACCTGGATCTGCAGCGACCAGCGCGGGAGCTCCCCCTGCTCGATCGCATCGAACAGATCCCGCTGCGCGCTTTCGCGGTCGTCGGCAATCACCTCGCGGGCCTGTGCGTCTGTCAGGCAGCGAATGCCCTGCAGCGTCCGGAGATGGAACTTGACCCACACCCGCTCGTTGGCTGCGTTGACCAGCCCGAAGGCATGCGCACCGTAGCCGTGCATGTGGCGAAAGCCCGCCGGCAGACCCCGGTCGGAGAACAGCATCACGATCTGGTGCAGGCTCTCGGGCGACAGCGACCAGAAGTCCCAGATTGCCGTGGGCGAGCGCAAATGCCTGACCGGATGCCGCTTCAGGGCCCGTACCAGGTCGGGAAATTTCTGCGGATCGCGGATGCAGGCGACCGGCAGGTGGCTGCCGACCAGGTCCCAATTGCCTTCCTCGGTGTATGCCTTGAGGGCGAAGCCGCGCAGGTCGCGCTCTGCGTCGGCGCAGCCCTGCTCGCCCGTCAGCACCGAGAACCGGACCAGCACCGGCGTGCATTGTCCCGGCTGGAGCACCCGTGCACGCGTGTGGCGCGAAATGTCGCCCGTGATTCGCAGCGTGCCGAAGGCGGCCGCGCCCTTGGCGTGCAGCACCCGCTCCGGAATGCGCTCGCGCGCCAGGTAGGCCAGTTTCTCGCTCATCTGGTAGTCCTGCCGCAGGATCGGCCCGCGCGGGCCCGCGGTGATCGAGTGCTGGCTGTCCGCGACCGGCGCGCCGCCCGTGGTGGTCAAGGTCGGTGGCCTGCTGTGGGGTGGGGTCATGGAATTCTTGATGCGGGATGTCTCGACGGGATATGTACCGCGCCGGCGCGCGCATGTCTTGAACAAGAGTCGCCCGCCTTGAACCCCGGAGGCGCACGAATGTGCAAAGCAGCCGCCAAGCCGACAAGACGGCAGGCGCGGGATGGCGCACCATGGGCGCGGCATTCCCATTCCATTCCTCTGCGCGTGAAGGTCACCCGATGAAACCCTCCCTCCCCTTGCTCATGAGCCTCAACGGCGGTTTCGTGGACACCGCCGGCTTCCTGGCGCTGCAGGGCCTGTTCACGGCCCATGTCACGGGCAACTTCGTGACCATCGGCGCGGCGCTGGTGCACGGCACCTCGGGCGCGTTGACCAAGCTGGTGGCGTTGCCGGTGTTCTGCGCCGTGGTGATCCTCGCGCGATGGCTCGGCCATGGCCTGCCCGCCGTCGGCCTGCCGGTGCTGCGCACGATGCTGGTGCTCAAGACGCTGCTGCTGGCGGCCGGCGCTGCCTTCGCCATCGGGTACGGGCCTTTCCACGACAGCGACAGCGGCCTCGCGATGCTCACGGGCATGGCGCTGGTGTCGGCCATGGCAATCCAGAATGCTGTGCACCGTCTTCATTTGAGCAGCGCACCGCCCACCACGCTCATGACCGGCACGACCACACAGGTGATGATCGACATCGCCGATCTGCTGCGCGGCCTGTCACCGGAAGATGCCGCCGTTGCACGCGCCCGGTTGCGGCGCATGGCGAGCAGCGTCGCCGTGTTCGCCGCGGGCTGCGCAGCCGCCGCGCTCATCTACAACCGGGTGAACGTCTGGTGCTTCGTGGTGCCCCCGGTGCTGGCCGCCTGCGCCGTGGTGCTTCAACGCAGCACGCGCGAGGGCGAGGCCGCCGAGCCGGTCAATCCCCACCACTGAAGGAGCGGACCGGTCACTTGCAGAGACCGCACCGCGCCTCAGAGGCCGAGCAGGGCGCGGCCTTCGTCGGCCAGCAGGTCGTGCGTCTCGGGGTGCGCGCGCATGTAGGCCGCGAACACCGGGCACCGTGGAATGACACGCAGGCCGCGCTCGCGCGCGGAGGCCAGGCCCGCGAGCACCAGTTGCCTGGCCACGCCCTGGCCCTGCAGTGCCTCGGGCACCAGGGTGTGAACAAAAGTGATGACGTCGCCCGACAGGGTGTAGATCGCGACCGCGCGCTCGCCTTGCAATGCGAACTCGAAACGATGCTTCGACGGGTTGTCTTGAACGGAAGGAGAGATGGCCATGACGATGGTCTCGAGTGGGGAGAGAAGGCGTCAGTGCATGCGCCGCAGACGCCGCACAGTGGGGGATGGGGCCGCATCGGCCTTGGCATTGTTCCCGAAGCGATGGACCAGATGGGCACAGATCGCGATCGCCAGATGCTCGCTGACCGCCGGGCTTGCGCGTCGCGGTCCATCGAGCAGGGCCAGCACCGCCGCGCCCAGGTTTCCCATGACCGGGTCGACCAGCCCCGGGGTGCAGGCAATGCCGCTCACGCGCGCCAGGCCCGCCGCATCGGTCACGGCATCCACCAGTGCGCGCGGCATGTAGAAGTGAAGGGCATCCAGCGGACTGCCCAGGTAGCTCGCCACCTCGTCGCGCAAGTCGACGATGCTGATCGCTCCAGGCACGTAGCCGCGCACCACCGAAGGCCGGCCCCGCACCCAGAGCTCGTGGTGGCCCACACCGACCAGGTGCAGCGTCACGACGAAGGCATCCTCGGGCGGGATCTCCTGCTTCATGCCCAGCTGGTCGGGCAGGCAGGTGATGCGCGTGGCAACGAAGGGTGCCTTCGGCGCCGGCAGCATGACGAGAGCGGGCACGGAAGGCAACTCGAAGTACCTTCCCAGGAGGTCGCCGTAAGCGCCTTGCATGCCCGCTGCCGGCGAACGCTCAGGCCTGGATGAACGCGAGCAGGTCTGCGTTCACCTGGCCGGCGTGCGTGGTGCAGGTGGCGTGCGGCGCGCCGGCGTAGACCTTGAGCTGGCTGCCCTTGATCATCTCGGCCGCCAGCTTGGCCGTGGCCTCGAAGGGCACGACCTGGTCGTCGTCGCCGTGGATCACGAGCGTGGGCACGTCGATCCTGGCCATGTCGGGGCGGAAGTCGGTTTCGGAGAACGCGGTCACGCAGTCGATGGTGGCCTTGATGGAGGCCTGCAGCGCGATCTGCAGCGTCTGCTTGAAGACGCCCTGCGACACCTTGGCGCCGGGGCGGTTGGTGCCGTAGAAGAGCGTGCTGAAGTCGTCGAGGAACTGCGGGCGATCGGCGGCCAGCCCGGCGCGGATGCCTGCGAACAGCGAGGCGTCGGGGCCCACGGGATGGTCGGGCGTCTTCATGAACAGCGGCGTCACGGCGCTGATGAGGGCGAGCTTGGCCACGCGCGCGCTGCCCTTGCGCGCGATGTAGCGCGTCACGTCGCCGCCGCCCATCGAGAAACCCGCGAGGATCACGTCCTTCAGGTCGAGCTTCTCGATCAGCTCGGCGATGTCGTCGGCGAAGGTGTCGTAGTCATAGCCGGTCCAGGGCTGGCTCGAGCGGCCGAAGCCGCGGCGGTCGAACGCGATCGTGCGGTAGCCGCGCTCCGCGAAGAACAGCATCTGGGCGTCCCACATATCGGCGCTGAGCGGCCAGCCGTGGCTGAAGAGGATGGGCTGGCCCGAGCCCCAGTCCTTGTAGTAGAGCTCGGTGCCGTCGCGCAATGTGAGTGTGGTCATGATTCTTGGATGGTGGAGTGGAGGGAAAGAAAAAAACGGTGCCGCAAGGCTGGCGTTCTCAGCTCTGGCGCACCGATTCGAAGAGGAACCACGTGCGCTGCTCGGCCTCGTCGATCCAGTTCTCCAGCAAGCTGGCGGTGGCCACGTCGCCGTACTCGTCGCATACCCCGTGCGTGGCCCGCATGAAGCCGGCCAGGCGCTGGTTGTCTTCCCGGAGCTCGGCCAGCATGCCGATGGGGGTCACGAAATCGGCGTCGTTGTCCGACAGGCGCTGCAGGCGCGCGGCATGGCCGGTCGAGCGCAGCGTGGTACCGCCGACCTTGCGCACGCGTTCGGCAATGGGATCGACCGTGGCAAAGATCTGGTCGGCCTGTTCATCGAGCAGCAGGTGGTAGTCGCGAAACGACGGGCCCGACATGTGCCAGTGGAAGTTCTTGGTCTTGAAGTACAGCGCGAACACGTCGGCCAGCAGCACGTTGAGTGACGCGGAGATGTCGCGCGTGGCGTCCGCACCGAGGTCGCTCGGGGTGTGCAGCGGCGCTTGGCGCCGGGCCTTGGTGTTCTTGACGGCTTTGGCGGTCTTGGGGTTGGCCATGTGTTTCCTTGAAGATGGGCTGGCGGGCACTGGAGAAAGTCAGATGGAAAGGAAGTGATGCACCTCGGGCCTGCCGGGCCCGATGTGAAAGCGCACGGCTTCGTTCTGCAGGTCGGCATCGGCATGCGACACGCGGTGGTGCTGGCGCAGATGCTCGGCCCACGATTCGACAAGGAACCACTCCATCACCCGCTCGGGGTCGCCCGTGTGCTCGGTCACGCCCCAGGCATAGGCGCCGTCGCGGCGGCGCTCCAGGGACAGCCGCTTCATCGCGTCGAGAAACGCCGGGCGGTCTTCCTTGCGGATGCGGTACTCGACCTGCACCATCACCGGGCCGCGGTCGTGCGCGATGGGCTCGGCGACCAGCGGCTCGGGCCAATGGTTCGAGGCCTGCAGGTCCGACTCGCCAGTGGGCAGGCGTGCGCGGTGGAACAACAGGGCCACGATCACCAGGCCGACGGCACCGGCCACCAGCGTATACGGCACGCCGATTTCCTGCGCGACCAGGCCCCAGCCCAGGCTGCCGGCCGCCATCGCGCCGTTGAACACCGTGAGGTACACGGCCAGGCCGCGCCCGCGCACCCAGTTCGGCAGGATCGATTGCGCCACCCCGTTGAGCGTGGTGAGCGCAATGATCCAGCCCAGGCCCAGCAGCAACAGCAGCAGCACGGCCAGCCACTTGGGCGGCGCGAACACCAGCGCGGCCATCACCGCGGCGGTGATCACCGAGGCCAGCAGCACCAGCCCGTCGGCATCCAGGCGTGCGCGCAGCCGCGGCATGACCAGCGCACCGGCGATGGCGCCCGCGCCCACGGCGCCCAGCAGCACGCCGTAGAAGCCGGCCGTGCCGCCGAGCATCTGGCGCGCCACCAGCGGCAGCAGGGCCCAGACCGCGCTCGCGAACAGGAAGAACACCGCCGCGCGCAGCAGCACGCGGTGCAACTCGCGGCTCGCACGTGTGTAGCGCAGTCCGGCACGGAAGGCGCCGAGAAAATTCTCGGACAGGCCGCTGTCCACCGCGGCCGGGCGCTTCCACCAGAGCAGCGCGGCAATGACGAACGCATAGCTGAGCACGTCGGCGCCGTAGGTCACAGCGGCACCGAAGCTCGCGAGAATCAGTCCACCCGCGGCCGGCCCGATGGAGCGCGCAATGTTGATGCCCAGCGAGTTCAGCGCCACCGCGTTCTTCAAGTCGGATCGCGGCACCAGCTCGGGCACGATTGACTGCCACGTCGGCCCCATCAGCGCCGCGCCAATGCCGCCGACGAAGGTCAGCGCAATCAGGTACTCGACGGTGAGCGCGCCGGTGTGCGAGAGCACCAGCAGCGTGCCGCTCACGGCCGCCAGCACCAGCTGCACGAAGATCAGGAAGCGCCGCCGGTCGAGGATGTCGGAGAGCACCCCGGCCGGAATCGCGAGCAGGAAGATCGGCAGCGTGGCCGCGGTCTGGATCAGCGCCACCGCGGTCGGGCTCGCCGACAGGTCGGTCACCAGCCACGAGCTCGCCACGTCGCGCATGAAGCTGCCGATGTTGCCGAGCACGGTGGCAGCCCACAGCACGGCAAAGACCGGCTGGCGCAGCGGTGCGAAGCTTCCGGTCGGCCGCACGGCCTTGCCGGCGCCGGCGAGATCAGCCATTCGCGCGCTCCTTCAGGTCATGCCAGGCCACCAGCAGGAAGCCGCCGACCAGGCCCAGATGCTCGAAGAAGGAATTGGCGGCCATGAAGCGCTCCGGTTGCGGCATCTCCCAGAAGCGCAGCGCGACGAAGGTCGCGAGCAGCGTGAAGCCGCCCAGCGCCAGCGCGCCGAGCCAGCGGTAGAAGCCCGTGAGGATGAGCGCCGCGGCGCCGAGCTCCAGCACGATCACCGCCGCGGCCAGCGGCCCCGCAGGCGACAGGCCGAAGTGGTTCATCTCGGCAATGGCGGCGCTGAAATCCACGGCCTTGTTGAAGCCGCCCTGCAGGTAGGCCGCGCAAAGCAGCAGCAAGGCGAGCCAGCGCAGCGCCGGGGTGATTTGCCAGCGTTTCATCATCAGACCGCCCAGCAGGCGCAGCCGAGCGCGCCCCAGAAGCTCTTGAGGTCGGCGATCGGCAACTTGCTGCTCCAGGCCGTTGCATGCTGGTGCCCGTGCACGTTGCAGTCGTTGGCACAGGCGCAGGACATGGCCGCTTGGCGCATGGCCTTTTGCAGCGGCGCTCCCTCGGCGTCGCCCCAGCCGCCATAGCCGCCGAAGCGGCGCACCGGCGACCAGTCGGGCATCGCCGGAGGCGGCGCGCCTTCGTCGTGCGACTGGAACGGCCCCGCGGCGTACACCACCTTGCCGCCGACCATGGTGAGCAGCGCCGTGGTGTCGGCAATCTCCGATTCCGGGCAGGCGAAGAAGTCGCGGTCGGGCACCATCAGGTCCGCGAGCTGGCCGGCTTCGATGCGGCCCTTCTTGCCGACCTCGTTGGAGAACCAGGTCACGTTCTCGGTCCACATGCGCAGCGCGGCCTCGCGGTCCAGGCAGTTGCGCTGCGGATACAGCTGCATGCCGCCCACGGTCTTGCCCGTGACCAGCCACGACAGCGACACCCACGGGTTGTACGAGGCCACGCGCGTCGCGTCGGTGCCCGCGGACACCTTCACGCCGCGCTCGAGCATGCGCTTGACCGGCGGCGTGGCCTCGGCCGCACCGGCGCCGTAGCGCTCCACGAAATATTCACCCTGGTAGGCCATGCGGTGCTGCACCGCGATGCCTCCGCCCAGTGCGGCGATGCGGTCGATCGATTTCTCGGAGATGGTCTCGCAATGGTCGAAGAACCAGTTCAGGCCCGCGAGCGGCGTGTCGCGGTTGACCTTCTCGAACACATCGAGCGAGCGGCTGATGGTTTCGTCGTAGGTGGCGTGCAGGCGCCACGGCCATTTGTTCTGCACCAGCACGCGCACCACCTCCTCGAGCTCGCCTTCCATCTCGGGCGCCATGTCGGGACGCGGCTGGCGGAAGTCCTCGAAGTCGGCGGCCGAGAACACCAGCATCTCGCCCGCGCCGTTGTGGCGGAAGTAGTCGTCACCCTGCTTGTACTTCGACGTGGCGGTCCAGTTGAGAAAGTCCTGCTTCTCCTGCTTGGGCTTCTGCGTGAAGAGGTTGTAGGCCAGGCGGATGGTGAGCTGGCCGGCATCGGCCAGCTGCTGGATCACCTGGTAGTCCTCGGGAAAATTCTGGAAGCCGCCGCCCGCGTCGATGGCGCCGGTCACGCCCAGGCGGTTGAGCTCGCGCATGAAGTGCCGCGTCGAGTTGAGCTGGTAGTCGAAGGGCAGCTTCGGGCCCTTGGCCAGGGTGGCATAGAGAATCGACGCATTCGGCTTGGCCAGCAGCAGGCCGGTGGGGTTGCCGGACGCATCGCGCACGATCTCGCCGCCGGGCGGCGCGGGCGTGTCCTTGGTATAGCCCACCGCACGCAGCGCCGCGCCGTTGAGCAGCGCACGGTCATACAGGTGCAGCAGGAACACCGGCGTGTCGGGTGCCACCGCATTGAGCTCTTCGATGGTCGGCAGGCGCTTTTCCGCGAACTGGTGTTCGGTGAAGCCGCCCACCACGCGCACCCATTGCGGCGCGGGCGTGACTGCCACCTGGCGCCTGAGCATGCCCATGGCGTCGGCCAGGCTGCGCACGCCGTCCCAGCGCAGCTCCATGTTGAAGTTGAGCCCGCCGCGAATGATGTGCAGGTGGTTGTCGATGAGCCCCGGCAGCACGCGCTTGCCCTGCAGGTCCAGCACGCGGGTGCCGCTGCCGGCCAGCGGCAGCACGTCTTCGCTGCGGCCCACACGCAGGAAGCGGCCATCCTTGATGGCCACGGCGCTCGCCATGGGATTGGCGCGGTCCAGCGTGGTGAAGCGGCCGTTGTGCAGGATCAGGTCGGGGGTGGTGGTACCAGCCATGTCGAGTTTCCTTCGGGTGGTTTGCGCGCTTGCCGCTCCGGCAAGGGCGGCGGCGCCCAGCGTGCCCAGGCACAGCCGGCGGCGTTGTTCGTCGAGCGGATCGTTCATGCGTCTTTGCGCGCAGAGGCGCCCGACTCGGCCTTGGCGCATTGCGGCAGTTCGCCGAACACATGCGGTTTGACCTGGTGCTGCAGCCACGACGCCGCAGTGGCCTGCGGCTTGATCACGCTCTTGATGAGCGGCGGGATCTGCTCGCCGAGCAGGATCCCGAGAAGCCCCACCAGGGCGATGACCGGCGGCGCCGGCGAGCGCACCTGGAACAGTGCGTAGATCACGCCGACCAGAAGGCCGAGCGCGAGCGACAGGACGTAGGGCTTCATCTTGTTCACCGCGGCGTTCAGCCTTCGTGGGCGCCAAACATGGTTTTCGCGTAAGTCACACCCAGACCATAAGCACCACCGAATTTCTTGGCAATGCCGGTGGTCATTTCGTAGGTGTCGGTGCGGGCCCAGTCGCGCTGCAGCTCGAGAAGGTATTGCAGCGAGGTCATCGGCTGCGCGCCGGCCTGCACCATGCGGTCCATCGCGCGGTTGTGCGCCTCGGCCGACACATCGCCGCAGGCATCGGCGATCACGAACACCTCGAAGCCCTGGTCGATGGCCGAGAGCGCCGGCCCGACGATGCACACGCCGGTCCACAGGCCCGCGAGCACGATCCGCTTCTTGCCGATCTGGTTCACGCGGTCGATCACGGCTGCGTCTTCCCAGGTGTTCATCGAGGTGCGGTCGAGCATCTTCTGGCCCGGGAAGGCGTCGGTGATCTCGCTGAACATCGGGCCCGAAAAACTCTTCTCGGCCACGGTCGTGAGGATGGTGGACACGCCGAACCCGGCCGCCGCATTGGCCACGAGGGCAGCGTTGTTGCGCAGGTTCACGGCATCGATCGAGTGTGTGGCAAAGGCCATCTGCGACTGGAAGTCGATCATCACCAGCGTGTGGTCGGTGGGGGTCAGCAGCTTGGCGCCGGCGGTGGGGGTGGCTTTGATGGACATGGGACTCTCCGTGGGTTGACGATAAAAGGGGGGCTTTTGCGTGCCATGCATCCTCGTTTCTGCGAGAACGCATGTCTTGTCGATTAGTGAGGCCGTTTGGACATTTGCCGTCCGCGCCGGCCGACGGCGCGCATGAGTTATCAGAAGGAAGGCAACTCGTTCGGCCGCAGGTCGAACACCAGCACCTCGGCGCCTTCGCCGCGTGCCAGGTCGATGCGCTGTTCGCCCCGCACCCGCGCGCCATCGCCCTCGCCCAGCCGCTGGCCGTTGACTTCGACGCTGCCGCGCGCCACATGCACATAGGCATGGCGGTCGGGGCCGAGCGTGAGCGACGTGCTTTCATCGCCATCGAAGAGGCCGGCGTAGACGCGGGCGTCCTGGTGCACGGCGAGCGAGCCGTCCGTGCCCTCGGGCGAAATGATCAGCCGCAGGCGGCCGCGCTTTTCTTCGGGCGCGAAGTGCACCTGCTGATAGCGCGGTGCAACGCCCTTGGCGTTCGGCACGATCCAGATCTGCAGGAAGTGCAGCGGATCGGTGGCCGACGAATTGAACTCGCTGTGGCGCACGCCGGTTCCCGCACTCATCATCTGCACATCGCCGGGGCGGATGACAGAGCCCGTGCCCATCGAGTCCTTGTGCTCGAGGGCGCCGTCGAGTACGTACGAGAAGATTTCCATGTCGCGGTGCGGGTGGGTGCCGAAGCCGCGACCGGGATGCACGCGGTCGTCATTGATCACCAGCAGGTCCGAGAAACCTTCCTGCTCCGGGTCGTGATAGTGGCCGAACGAGAAGGTGTGGCGCGACTTGAGCCAGCCGAAGTCTGCGAGTCCGCGGTCATTGGCGCTGCGAATATCCAACATGATTTACGTCCTTTGTGGTCGATTGGTTCGATGTGATTCACAATGGCCGGGGAGAGAATCTCCAAGGCATGGCTGAATCATCTTTCTTTCATCAAGGCCGATGGACGAAACTTTTAGCCTTCTACCATCGAACTTTTCGATGATTCATTTTCAAGGACTTGGCCCATGCTCAGACTCAGCCTCGAAGCCATCGAACTCGTGGACGCCATCGCGCGCCACGGCTCCTTTGCCGCCGCGGGCGCGCGCTTGAACAAGGTGCCTTCGACCATCTCGTACGCCGTGGGCAAGCTCGAGGAGCAGCTGGACATGCTGCTGTTCGTGCGCAATGGGCCGCGCGTGACCCTCACCGCGGCCGGCGAAGAAATGCTCAGGGAAGGCCGCTGGCTGCTCGGCGCCGCGAGCGATCTCGAATCGCGCATGCGGCAGATCGCCACGGGCTTCGAATCGGAACTGCGGCTGGTGCACGACTCGTTGATTCCCACGCAGGCACTGATCGACGACATCCGCGCCTTCGAAGCACTGCGCTGCGGCACGCGGCTGCGCATCGGCTGCGAGGCGCTCACCGGCAGCTGGGAGGCGCTGCGCGAAGGCCGCGCCGACATCGTCATCGGCGCGGGCGAAGGGCCGGCCGGCGGCGGCTACCAGGCCGTGATGGTGGGCAGCCTCGACTTCGCGTTCTGCGTCTCGCCGACACATCCGCTGACCCGGCTCGGCCGGCCGCTGCATCGCGGCGACCTGCTCGAGCACAACGCCATCGTGGTGAGCGACAGCGCACGCACGCTGTCCGACCGCACCGTGGGCCTGCTCGCGGGCCAGCATCGCGTGGCCGTGCCGACCATGGCCGCGAAGATTGCCTGCCAGGCGGCGGGCCTGGGCCACGGCTTCCTGCCACGGGCTTGCATAGAGGGCGAGCTGGCGCGCGGCACGCTGATCGAATTGCAGACCGAAGAACCGCGCACACCCGAGGCGTTCTGGCTGGCGTGGAAGACCGGCGCGAAGGGAAAGGCGCTTCAGTGGTGGGTGAAGCAGCTGAACCGGCAGCTGGTCCCGGCGCTGTTGCCGAGGTCGACCTGGACGCCCTGAAAAGGGCGCCGATCAGCCCGCGTTCAAGCGCCGCCAGCGCGCGGGCGACGTACCCGTGTGCGCGGTGAAGACCCGGGTCAGATGGCTTTGATCGGAAAAACCGCAGCTCGCAGCAATCTCGGCGATCGGAAGATGAGGCTGCTCCAGCAGGCGGCGTGCCGCCTCCACGCGCTGCGTGACAAGCCACGCATGTGGCGTTTGCCCGGTTGTTTGCTTGAACGCCTTGCTGAAGTGACTGCGCGACAACGCACATTCGCGAGCGGCGTCAGCCAGCGATACATCGCCTGCGAGGTGTTGCATCATGAACGCCTTGGCGCGGCGTTCCTGCCAGGGCGCCAGGCCCCGAGTCCGCACGGGGGCGCAGTCGACCCCACCGCCATAGACGTGAACCACGTGCGCCTTCAGGGCCAGTGCCACGTGGTCCACAAACAGCCGGCTTGCATCCTGCGGGTGCGTGAGCACGGGCAGCATGGCGCGGCCCAGATTGGCGATGACCGGGTCCAGCGTGTCGGCGGCACAGCGCAATCGGTCGACGCGGGGCATTTCCATCTCTTCGGTAAATGCGTCGAGTGTGGCGCGCGGCAGGTGGAAGAACATCGAGTGGAACGGGCTGCTGACGTACGCCGAGGCGCGCTGCGACAGATCGGCGATGTGGAAGGCGCCCTCCTGCTGCAGGCCCAGCTGTCGGGATGTGCCATCCCGGACGATGCGCCGGCTGCCGCCCGAGTTGATCTCCACGCTGAGAAGAAATGCGTCCTCGGGGGGAAGAGGCGCCAGCACGAAGAGATGCGGCAGCTCATAGCGCATGTGCGCGACTCCCAGTTCGCAGCCGCAGCGCGACCTGCTCACGAGCGACTGCACCGCGTCGATGCCGTACTGCGACGCCAATCGTTGTCCAAATTGGCAGTCGGAACGAAGGAGATTCAACATGTGAGAACGACACGCGGCGCCGATGGCAACCGCCGGGCTGGCAAAACAGCATGGTAACTATTTGGACCCGGCGACGCCTTTCACTTTCAGCTGATGAGGTCTTCACCGCTCACGGGATCGCATCCTGCAACGCATGAGCCGAGGCCATGGCGCGCCACAACATCGAGGGTGCGGCGGTTGCGCCGCCGAAGAATGCTTGCCAGGCTATCGGACTGCCGCCGTGACGATGATTTCCACCAGCACGTCGGGGGCTCCCATCTCGCACTGTGCCGTCGCCCGGGTCGGCGCAGCGCCGGGCGCCGTCCATGCGTCCCAGATCTCGTTCATCCCGGCGAAATCCTTCGCGAGGTCCTTGATCCAGATCTGCGCGGTGAGAAGGCGGCTCTTGTCGGTGCTCGCATCGGCGAGGAATTTCTCGATCTTCGCCAACGCCTGCAAGGTCTGGCCGCGGATGTCTTGACTGCGGTCGTCGGCGGTCTGCCCGCCGACGAACACCATGCCGTTGTAGACAACGGCTCTGCTGCGGCGCTTGTCCGTGGCAATCCGGTTGATTTCTGTCATGAGTGGTCTTCGGTGAATGAGAAAAGTTGAAAGAGGCGTGAGGCGGCCGACGCAGGACGCGTCCGATCAGGAGGCAACGCCTGCGAGTTCGCCCAGCGTCACCGGCTTGATCGGCGGGCGGATGCGGTAGTAGCCGACTTCGCCAGGGGACACGCCACGCGCGTCGGCGATCAGTTCGGTGACCGTGAGCCCGCACAGCCGACCCTGGCACGGACCCATGCCGCAACGGCCGAAGGCCTTGGTCTGGTTCGGCCCCTGGCAGCCCACGGCCACATGACCGCGGATCTGCCCTGCCGTGACCTCCTCGCACCGGCACACCACGACGGATTCCTGGGCGGGGATGCGATGTGCATCGAGCGGCCGGTACAGGGCGTCGAGGAAGGGCCGGACGTGGAGGTTCGCGCGCAGGCCCTTGCGGACGGCCTCTTCCCGGCCACCGCGCTGCGCGAGGCTCAGCTTGCCCTGTTGCGATGCAATCTCGATCGCGGCAAGACGTCCCTGGGAGGCCGACGCCTTCGCACCGACGATGCCGCGGCTGTCGCCGACGATGTAGATGCCGGAATGGTCGATCTGGCCGTACGCGTCGGTGCAAGGCACCCAGCACAGCTGCGCTTCGTCCCACACATGCTCGGCCCGAAGCGACCAGCTCAGTTGCGTGTTCGGCACCACCCCCTGGTGCAGCAGGACCAGGGGCGTTTCGATGCGATGGATGCGGCCTTTCCGGGTGAAGCACACGGCCTGTGCGCGCTCGGTCCCTTCAATGGAGAAATCGCTGGCACCCGCGTACACCGGGACCTTGTGCGCCCGGAGATCGCGAAGCATCCGGATTCCCTTGCGCAGATCACGCCAGCCCCTCAATGCCCGCGGCAGGAGCCCAGCCGCTCGCAGGTAGTCGCCGGCACCGGTCGTGTGGACCACTGCGGCCAATTTCACCCCGGCATTCAGGTACTGGCTGGCCAGCAGATAGAGCAGCGGGCCGCCGCCGGCCAGCACGACAGGCGCTGTCGGCAAGGCCCCGGCGCTCTTGTACAGGATCTGCGCCGCTCCCGCACCCATGACGCCAGGCAGTGTCCAGCCCGGCACCGGAAACGGCCGTTCCATCGCTCCGGTCGCCAAGACGATGTGTCGGCCCTCGAGCACCTTGTTACTGCCGGCATGAAGATAGTTGACCTGCCTGTCGCGGCCGACATTCCATACCGATGCGCCGCGAACGTGATTCGCCCCACTGCGCCTGAACTCCTCGGTCAGCAATGCGCCGGCCGCGTAGTCCTCGCCGAGCACCTCGCGCATCCTGGCAGTGGACGCATCGACCGCGCGGTAGATCTGTCCACCAGGCGCCGCCTGCTCGTCCAGGAGCGTGCAGCTCAGTCCCGACTTGCGAGCCTCGATGGCAGCGGCCAAGCCGCCAGGCCCCGCTCCGACGATGACCAGGTCGACCGATTCAGCAGCAGCCATGGTGCGCTCCTTCGTCGGACAGGTCGAGCGCCGAGGCACCGTGCTGGCGCTTGATCACCATGCCGTCGCGCACCATGGTCAGGCACGCCTGCCGGCTCGCCTTGCCATCGACCTCGACCAGGCACTCGAAGCACACGCCCATCATGCAGTAGGGCGCCCGCGCGGAGGATTTCACCGGCGTGGTCCGGAAGGGCCCGGCGCCATGGAGCAGCAGAGCCGCCGCGACGGTCGTTCCCTCGCGGACGCACAGCGTGCGATCCTCGAACTGGATGCGGACGGTGTCGGCGCCGAGGTCTTCGTCGGAAGTGAACAGCGCGGGGTACGCACGGGCGATTTCAGTGTGCATTGGAAAAGCTCCTGGAAGGGTCGAGATACCGCTCGCCGGCGAACTCGGCGAAGCCCTCGGGCTCCTCGGCGAACCCGGCCATCCAGGGGCCGAGCACGTACGCATGGGCGGCCGCGAGGGAAACGCCGCTGTGGCTGGTTGCAACGAATGCGCCCGGGTGCGAGCTCGATTCCTGATAGATGGGAGAGCCGTCGGGCGTCATCACGCGCAAGGCGCCCCAGGCACGCACCAGGCGCGCGTTGGACAGAATGGGAAACGTCGCGATGCCCCGCCTGGCGAGCGTTTCGATGGCCGACACCGTCGTGCTGTCGTCCAGGCCCACGTCCTCCGTGGAGGAGCCCAGCTGGACGGTACCTTCATGGGTTTGCCTGGCCTTGTTCGTCGGAAACGGCAGGAAGGGCTTGAGCCGCTCGGTGATCAGGACCTGGCCCCGACTCGGAGAAACGGGGGCATGCAGCCCGACCTGCGGCGCAAGCTCTCGGTTGCTCAGTCCGGCGGCCAGCACGATGCGCGCGGCCCGCCATGTCCGGCCATCCTTGCTGCTGGCTTCGAATTCGCCGTTGCCGCCGCGGCGCGACACGGTCGCGATGTCGACGCTGGACACGATGCGCGCCCCGCGCTTCTTCAGGCCCGCGTGCAGGGCATGCAGCGTCATCAGGGGATTGACTTGGCCATCGAGCAGGCAGAAGGTGCCGCCGGCGACCTTGGGCCCGATGGCGGGCAACCGTGCCTTGAGCTCGCGACGGTCGAGCACCTCATAGGGCGTACCGCCGGTCGCCTTGCTGATGTTGGCGAGCATCGCGCCACGGGCCTCGATCTCCGCTTCGCCGAAGCCGATCCAGAAACCTCCAGCGTTCTCGAGCGCCACGTTCACGCCGGTCAGGTCGAGCAAATCCTTTGCAAGCCTTGGCCAGTGGGCCACCGCATCCCGGCTCCAGCGGGCATAGGCCGGAAAGCCATCGCCCTTGCTTTGAACCCAGACCAGGCCGAAGTTCCCGCGCGATGCACGGTGCGCGATGTCGCCTTGGTCCAGCAGCGTCACGCAGGCTCCTGCGCTGGCTGCCCCATAGGCGATCGCGGCGCCGACCAAGCCGCCTCCCACGATGATGATTTCACTTTGCTGCATGGTGATGTGCCGGCGCTCAGTCGACGGTGATGTTGCCTTTTCTGATCACCTCGCCCCATTTGGCGGTGTCGGCCTTGATCAGGGCAGAGAACTCTTCGGCCGAACCGACCGTCGCTTCCGAACCCATGGTCTCGAACTGCTTCCTGACCTTCGGATCGGACAGGATCTCGTTGATCGTGGTGTTCAGCTTTTTGACGACGGCCGGCGGCATGTTCCTGGGGCCCACGATGCCGCCCCAGGTAACCATCTCCAGGTAGGGTGCACCTGCCTGCGCAACCGTCGGCACGTTCGGCAGCGATGGCGACCGGACGGGACCGGTGATGGCCAGCGCCCTGATCCGGCCCGCCCTGACCTGCGGCTCCATCGACGTGAAGTTGCTGATCATCAGGTCGATGTGGCCGGCGGCGAGATCCGACTCGGCGGCCGGAGCGCTCTTGTAGGGCACATGGGTCATCTCGATCCCGCTGTTCATGCGCAGCATCTCGGTCAGCACATGAAGCGAGGTTCCCTGCCCGGTCGATCCATAGGAGATCTTCCCGGGATTCGCCTTCGCGTAGGCAACCAGTTCACCCAATGTCTTGACGGGCAGACCAGGCTTCACGCCCACCAGGTTGGGCTGGGTGAAGACCTTGGCGATCGGCGTGAAGTCCTGATCGATCTTGTACGGCAGGTGCTTGGCAGTCAGCGCACCCACAATGAAAGTAGCCAGATTGTTGTGGCCGATGACGTAGCCGTCGGGGGCGGCCTTCGCGACTTCACTGAGCCCGATGGCACCCGCCGCGCCGGGCTTGTTCTCGATGACGAAGGGTTGCCCGAGACGCTGCGTCAGCTCGGTGGCGACCACGCGCGTCGTTGAATCGGCCGCGCCCCCCGGGGCGGCGTTGACGATGATCCGCACGGGTTTTTCCGGGTACTCGGCCCGCGCCGGCTGGACCGCGGCAAGACTGCCCAGCAGCAGCACAGCCGCCACTGTCTGAACTTTCATCGAGGGGATCATTTGTCAGCTCTCCATCGCAGGTTTGTGTTGCCTGCCATCGTATGGAGACCCCTCCCACTTAGCCATCACTGCCCGGTCATGGATCTATTCACGGGCGACATGTGTTCGTGCGGCATCCATCGCACTTTCCAGGCAGCGCAGCATCTCGCGAGCCGGCTGTCCCAGACGCGTATCGCTCATGGCCGTTGCATAGACGGTGTACGTCAGCGCAGGACGAAGGGGAATGGCGATGCCGCCCCTGAGCTTGTGGCTGGCTCCGGTCAGAAGATCCACCACGGACACGCCCATGCCTCTGAGAACAAGCTCGCTGATCGTATGGAACAGCGAGGCTTCAACCATCGTGTCGACCACGAGGCCATGCGCGGAAAACAGGGCATTCAGACTGCGCTGGAATGCGCCCGTGGACGAGATGAAGGGCTTGCCGGCCAGATCCTCGACGTCGACATGGGTTGCGCCGTCGGGCAACCATTTCCTGGTCCCGATGCACACGCAGGCGGAGGGGAATTCAGCCACCGTTTCCAGTGCGCCGATGGACAGGGCATCCGCCGTCAGGCCGATATCTGCCTGCCTGTTGCGCACCTTCTGCGCGACCTCGAGGTACGAGGCCACGGTCAGGCTGACCATCACATCGGGGAACTTGCTGCGCAGATGGTCGACGATCTCGGGCATCACGGAGTGGCCGATGGACGGGATGGTGCAGATCGAGAATCTGCCGGTTCGCTGCTTGCGCAACTGTTCCGAGAACCCCGCAATCTCTTCGAGGCCGATGAAGGATTGCTGCACCTTGCTCATCAGCACGATCGCTTCGTCCGTCGGCTTGATGGTCCGCCCGCTCTTCTGGAAGATCGGGAACCCGACTGCCTTCTGCAGGTCGGCGATGATCCGGCTCATCGACGGCTGCGGAATTCCAAGAGCCTCGGCGCCAGCGCTGATACCCCCGTGCAGCATCGCAGCCCGGAACGCTTCGATCATTCGGTGGGTCACTGTTCGTTTGGACATTCTTAAGCGATTTGAGCATGCTTGCGCACAGACCTGCATCCCCGAGCGGGCCTCGGCGGCAACCCCCGCAACGGCCTTCGGTGTTGGCGCGGTGCGGCGCGCCATGTCTTCCAAGGCATAGCTGTTGTGCCGCAATGGCGCTCGCCGCCCCGACGAGCGGCCCGTAGACTCGTCTTCCACATGCCGGCCGGATGGCATCAGGAGACATCATGGACAACTTCTCTCAGCTCAAGGTGGCCATCGCCGATCACGTGGCCACGCTGACGTTGGACGCACCGCCCGTCAATGCGCTGACGCGCGTGCTCAATGACGAGCTGACCCGCGCCCTGGACCAGATTTCCGAGATGGACGACGTGCGCGTCGTGATCCTGACCGGCGAAGGCAAGGTGTTCTGCGCCGGGGCCGACCTGAAGGGACGGGCCGAAGTGATCAAGGGACCAGGCGATCTGATGGCCCACTCGCGGCGCACGCGCGAATGCTTCCACGCGATCCGCGAATGCGCCAAGCCCGTGATCTGCGCGATCAACGGCGCCGCACTCGGCTCCGGCCTTGCCATGGCGGCTTCGAGCGACATCCTCATCGCCTCGGAGAAGGCCTCGCTCGGGCTGCCCGAAGTCGACGTCGGCCTGCTCGGCGGCTGCCGCCATGCCATGCGCCTGTTCAGCCATTCGCGCCTGCGCCGCATGATGCTCACAGGCCTGCGTGTGCCGGGGCCCGAGCTGTACCGGCTCGGCATCGTGGAGGCCTGCACGGCCCCCGAGGACCTGATGCCCGCGGCTCGCGAGATCGCTGCCGCCATCGCCTCCAAGAGCCCTGTGTCCACCCGGATGGGCAAGCACACGCTCAACGTGATCGAGGACATGAGCCTGCGGGACGGCTACCGCTACGAGCAGGACATGACGGCGCAGATCGCGAAGACCGACGATGCAAAGGAAGCCCAGCGCGCCTTTGCCGAGAAGCGCACGCCGGTCTTCACGGGGCGCTGAGCCATGCACATTGGCCATCCGGGCGAACGCGGCAGCGTGCCTGGCAATGCGTGCCGGTCAAGGCGCAGGTGGGTGCTGGCCGGTGCGTCGATCGGACTGGGCGCCTTTCTCGGCGTGCCGGTCCGGGCGGGCGACTATCCGGACAAGGCGATTCGCCTGGTGGTGCCGTTTCCAGCGGGGGGCGCCACCGACTTGATGGCACGCGCGCTGGGACAGAGGCTCGGTGAAAGCCTGGGCAAGCCCGTGATCATCGACAACCGGGCGGGTGCCGGCGGCGGGATCGGGGCGGAGGCCGTCGCCGGCGCGGCGCCAGACGGCTACACCCTGCTGTTCGCAACCATGGGCTCGCTCACCATCAACTCGAGCCTGTACAGGAATCTTCGCTACGACCCGTTCAAGAGCTTCGAGCCGATCACGCTCACGCACAACACGTCGAACCTGCTGGTGGTCCATCCGGCGGTGCCGGCCACCACGGTGGCCGAGTTGATCGCGCTGGCCCGCAGGAGCCCCGGCAGCCTGACGTTCGCTTCGTCCGGCAACGGCACCACCAGCCATTTGTCGGGCGAGCTTTTCAAGAGCCTGGCCAAGGTCGATCTGACGCACGTGCCCTACAAGGGCAGCGCGCCGGCCATGGCGGACTTCCTGGGCGGGCGCATCTCGATGATGTTCGATACGACATCGAACTTCGTCGAGCATGTGAAGAGTGGAAGACTGCGCGCGCTGGGGTCGACCGGACGCAGGCGTTCCCCGGCGATGCCGAACGTGCCGACCATCTCCGAGACACCCGGCATGGGCGACTACGAAATGTCGCTGTGGCTCGGCGTGCTCGCGCCGGCCGGCACGGCCAAGACGATCACGCAGCGGTTGAATCGCGAGATCGCCCTGGTGATGTCGGCCCCGGACATGGTGCGCCAGATGGCCGATGCCGGCATCGAGGTGCGGCTCGGTTCTGCGCAGGAATTCTCTGCGTTGATCCGCTCGGACACCGCCAAGTGGGCAGCTGTCGTGAAGCGCGCCGGCATCCGGATCGATTGAGCCCAAGCGCGGCGCGCGCCTGAACCCGGCGGCGCGCGGAGCAGCGCCCCGGTTCAATCCAGCTTGGCGCCCACCGCCCTGGCCAGCGAGCCCCAGCGTTCCGACTCCGTGGAAATGAACCGGCCGAACTCCGCAGGGCTGCTGCCGACGACTTCCACGCCCTGCTGCTCGAACTGCTGCTTCAGCTCAGGCGAGCGCAATGCGGCGCCGACAGCACCGTACAGCCTGTCGATGATTTCGGCGGGCGTTCGCGCAGGGGCCAGCATTCCATACCAGTTGTAGGCCTCCACCTTCGGCATTCCGAGCTCGCCGACCGTCGGCACATCCCTGAGGACAGGAATGCGCCTGGCGCTGGTCACGGCCAGGGGGCGGACCTTGCCCGACTGGATGAACGGCAGCACCACGGGAATGTCGACCATCATCATGTCCACCTGCCCGCCCATCAGGTCGGTCAGTGCCGGTGCCGCGCCGCGGTAGGGAATGTGGTTGATGTTCAGCCTGGCCTCGCGCTTGAGCAGCTCGGCCTGAAGGTGCGGCGTGGTGCCGCTGCCGGCGGAGGCATAGTTGACCTTGCTGGCATTGCCGGTGGCCGCAGCCTTCAGGTCCGCGAAGGTCTTGAATCTTGAATCCGCGGCCACCACCAGCACCGCCGGCACCTTCAGCGCCTGGGTCACTGCAGCCAGGTCCTTCTGGGGGTTGTAAGGCATCGACGGCGCAATGTGCGGCACGATGGCCAGCGCCCCCGCCGAAGAGAACAGCAGCGTGTAGCCGTCGGCGGGGGCCTTGGCGACCGCGTCGGCACCGAGCAGGCCACCGGCGCCGCCCTTGTTGTCGATGATGATGGATTGGCCAAGAGACGTGCCCAGCTTGGCGCCGAGTGCGCGGGCTGTCTGGTCCACCGGTCCACCGGCAGGAAAGGGAACGACCACGCGGATCGGCTTGGAGGGATAGGCCTGCGCCCATCCCGAAGCTGCGGCCAGCGCAAGAGCGAGTGCCGCTGCGGATCTGAAAAGTCCATTCATGGTCGATGTCTCCGATTGTCGTGACCGAACTCTAGGCAGGGCAGCGCGCCGTGCCACCGCGCTGCGGCGCATAGCTGCTATGCGATGCCGCCCACGCGAGGCCTGCCGCTATGCGCCGCCGCGCATCACAGTCTTGCGGGCTCGCTGGTAGCCCGGGACGGAACCGGATTCCAGAATTCACCCTACACAAGGAGAATTCGAATGACCACGAACAAGGGGCCGCTGGCGCATGTCAAGGTGCTGGACCTCAGCCGCATCCTCGCCGCGCCCTGGGCCAGCCAGATCCTCGCCGACCTTGGCGCAGAGGTGATCAAGGTCGAGCGGCCCGGCATGGGCGACGACACGCGGACCTGGGGACCTCCGTTCCTCAAAGATGGCGAAGGCAAGGACACGAAGGAAGCGGGCTACTACCTGGCCGTCAACCGCGGCAAACGCTCGATCACTGTCAGCCTCGAGAAGCCGGAGGGCCAGAAGATCGTCAAGGAACTCGCCAGGCGGGCCGACATCGTGCTCGAGAACTACAAGGCTGGCACACTGGCGCGCTATGGCCTGGACGAGGCATCGCTGCGCAAGCTCAACCCGCGGCTCATCTACTGCTCGGTCACGGGCTTCGGCCAGACAGGGCCCCGGCGCGACCAGCCGGCCTACGACTTCCTGATCCAGGCAATGGGAGGCCTGATGAGTGTCACCGGAGAAAAAGACGGCCGCCCCGGCGGCGGTCCGCAGAAAGTCGGCATCCCGATCGTCGACCTGATGACCGGCATGTACACCGCCGTCTCGGTGCTTGCCGCTCTGGCGCGCCGCAATGAAACCGGCGCCGGCGACGCCATCGACATCGCGATGCTCGATGTGCAGGTCGCGACGCTTTCCAACCAGGCGATGAACTACCTGGTGTCGGGCAAGGTGCCGCAGCGCAGCGGCAACGCGCATCCGAATATCCAGCCGCAGGACGTGTACGGCTGCGTCGATGGCGACGTGATCCTCGTGGTCGGAAACGACGCCCAGTTCGCCAAGCTCTGCGAAGTCCTGGCACGCACCGACTGGATCGCGGACGAGCGCTTCGCGACCAACGCCCAGCGGGTCCGCAACATCGATGAGCTGTCCGCCATGCTGCGCGACGCGTTCGCCCAGTGGGAGCGCGAGAAGCTGATCGCTGCGCTCGACAAGGCCGGCGTGCCCTGCGGCCCCATCAACACGGTCGCCGAGGTGTTCGAAGAGCCCCAGGTCAAGGCGCGCGAGATGCTTCGCCATGTGCCTCATCCGAGCGGTGTCGACGCACCGCAGGTCGCGAGTCCGATGCGTTTTGCGGATGCCCCGCTGCAAACGCAGAGCGCGCCGCCATTGCTGGGCCAGCACAGCGACGACATCCTGTCCGAACTGGGATACAGCACGGCGGACATCGATGCGCTGCGCGAAGCCGGAGCGATCTGATGGCCCAGGCGATGAAGCTGCACTGGTCGCCCAAGTCGCCCTATGTGCGCAAGGTGATGGTCTGCGCCCACGAGCTCGGGCTGCTGCCCAGGCTCGAACTGGTTCGCTCGGTTGCTGCGATGCGCAAGCCCAATCCGGCCCTCATGGCGGACAACCCGCTGTCGAAGATCCCGACCCTGGTGCGCGAGGACGGCTCGACGCTGTTCGATTCGATCGTGATCTGCGAATACCTGAATGACCTGGCCGGCGGCGCGCTGTTCCCGCCGCGGGGCGAGCCGCGCTGGCAGGCGCTGCGCTGGCAGGCTTTCGGCGACGGACTCCTCGACGCGCTGATTCTCTGGCGCAACGAACGCGAACGCGAAGTGCCGCTGCAGGACCTGCTCGCCGCGTTCGAGCTCAAGACCCGCGCCTCGCTGCACATGCTCGACGATGAGGCGCAGGCTCTGCGGGATGCACCGTTCTCCATCGGCCATGTGACGCTCGGCTGCGCGCTCGGCTACCTCGACTACCGTTTCGACACGCTCGGATGGCGCCCATCGGCCCCTGCGCTTGCGGCCTGGTTCGAGACGCTGCGCGCGCGGCCCTCTTTTGCCGCCACCGAGCCGGTGGAAGGCTGAACGCTTCAGCGGTAGAGCGCCGCTGGATTGGTTTCCAGCACTTGCCGGACGACTTCGTCGCTGCCGGCCCAGTCCTTGAACATCGCAAGCAGCGATGCCGCGTCCGGGCTCGGCGCCACGCGCAGGTGCGGCCAGTCGCTGCCCCACACAAGGCGCTGCGGGTTGGCCTCGATCATCTTCTGCTGGAACGCACGGCCGGCTTGCCAGTCGGGTACGTTGAGCAGATTGCGGTAGGCGCACAGCTTGACCCACACCCGGCCCGAGGCCAGCAGGTCGAGCAGCACGCGAAAGCCGGGGGCGTCGACGCCCGCCGGGGCATCGAAGCCGCCCATGTGATCGATCACTATCGGCACCGGCAGTGCCTTGAGCTCGGCGGCAATGCCGGGCAAGGCCTGGCAGTCGGTCCACAGTTCGGCGTGCAAGCCCGCATCGGCCAGTGCCGGGGCCAGCGCACGCAGGTCATCGAAGGAGGCACTCCCCGCAAAGTTGGTGCCGGCGCCGCTTCGGTGGCTGAAGCGCGCCCCGCGCACGCCCTGGCCGTGCAGGCCGGCCAGTGCCAATCGGCTGCCCGGCTGCACGACGACCACGCCGCGCAAATCGGCATGGGCCGCCAGCGCATGCAGCAGCAGCGAGTGGTCTTCGCCATAGGCACTGGGATGCACCAGCACGCCGTTGCACAAGCCGAGCCGGGCCAGCAGCGCCAGGTACTGCGGCGCAACGGCCTCGGGCGGCGTGTAGCTGCGTTCCGGGGCCAGCGGAAAGCGGTCGTAGGGGCCGAACAGATGGGCGTGGCAGTCCCATCCGGCCACGGTGGCCGGCGCCACGTTCATGAGGCAAGCTCCGCGTGCTGCGGCAGGGCAAAGGCCGGCGCCACGCCTTCGGGCAGGGGAATCTCGTGGCAGTTGAGCGTCATCGCGACCATCGTGTAGTAGCCGATCAGCGCCGTGAGCTCCACCACGCTGCGCGCGCCAAAGCGCGCCAGCGCCACGCCGTACGTGGCGTCGGAGACGGAGTTGTGGCGATTGAGTTCGACGGCATAGCAGTAGACGGCGGCATCGTCCGCCGACAGGCCGAGCGGCTCGGAGCCCGTCAGGATCGCCTCGATGACGGGCTGCTCGATGCCCGCCTTCTCGGCCTCTGCGCGATGCGCATACCACTCGAAAGGCGAGTTGCAGGCGCGGCCGGTGACCAGGATCGCGATCTCCGACAGCCGCGGCGGCAAGCTTGTGCCGTAGCGCAGCAGCGCGCCGAGCGCCTGCCATTTATCGGCCAGTTCCGGGTTGTGCAGCGCGGCGCGCAGCGGCCCTTGGATCCTGCCGCGCGGGCCGGAGACGATCCTGTCGTGGACCGCGCACTGCTCAGGGCTCATGGTGTCCGTCGGAAAGAGGGGTATGCGTGGCATGAGGTGGCTTCTTGAAGGTGTCCGGTTCAGGGTGGCAGCGTGCCGATCCACGCCACGATAGCTTGCGCCACCGCCGCGGGTTGCTCGGGAAACAGCGCGTGGCTGGCATTCGGGATCACCTGCACCGTGACCTTGTCACCGAGCACGTCTTTCAGTTCGTTGCGCGAAGCGGGCGGGCGCCACGGGTCGTCGGCACCCTGCAGGTCGAGCAGCGGCGCATGGCTCACCGGCCACCACAGTTCCTTGGCCGGCACTGCACCGGCCTGTCGGTAGGCCTGGCGCAGCGCCGGGTGCCAGCCCGAGAGCCAGGGCTCGGGGTCGTTGCCGGGCGCGAAGAATGCGTGGCGCAAACCGCGCAAGCGTGCCTCGCGCGGCTGCGCGGGATCGGAGGCGATGGCCAGCGATTCGGCCATGCCGGCCGGAAATGTGCGCGCCGCGCCGCCGGCGACCACCACGCCGCGCACCAGTTGTGGGTGGTCGAGGTCGGCCACGCGCGCCACGAAATGTCCAAAGGCATGGCCCACCAGCACGGCGCGTCCGCCGCCCAGCTGCCGCACCGTGGCCGCCACGTCGGCGGCCAGCACGTGCAGGCTCAATCCCTGCATCGGTCCGGTCGAGCCGCCCATGCCGCGCGGCTGCGGTCGCAGAACCTTGAAGCCGGTGGCGGCGATGCGCGCCGCCACATCGTCGAAGTCTTCCGAATCGCGCTGCGATGAGGGCAGCAGCACCACCGCGGGCCCCCGGCCTTCCACGATCACGTCGATGCGGGCCGGGCCCTCGGTCAACAGCACGCGCTGGCGTGCCGGGGCGTCGACGGGGGCGAAGCCGGTGCACGCCAGCAGCGACAGCGCGGCCGCGCCGATGGCGGCCTTGCGCAGCTGTCGATCGAACCATCGCAGGGGCATGCATGTCTCCGTCACGCGTGGCCTCGAGGATGGCCACTTGAGTGGACGAGCATAGGCGCGGGTCGGGCGCCGTGGCTGCCCGCACGGCGCAATGCTGCTATGCAGCGGACCGCAACGCTACGCCGGCTCGATCGGACGCCACATGCCGCTGCGGGCGTTGTCGTTGACGATGTCGACGATCTCCGCCGCCACCGTCGACACGGCCTTGGCCGGACCCTTGGTGCGGGCCAGCGCCATGGAAACAATGCGCTGCACGCCGGGCGAGACGATCTTCGCGGCCTGCAAGCGTCCGTCCTGCACCTCGGCCCATACGGCGTGGATCGGCAGCACGGTGTACAGGCGAGCCTCGGCCACGGTGGAGCGCATCAGCGGCAGCGAATCGGCTTCGATTGCCGGTGCCAGCGTGATGCGCTCCTGCCGCGCGATGCCGTCGAGCGCCGTGCGCAGGCCGTTGGGCGCGCCCGGCAGGATGAAGGGCAGTTCATGCAGCGCGCTGAAGGGCACTTCGGCGGCGGCTGTGAGGCGGTCGCCGGCGGCACCGATCAGGTAGCTGTCGACCGTGGCCAGCGCCTGTTCCTGCTGCGGCAGGGAGTTGCCGTAGCGATAGAGGATGGCAATGTCCACGCGCTCATCGGCCAGCCATTCTTCCACCTGTCCGCTCGAGCCTTCAAGGATCTTGAGCTGGACGCCCGGGTGGCGCGCGCGCAGCTGCTTGAAGAGGCGCCCGACGATCGGATTCGTGATCGAAGGCAGCGAGCCGATGGTGACGCGCCCCATCGGTTCGCGCGCCTCGCCGCGAATCTCGAGCTCCAGTTGTTCGGCATCCGCAAGCAGCGCCTTGACGTGCGGAAAGATTCTCTGCCCCACATCGGACAGCGCCACACCGCGACCGGTGCGGTTGAACAGGCGCGCGTTGCATTCGCGTTCGAGGGCGTTCAGGTGCCGGCTCAACAACGACTGGTTGCTGTCGAGAAAGAGCGCTGCGCGCGTCAGGCTGCCGAGTTCGGCGATGGCCAGGAAGGCCCGCCACTTCTGCAGGTCGGAGGTGAGGTCGAGTTGGAGCTTGGTGGCTTTGGCGGGCTGCATGTCGGGCACCACATGGAGGTACCGATTGTGTAGGGACAGTGCCCTTCCTCGGTAGCGGGTTTGCAGCAGGCGGGTCGAAGACCGCCAGTTGCCCAGCGTGCCCTCAAGGTGAATAACGGCCTTGGTTCAAAAGGGTGAGCCCGTGCATACCAACTGAGCCAAACCGATGGCCTGCTCGCCGCCCGCGGCATACAACAAATATTCCTTGCCCTCGTCGACGAACACCGCAGGATCGCGCAACTGCTGCACCAGCTCAAAGATAGGGCCGCGGCGCGATGGCGCCTCAGGCATTGCAGCGCCCTCCCAGGCCAGTTCAGGCTGCAACAGCGTGGTGACATCCCCGTGTCTCCAGCTGGCCCAGTGGGGTCTGAGATCGACGGTGGTGTGAAGGATGCGTTCCGGCGTGTCGCCCACTCGCGTGAAATAGACGTGCAGCAGCGGGCCGGCCACACGTACCGCGCAATGCCGAAAGCTGGGCTCGAATGGCACCGGGCCAAGCTCGAAGCCGCCGTGTTCGTCCATGCGATAGAACGCCCCGGGCATTGCCAGCGCATGCTGGCGCCCTTGCCACTCGAACACGCGGAAGTAGGAAGCTCCCAGCACCTGTGGTTGCGCCGAAAAGTGCAGGCCGTCATCTGAAATGGCCAGCTTGCTGCGTTGGTTGCCGATCCAGCGCGCTGCTTCCCCGAACTGGGCTTCGTGGCCGTCCGTCTGGCCTGCAGGGAATGCCACGCCGTGAAAGTACATGCGTATCTTTCGCGCAGCGTGATCCACATGCACGTCGGGCGAGGCCACGTGATCGGAGCAACGCGAATCTGCAACCGGCAATACGCCCGGTGCATGGATGGTCCACGGGCCCAGCAGATCATTGGCATAGGCGAGCCGGATGTGCCGGCCCTGGTGGTGCGCGAAATACAGGTAGTAGCGCCCGAGCGGGTTGGGCAGCCAATCGGGCACCCGAATCAGCGACGGGCCATTGATGTTGTTGCCGAGCGAGGCGTCGAGTCCCGCATGTATCAGCGGCTGCGACAGGCAGCGCTGCGCGCGCATCATGCGACCCCCCCCAAAGTCGGGCTGGCCTGGCGATGGACGGCTTCCACCACCTCGATGTGCGCGCGGACGACCGGTGCCAGCAGACGGGCATCGACCTCGCCAAGATCGTCTGCGCGCGTGTGAAAGGCTCGCGGTATGCCCAGTACCGCCAGCGCGCGGCCGTAGCCGCGTTCCACGATCGCGCCAAGCTCGCTGACGCCAGACATTGGTGTCGTGATGCGCTCCAGCCCGGGAAGGCCGCGAAACGCCGCCCGCGCGGCGTCTTGCAGCGATTCGGTCGCCATCGTCATGCGGTTCGCGTCGGCCGAAGGAAGGTCGAAGAGCTCGCCGCGGAATTCGAGCCGGTCGCGCACCGCGAGCGCGGCGCCCAGATGAACCCATGCCAAGGTGTCGGCAGGCGCGGGGGCTTGTGCCAGCGCGCGGTGCGCGCCGGCAAACCGGTACTCGTGCGCCCCTGTATTCAGCAGGAACAGGGAGAGGTCCGGAAGGCGCTCGACGGCCCACGCCGCCATCGCCAGAAATGCCGCCGTTCCCGTACCGCGTTCGGCAACGCAGCCGAACCAGCCGGTGCGTGGCGTGGACAGGCACAGCCATCGCGGGCCGCGCCGCAGCGTGGCTTGCAGATTCGAGGTCTGCCGCACGCTCGTCTGGCCATGCAGAAACAGCGTGGCGGGCAATCCGCCGCGCGCTGCGCGCAGGAATGGTTCGGCAAGCGCCGGCGCGAGAACCGCGACGGGCACCGGTGCGACGGGTGCCCCGATACCGGCATTCAATGCCACCACCTCGCCGGTAGGGCCGACCGGCACGATGACCAGAGCGACGGCGCCCGCTGCCGACGCAGCCGCAATCAGGGGCGCAACGAGAGGTGAATCGACCGAGGCATGGCGCGCATGCGGCAAGACCAGCAGCGCAATACGGCCGGCCGCATCCATCGCCTCATACGGCGCGCGCACCACCGCCAACGGTGCGCGCAGGCCTTGCATCCCGGTTGCAGTGACGGGCGACTGCCAGTACACCGGCGCCGCGGCCTCGCCCGCGATCAGGCGGCAATCGATCGGATCGAAGAAAGGCACATCGATGTCCTGATGATCAACGCCATAGCCCAGCTCGGCGAGGCGGCCCGCGATCCACTGCGTGGCCGCCGCGTCGCCGGGGCCCCCGGAGATCTTGTCTCCGAAGGCGGCATGTCGAACCATGTCAGCCGCCAGGGTGCGGGTCAGCGCATCGATCTCTTCATCCATGCGAATCACTCCTTCTGCACACCCAAGGATGCGGCGATCTTTCCCCAGCGTTCGTACGCTTCACGGACCATCGCCGCAAATTCCGAGGGCGTCGAGGAGGCCGCCTCGTACCCACCCTTCTCGAACTCACGCTTCAGTTCGGGCGTCGCCAGCACCTTCACAAGCGCCGCGTTCAGGCGTGCCGTAATGGGTGGCGGCAGGTTCGCTGGCGCAAAGACGCCGACCCAGCCGTCGATGTCCAGGCCCGTGCCACCTTGCTCCACCAGTGTCGGCACGCCAGGCAGCAGCCGCGAGCGCTGCGGCGCCGCGATGCCGATCATCCTGACGTTGCCGGTGCGTACGAACTGCAAGGCACCGCCCGCTGCGGCGAACATGATCTGCACGCGCCCGCCGACCAGATCCTTCTGCACGTCACCGGCACCTTTGTAGGGAATGTGCACCATGTCGAGGCCGTAGTGCCTGGCCATCCATTGGCCGAAGAGGTGCGATGAACTGCCCTTGCCGAACGAGGCGTAGTTCAGCTTGCCGGGGTTGGCCCGGGCATAAGCCACGAGTTCCTCAAGGTTCTCCGCCGGCACCGACTTGTGGGCGACGAGCACGAGCGGACCGACGCTGGCAAGCGACAGCGGCGTGAAGTCCTTGAAGGGATCGAATGGCAGCTTGGCGAACGAGTGCGGATTCTGGGCGAAGGGACTCAAGGGGCTGTAGAGCAGGGTGTAGCCGTCCGCCGCGGCGCGGGCGACTTCTGCGGTGGCCATGTTCATGCTGGCGCCAGGGCGGTTCTCAACGACCACCGTGGTACCCAGTTCCTTGCGCAGCTGCTCGGCCAGGAAGCGCGCCTGCTGGTCTGTCGGCCCACCTGGGGCAAGACCGACGATGAGGCGGATTGCTTTGCCGCCCATCGGGAAATCGGCTGCGGTTGCGCTCATCGTTGGCAGCGCCAGGAAGGTGGCAAGCAGCGCGGCAAAACATCGTCTCATCAGACCTGTCTCCGTTGTTGGCGCGAGAGCGCCGTTGACACAGCATAGGTCGCATGGCACTTATGAGAACAGTGATATATTTTCAATTAGTTATAACTTAATGGAATGCCTTGCCATGCAGGACGAGCTCGACAGCCTTGTGTCACGCCTGCGCTTCCGGCATCTGCGGCTGCTGGTGGAACTGCATCGCTGCGGCACCCTGAGCAAGGCCGCCGCCACGCTGCATCTGTCTCAGCCCGCGTTGAGCAAGACGCTCAAGGAGGTCGAGGAGGCCTTCGGGTTTCCGTTGTTCCGGCGCGGCGCTCGCGGCTTGGCGCCCACGACACGCGGCGAGGTGATCGTGCAGGGCGCGGCAACGCTGCTGGCGGCGCTCGGGCATCTCAGCGAGGCGGCACACGCCTCGAGCGAAGAACCCGTTGCGGTGTTGCATCTCGGCGCACCACCCGCCGTGGCGGCCGGCGGCGCACTGCCCGCTGTGCTGGCATTGCTGCAGGCTCGCAGTGAACGCGTTGTCGTTCGGCTGCGCGAGCAGGCCGTACCGCAGTTGTTCGAGGCCCTGTTGCAGGGAGAACTCGATGCCTTGTTGACCTCGTTCAATCAAGCAGCGTTTGCCGCCAAGCGAGCCACGCGCCTGGTCTACAAACGTTGTGCAGAGCACGAGTATGTGGTGATCGCCCCGCCCACGCATCCCTTGGCAAGAAAAAGAAACGTCGGATGGGATGCGCTTGTGGATGGCCAATGGATCATGCCGGAGCCGGCGCTGCTGAGCCGCCAGGCGCTTGAGAGCCAGTTCCTGCGGGCGGGTGTCGCAGTACCGGCACCGTGCATCGTCTCGAACAACCCAGCCACCAACGTGCAACTGGTGGCAGCCGGGGCGGGGCTGGCCGCAGTGCCACGGGCCATGGCCACGGCAGAACAGCGCTTGGGGCAGATCGCGGTTCTTCGCGTCGAGATGACGCCTTCTCGAGTGCCGGTCGCGCTTGTCTACCGAGCCGCGTCAGCCGGTGATCCTGTGATAAAGCTGCTGCACGCTGTCGTTCACGAGCTCGCGGTTTAGCATCCTCCAGCTTCTTGCGGATGCCGGCCGTCGATATGCTCGCCGCCGGCCCGTCGTCCCAGACGATCTTCAACACGGCGAGCCCCTGCTTCGCCGCCCAGGAGTGGTCGCCGAGCACCGCCACGGTGTTGTCGATGCGAACCACCTGGCGCACGGCCATCGACCTTCTCGGCCGCATCGAGGCGCTTGAGCGGACGCCCGATGAGCTTGAACGCTTCGGGTGCCTTGAGCGCAACCTGCTTGGGCAACGGCAAGCCGGCCGCTCGCTGGCTCAGTTGCCCGTAGCTGAGGTGCCGACCGCTGGATGCGTGAATCACGACGCCGTCCTGCGCGCGGCACTCGGCTGCCGCGACGCGCCATTCCTGTGCCGCCGCCTCGATGAGCATGACCCGCACCATGGCGCCTGCCGTTCGAAGCGGCTCCCAGGCACCCTGAACCGAGTTGGAGCCCCCCGTGATCTGCGCACCGCCGGCGCGAGGGTTGCCATAGCGGGAAGCATCGGGCGGCGCATGCGCAAGCCTGACGCGAGCGAGCGAGATTTCAAGTTCCTCGGCGATCAGCATCGACAAGGCCGTGTGAGGCGTCAATTCAGCATTCGCGAGCGGTTAATCGACCGCCTTCGACACCGGCGAACCATGGTCCTCTTTGATCAAAAAAAAGCGCTTCAAAAAGAAGCGCCCCAAGATGCAAAGATATCTCTCTGTCCGACAAGGATCGTCATTGCAGCCGAGGCCCCTTCGGCAGGCGCCTCGCCAACCACTCATGCACATCGAGCCGCTGCTCGTATTCGCGGTACCAGCCTTTCAGGGCATTCTTGGTTGGGGAACACAGCTGACGGATGGTCGCCCTGATGCGTTTGCCGAGCTTGATACAGCTCGACCGCTCGAATCCTGTCCTCGTATGAATACATGAACTACCTCCTGGTAGTCCAAGTTTTTGTCAGCATCCCACCTGAATGTGACCCAAGCTCGAAAAGACTGAGGCATGTCCGAATTTTTGCCGCGGTTTGAAATGCCTGTAGTGCTTCGGCGTTGCTATGCCACGTTCAAAAAAACTTCGCACTCGTCTAAAAGACTGGTACTCCCGAGGCGATCTTTTCTACGTCCGTCTGGATCGTGCGGGAAATGCACGGTTGCCGAGAGGTTCCCTTAAGATTCGTTCCAATCTTGATTCGCCGCGAACGTCATCCGCGTTCTGCGCGGAGCCCTTGTCAGGACTGCGCACGGATTCAACTCTCAGCGGACCCTCACATGCAAGAGATTTATCGAATCGGTCTCGCCGAGGTGCGCCCTACCGAACGTACCGTATTCCTTGACGGTGAGGAGGTCGCTCTCGGCACCCGCGCCTTCGACCTGCTGCTGGTACTTATCCAGCACCGCGATCAACTGCTGACAAAGCAGGAGTTGCTTGATCGCGTCTGGCCCGGGTTGGTGGTCGAAGAAAACAACTTGTCCGTTCAGGTCAGCGCGCTGCGCAAAGTGCTCGGCGCCAAATTGATTGCGACTATCCCCGGGCGGGGCTATCGCCTCAGCGCGCAGGTGGATCGTGTGGCGGTGCCCGACGCCGCCCGTCCCGCACCCGTCGTCACGCCGGACGCAACAGTCCCACCTATGCCGAAGCCACCATCCGCATGGCGCGGTTCCGCCGCGATCGCGAACGTTCGCGCGCCGCTGCTGGGCCGCGACCGGGAACTGGCTGAGCTGATCCAAGTCGCCACGGAGCATCGGCTCACTACCGTCGTGGGTCCTGGTGGTATTGGCAAGACCCGATTGGCGGTCGCGACCGCCCACACGCTGTCGGCTTCATTCGCCGACGGCGTTTGGCTTATCGAGCTCGTGGGCTTGCGCCCGCCGGCCGACCTGGCCAGCCAAGCCGCCCAAGTGCTGGGCATCCAGTTGGCAGGCACGCGCCCGGCCATCGAGGAGTTGTCCGAGCGCCTGCGCGACCAGTCGGTTTGCCTGGTACTGGACAACTGCGAGCATGTGATCGACGAGGCCGCCATTTTCGCGAAGGCCTTGCTGAGCGGCACGCGCGGTGTGCACGTGCTCGCCACCAGCCAGGAGCCGCTGCGACTGGACGTCGAGCACGTGCTGCGAGTCGGTGCACTTCAGGTCCCGGCCAGCGGAACACGCGCTGATGAAGCCTGCGGAGCCGGCGCTATTGCCATGTTTCGCGATCGCGTGCGCGCCGGCAACTCCCGCTTCGACATCGACGACAGCAATGTCGCCACCGCCATCAAGATCTGCCGCGAACTGGACGGCTTGCCTCTGGCCCTCGAATTGGCGGCCGGTCGCGTGGCTCTGTTGGGGGTGGCCGGAGTGCATCGCCAGCTTGCGAGTCGCTTTCGCCTTCTGACCAGCGCGCAACGCCACCGCGACGCGCGCCACCGAACGCTGCGCGCGACGCTCGACTGGAGCTATGCGCTGCTCTCCGAAAGCGAACAAAGTACCTTCCGGAGACTGGGCGTGATGGTGGGTGGCTTTGGCCTCGAGTTGGCTGAACAGGTTGCCGAGCAGCCGGCGGGGACGGACGCCGGCGCCTGGCTCGATGCGCTGGGGGCGCTGGTCGACCGCTCGCTCGTGGTCGTCGAAGGCGATGCACGACCGCGCTTCCGTCTGCTTGAAAGCGCGCGTGCCTATGCCCTGGAGAAGCTCTCCGAGGACGACCAGCTGGCCGCGATGCGCACCCGGCACGCGAATGGCCTGCTACGGGCCCTTCGAAGCCACCTCTCGCTGCGGGGGGCCGAGCGCATCACGCAAGACGAGTGGACGATGACCTTCGCCCCCGAAGTGGACAACCTGCGTGCAGCCATCGAATGGACCAGCGGACCGGATGGCGACCCGTCGCTGGCGCTCGGCCTGTTGGCAATGGCAGCACCGCTGATGTACCAGCTCGGCCGCTTCAGCGAATGCCTCCAGTGGTTCCAGGCCGGGCGCTCGCTGCTCGGTCCGGCCACGCCCGAGACCGCACGCGCCAACTTCGAGTTCGGCCTGGCCGTCGTCGGGCTATATGCATTGCCCTACGACGAGCGCATGGCGCTGCTGAACTCGGCCGGCGCCGTATTCAAGCAGCACAGCCAGTTCGACCAACTCGTCGCGGTGCATTGCCTGACGGCTTTCATCAGCGCGGTCGCCGGGCAATATGCCAAGGCGCAGCAGCACCTTGATGCGTGCGAGCCCTTGTTCGTTCAGTTTCCTGCGCTCGGTGCCATGCGTGCGCGCTGGCTGTTTCCATCGGCGGTCGTCCATCTGGGTCAGGGCAATGCGGCCGCGGCGTTGGCGTGCATCGAACGTGCCATACCGCTCGCGCAGGCGGCAGGCGACTCGCGCACGGAGGCCTACCTGCTCACCAACCGCGGCGTCGCCTTTCATCTGGCAGGACGGCTCGAGGACGCCGAGCGCTGCCTGCTCGCATTCCTGGATTCACGCGAGGCACGCGCCAAGTTCAGGATGGCGGCCTCGGAGGCCTTCGCGCATTCGTACCTGATCCGCCTGGACGTGGAGCGCGAGGCAGTGGACCGCGCGACGGAGCGCCTGCGAGAAGCCTTGCCGCTCATGCGTCGCGCCACTGGCGCACGCCAGTTCGCCGGCACCCTGGCTTACCTCGCGGCGGGACAGGGGCGCCTGCGTGACGCCGCCATGCTGCAGGGTGCCGATATCGCGGGCCGCAAGCACCGCGGCGAAGCAACGCCATGGCTGGAACACAAAGTGGCTTCGGCCGTCCGCGACCGCGTGCTTGAATTTCACACCCAGACCGAGCTGGCTTCCTGGTATGCCGACGGCGCGCGACTGGATGAGGCCGCCATTGCATCGCTGGCACACGGCGAGCAAGTCGCAGGCGATGCCGGCAACGCGCTGCGCCTGTTGCTCGCCCGGGCACGTCAAGGCGACGCGTCTCCTCGCTCCAGCTCCGCCAACACCCAAGGGTAGACATCGCGCGCGGCGTGGCGCCCGACGAAATTGTCCAGGTGGCCGTAGCGCTCCATCACACGGCGCCGGTACCACCGCGGCCCGTTGTGCTGCGCAAGCCAGGCCTCGGTGCGAAGCGACGATTCGGGGTTGAACAGGGTATTCAACCCACCGGACATGAAGCTGATGGGCAGGGCCATGCGGTGCGCCTTGTCGGCCGTGAGATAGGTGTCACCGCCCTGCGCGTCGACCACGCGTCCGCGCTGCATGATCAGCGCGAGCTGGTCGAAGACGGACAGGGAGATGGGGCCGAACATCTCGCCCATGGCGAAATGCGTTCCCTCATTCAGATGTTCATGCAGGACCACCGGTCCGAAGAACGCATTGATCCGTTTGCACACCGGGCTCTTGCAGGTCTGCCCCCGCGGCACCGGCACACTCCAGGCCATGACATCCACCTCGCGGTCTGCCTGCGTCGTGCCCGGCACCGGGGAGAAGAGGCCGCCAAGCTGCCGACCGTGCTCCAGCAAGCGCGCCAGGCCGATGTCGGTCTTGGCCTGGTTGAGCCAATAGGTCAACGGGTGCAGCGTGACTTGCGAAGAAACCACCGAGCGCACGCCCTGCAGTCCGTCCAGCAGCGCCATCAGAACGCTCATCGAACCCACGCAATGCCCCACCACCTGCACCGTGTCCGCACGGGTCGCACGGCGCACGAAGTCCACCGCTGCCGGCCAGTCGGTGCGGGCGATGTCGTCGATGCAGAAGCTTTGTTGCGAGCCCACGGCATCGGGGCTGCCACGGTAGTCGAAAAGCCAGACGTCGTAGCCCCGGGCACACAGCGCTTCGGCCAGACTTTCCGATGTCGTCGTGGCCGTCCAGGATGAGGCCCGCATCGCCACGCCAGCAGCAAGGATCACCGGCCCCTTGGCACCCGCCCGGTAGCGGGTGAGCCGAAGCACCACGCCATGGGCCAGGTCCAGCGGAAACACCTGCGCGACCGGAAGCCTAGGGATACGTCGCGAAGAGATCGGGGGTGCGGGCGATGTCGACGCTTTCGTGGCCGCCGCCAGGTCCGACAACAACCCGCCGTAAGCGCGAAACACGGTGCGGCCGAAGAATCCGGCGAACTTGGCCAGGTAGGCGCGATCGATGGCCGATCTGGCTTCCGGAAGCAGATTCTCGAGGTATCCATCGAGATCGTGCGGCGGGCTTGTCGAGAGCGTGTTGGCTTGCCAGATGAGATCCTCCAGGCCCAGCGAAAGAATGCCCTGCGCGATCCGGCGCGGCGTGGGGCCCGCTTCATCGATGTCCACGAAGAGCGTGGTGAGGTCGGTCCACGGCGAGGATCCGGGCTGCTGGTGCAGCCATTTGGAACCTGCAAAGCGCAGCGGGGTCGCGTCCGGCCGCACAAGCGCCATCTCGTAGCGCATGGTCCAGGTCTCCACCGTTTCCGGCGCAGGAGGCAGCAGTCGGAAATGGCCGCTTTGCACCTGCATGGGCGTGGGGCTCAGCGCCATGCACGTCACTTGTCCGGTGATCTGCGCCTCGTGCGAAGAATCGCTGATCATGCGGTAGAGGTCCTCGGTGCGAATGGTGAACTCGAAGTCCAGCGCGTGGCCGGCAGCGCGCCCCCAGGCGGCCGACAGCTCGTAGCGGCTGACCAGCCTGGGCGGCAGGCCCTCGCCCAAGCCGCCTTCGCATTCCAGGCTCACGAACCCCTGCATGCGCTCGGTGAACTGAAAGCTCGGACTGAGGTATTCCGGGTGCTCGGAGATCAAGTTCGACAACAGCTTGCGCGCCGCGTCGATCGCACCTTCTTTCAAGTGCTGCAACGCTGTCTTCAGCAGATACTCGGCGCCCTCCTCCAGTTGCACCTGCAGGGATGTGACGCTCTCCGGCGCCGCCGTTTCATCCGTCGTGTAAGGCAGTGGCCGGGCAGCGGGCAGCGTGAGATCCAGCGTCCAGCCGCGCGAGTCGCACAGGCGCTGGCAGCAGCGTTCCGCCAGCGCGCCGATGGTCAGCAGCGGGTTCACACCCGCGGCCGCGGGCAGCAAGGAGCCGTCGCAAACATAAAGCCCCTCGTGCACATCGCTGCCACTGGTGCCGGCATAGACCTGCCCGTCCGCATTGGTCACACCGCGCTCCGCATCGTCCGCCATTCCACAGCCACCCAGCGGGTGAACCGTGATGAGCTTGTGGCCCAGGGCATCGCTCCACAGCGGGTTGGGCAGGAACACACCCTTCACCGCTTCGTTGGCCTCGGCCAGCCAACGATGGTCGTTGGCGATGGTGGAACTCATGCCGGCATCCGGCCAGTGAATGCGAAGACGGTCGTCGACCAGCTTGAGCTCGCCACCGGCGTCGTCCACGCTCATCACCAGGTAGGTCTGCGTGCGGGCGACCGGGCCGATGTAGGATTGCTCGGTGAGGGAGGCGGGATGGTTCTGCACCACGTCGCCCAGTGCCTGCGCACTTTCGAGACGCGTGGCGGCCTCGCTGGCGCCGTATTGCGTCTCGCCCCCGACCATGGCGCTGGCCGCGAAAAGCAAGGGCGGCATCAGCGACGCCAGCGCACCGGGAATCACCCCTTCCTCGATCACCAGGCCCTCGCGCGGATTCTTTTCGCGGCGCGCATCGATCACGCCGGTGATGCATGGGCCGGGCATTTGCTCGGGCTGCAGCTTGTTGCTGCCCGCGCCGATGCCGTAGACCGGGACGGGTTGGCATTCGCCATTCGGACCGGGTTCGCCGGTGCGCCAGAAGTTGTCGTACCCGAGCGCGAGCACGTCGCCGTTGCCCGAGAAAGAGCGGCCGACGCGATCCGACAACGCAAGCCCACGCGCCTTGGATCGCAACAGGATCTCCGTCGAACCCAGCGCCCCCGCTCCCAGCATCACGATGTCGGCCAGGACGCTGCCAGCCGAGGCAGGCTCGGATGGCAGTCCCGCGCGTGCCGTGCGCAGGGGGATCGCCTCGAAATGCACACGCCAGCGCGTGCCCTCTCGCTCCAGGTGCGTGATGAGCGCGCCGGTGAACACCTGCGCGCCGTGACGGCACGCGTCGGGCAGGTAGTTCATCAAGGTCGTGTTCTTCGCGCCGACGTTGCAGCCGCTGGTGCAGTCGCCACAGTTGTTGCACGCCGGCTGTGTCACCCCGAAGGGATTCAGCTGATCCTTGAAATTGACCGCGAGAGGCGCACGGCGGAACGGACGCCGCAGCGCACGCGCTGAATGTTGCAAGGCCCGCATCTTGTTGAGAACGGGTGCCTTTTCGGGGTAGGGTTGCACATCGAGCACGGAGCGCACGCGCTGCGCATAGGGCTCCAGCACGCCAGGTTCGGTGCGGAACGGCGCGGGCCATGCCGGGTCGTCGAACAGCCGCGGGTCCATTTCCAGCGCGACATTGGCATTGATGAGCGAGGTGCCCCCCAGTCCGCAGCCCACCATCGCCAGCATGTCGTCGTTCATGCGCAGATCGAACAGGCCATCGCGCGGCCCCAGCCTGCCGCGCTGGCCATCCACCTGCAGATCGGCCTGTGCGCTGTGCAGGTCGTTGGGGTACTCCCCGGGCGCAATCTCGCGTCCACGCTCCAGGACGCAGACGGTCCGGCCCGCACGCGCCATTCGAGACGCCGCAATGGCGCCCCCATAGCCGGAGCCCACGACGACCACGTCATAGCTGTCGCCGATCTCGGCGAGCGGACGCGAGATGGTCTGGTAACCGTTCATGCGCAGCCTCCGTTCACCGCCATCGGGGGTCGAGCGTGGTGTCGCGACGGGCCGATATCACCACCGCCCGCCGACGGGTCGAAGAACTCGTCCAGCAATTCACGCGCGTGGCGCTGTGCAGCGGCCACCACGCAACGGGTGAAGTGCTCCCAATCGCCGGCGTGATGCGCCAGGGCCTGATCGAGCGCAAGCACCAAGGGGTTGTCACGGTCACTGGGGGTCCCCGTGCCGGCAGCGTGAACGGCAGGGCTGGCACCATGCACCGGATCATTGAACAGCCGCAGCGACGCGAGGTTGAGATCGCCATCGATCAGCACGATGGCCGCGCCCTGCGGGCTCGTCATCGTGGGTTGATCCATCACCCAGCCGCCCGTGTTGTAGACCTTCACCGGACGCGCCAACCCGGGCACGGGCAGCTCGTCCTCGAAGGGCTTGTGCGTGTGGCCGTAGACGAAGCGCAGGTCAATGTCCTGCGGATCGATGCCCTCGCTCTTCAACTGCGTCGTCACCGCTCCCCCGAGGTACCACCGCAGATGAGCGGCGTCGTCGGGCGTGACCAGGCGTCGGTAGTCTCCGCGCTGGGCTTCGGCGCCACGGACCAGCGTGGCGTCCACCACCCCGCTGACGGCCTGCTGCACGGTGACGCCCTGGATCAAGGGCATCACGGCGGCAACGTCCAGGGTCTCGCCGAGGCGCTCGGTGATCCATCGTGCGAGATGCTGCGACCAGCGCTGTGATGCGCCCGCGTCGCGCATGATTTCATAGAGCTTCTCGGACTCCGGTCCCACGGCGCCGGCGTTGCCGAGGTCGGACCAGAGGAAATCCACCCACGCGCCGTTGCGGGCCTCGATCTGCTCCACGGTCAACGGCCGCGGCGGTGCATGGGGCGGCCGCGGCGTCTGGTGCTCGACCAGGATCGACATCGCGCGGTACATCGGGTCCACATAGTGGCCATGGTGCAGCACCACCGCACGACGGCGCGCCGCATCGACCAACCCGAAGTTCGGATAGGCCAACTCGAAACTGAGGTCGCCCAGCCCCGGCTCGGTCCCCGCCAGCGCGGCCAGCAACTCGCAGCTCGGCCAGGAGCGACCAGGCACATCCATCAGCGTCGTCATCTGCGGCATGTCGGCATCCACCGCGCCGGATCGCGCACGGCTCACGAAGCTCTGATCCTGCGCCATGCGCCACAGGTGATGGTCGTGATTGCCCGGCACCACCCGTATTCGCGGCGACAGGCGCAGTCCCTGGCTGCGCAGTCGCGCCAGTTCGCGCAGGAACATGCGGAACGCCTGCGACACCGTGTTCATCGGCGACAGGCCCATGTCGAGCACATCGCCGAGCAACACCAGCGTCGGAGGCTCGTCGTCGCACAGCGGCACCAGCGTGGAAGCCAGCGCATCCATCAGCGCCACCAGGGTTTCGCAACGCGCTCCCGGTGCCACATGACCCGCACCGTCGATCCCGGTGAGCAGGCTGTAGCTGGCACCCAGGTGCAGATCGGAAATGCAGATGTGACGCAAGGCGGCCATTGAAAGCTCCTGGTGCGGTCGCCCCTTGGTGCCCCTGGCGAGGCGACCTGGCTGACAACGAAAAAAGACAACTCCCTGCCCGATCGATCGAATGGGTTTCGTCACGAGCACCGCCGCACTCGGGAATGCAGGTGCGAACCCTTTAGGAACGTTTAGCAACACTTTAAACCGTTTAGAGCACTCCGTTCCTACGATGACTTCACGAACAGCCCACCGATTCCCAACCACCGAGCGCAGTGCTCGATCAACCCTCGAACAGGAGAACGCCATGCCTTCCACCATTCCCTACGACCCGACCCTCGCACTCGGCAACCTCGTGACGCAGGAGCGACTCGATCTGCTTTCGCAGATCGCGGCCAAGCAAAGCCCGGCGGACGACGCCGAGGATCACCTCAATGACCTGATCACCCTGCGCCGCAGCTTCGACATGACCATCCAGGAGTTGATGGACATGGACGTGGATACCTCCGACATGGCCAAGCAGCGCGGCGAGGTCAACAAGCAGATCACGGCCGCCGCGGTGGAATACAGCAAGGCCAAGATCCAGTCCGAGCAGGACATCCTGCCGCTCAAACGCAAGATCAAGACTGTGAGCTCAGGGCCCGAGAGCCCGATCGACTACAACCGCACGCAGATCAAGTCGCTGCCTATTTCGGCCGACTCGATGAAGATGAACGTCCAGTACTTCGCCTTCGACAAGAATGCGCAGAGCAGCCAGACCCATGCCGCGACCGTGGCCTCCTTCGTCAGCGATGAAACATCGTGGCTCGGCGACTCCATCTCCGGCGCTGCAAGCACGGCCGCACAAAGCCAGACCAACAGCCAACACCAACGCCATGACATCGCCGGCACGCTGGTGATCAGCGCGACCTGCACCCACAAGAACGCGCAGGTACTGGCCCCCTTCATCATCGACGTCGACAAGGCCATCCGGGTCTGGAATGTCTGCCACCCGGATCTCTTCATCGACACCTCCACCGCCTCGTCGCTGGCCACCATCGCCAAGCAGGTGGAAAAAGACCAGGACAAATGCCTCACCTTGCTCTCGGGTGCCATCTATGGCTCCTGCTTCATCGGCATGGTGCACGTGCTCAACACCACCACCACCGACTCCAGCGAAGACATGTACTCGGTGGCCAGCAAGCTGCAGA